>NZ_JAAIJR010000190.1 GCF_010915725.1 Thiorhodococcus mannitoliphagus
CCCCGGCCCCGGGCGCCTTCCGGGGTCCCCCCAACCGGTTTCCCCGCCCACCGGCCCACCTTGCCCCCCACCCGCGGGGGCGCGGGCCCCCCCCCCCTACCCCCCCCCCGGGGGGGGGGGGCGCCGCTCCCGCCGAGCGTGCGCTTGGACCAGAGGATCGAGGCTCCACTCGCGTCGCCTATTGCGCCGCGCCGCAAGCCGTGCCGAGGGTCCAGGTACAGCCACCGCTCGCATTCGGCGCAATACGGCCGCTCCGTTGAGCGATCTTGCGGATTCAAGCGAGGGCGCAACGACCGTCAGAGACAGCAGCCCTTATTGAGGCGGCCTCTTGCGCCCTAGGGTTCTGGCGCAGGGCGCAATTTCGCTCGGGCGCTTCAGAGCATCGATCGTGCCCGCTGATTCGCCAGCCAGTAGAAGTGGAAGGGCGGGATGATGACTCGGTTGTTGAAGATGGCGGGCGAGTCTCCGGTGATGATGTCCTGCAGCAGGCCGTAGCGGAAGATCCCGCGGTGGCTGAGTTCCTCGAGGTCGAGATACTGCGAATTGGCATCGAAGTTGGCCGCGACCAGCACCGAGCTGGTCTGCATGGTCGGGTGCGTGCGCAGAAAGACGAAGAGGTGCGGGTTGCTGACGTCGATCAGCTCGCGGTTGTTGAAGTCCGCGAAGGCGGGCGTGCCCTTGCGGACCGCGATCATGCGCTTGAGTCCGTCGAAGATCCGCTGCTCGACTGTGCCCTGCTCATGGCGGCGCTCGGCGCGCGTCCAGTCGATACGTGGTCGGTGGATCCAGCGCGCATCGCCCGCCTTGTTGACGTCGTCCAGGAAGGAGCTGTCGTTCAGGGTGCCGATCTCGTCGCCGTACCAGATGAGCGGGATGCCGCCGAAGGAGAGGATCATGCCGTGCAGGGTCAGGATGAGATTGACCGCATGGTCGATCGCCTCCTGATCCTGCATCTCCAGCGCCGTCTCCAGACCGGCGAGCGAGGCTAGGGCGCCCGCAATGCGCGCGTCGCCCGTCTTGTGGTTGACGCCGAAGGGGCGGCCACGGCCTGGCGAGCCCTCGAAGGCGCCGGTGAACCAGTTGATCAGGAAGTGGCGGTGGGCATAGGGGTCATAGTCGCAGGCACGGATGTCGGCGTTGTCGAAGCCCAGGCCGATGTCATCGTGGCAGCGGATGTAGTTCAGCCAGGTGGCGCGGTCGAGCTTGAGCGGCAGGCTCTTGATGCCCTGATTGAGCAGCTTGGCGTTCTTGGTGGCGACCGCGTCCCACAGCAGCGCCATGAAGGTGGCGTTGTAGGCGATCTCGCACTCCTTGGCGATGACGGCGTCCTCGCCGAAGTACTTGATGATCTCCGAGGGCGCGACGATGGCCTCGGCGATGAAGAGCACGCCGGGTGCGACCACCTGGCAGCAGTCCTTCATGAGCTGGAGGATGAGATGGGCCTCGCGCTCGTTCTGCGAGGTGGTCCCGATCTTCTTCCAGAGAAAGGCGACCGCGTCGAGGCGCACGATGTCGGCGCCTTGGTTCGCCCAGAAGAGGATGATGTCCAGCATCTCGATGAAGACCGAGGGGTTGGAGTAGTTCAGGTCCCATTGGTAGTTGTTGAAGACCGTCATCACCCACTTCTCCATCTGGTCGTTCCAGGTGAAGTTGCCGGGCGCGGTCTCCGGGAAGATCTCCGGCATGGTCTCCTCGAACATGTCCGGCACGTCACGGTTGGGGAAGACGTAGTAGAAGTCCTGGTAGTACTTGTCGCCCTCGCAGGCCTTTTGGGCCCACTCATGCTCGTTGGAGGTGTGGTTCACCACCACGTCGAGCGTCAGCAGCATGCCGCGCTTGTGCATGGCGGCTGTGAGTTCCGAGATGTCGTCCACCGAGCCCGCGCGTGAGTCGATGTTGCGAAAGTCGCTCACGGCATAGCCGCCGTCGCTGGCGCCCTGCGGGCAACGCAGGATGGGCATGACGTGCACCATGTTGATCCCCAGCTCCTGGAGATAGGACAGCCGTTTGGTCAGGCCCTGAAGGTTGCCGGCGAATCCGTCCAAATAGAGCGCCATGCCCGTCCACTCCGGATTCAGAAACCAGCTGTGATTCTCCTCGCGCTCCATGTCGATCTGTCTGAGGCTTTCGGGACGATCGATATAGGCGCGTGCCAGACGCTCGGTCAGCTTGGTGATCTGCTCCTTGAAGTCCTCGCGATGGCCGTAGAGGTGTTCGAAGAGCGAGTGAATGGCGTAGAAGTTCGCGCCCAAACGGGTGTAGAAATGACGCAGGTCCTCACGAACGACCTGATGACTGAGATCATCGAGGATGTCGTTCAGCAGGGCATGTGAAACCTGTTCGTACATGGAGACTCCAAATTGAGCGGGGGGCCGTGTTCCCGGTGCGGCCGATAGGGCGCGAGCCGGGGGACGGCGGATGCAAGGGCGATTGGACCCGATCCGGCAGACGGGGCAGTGCGCCGAGCGGGTCGCGCCCGCTCAGATCCAGGTCGGGCAGCGCTGGCTAGTTGGCAAGACCCCACTGGTCGACGAGGGGCTGATAGAGATCAGGGTTGGCCTCGGTCGCGCCGCGCTGGCCGACGATCTTCGAGGCGAAGGATTGCGCGCGCGACAGCGTCTTGTCCAGTGACCAACCGTTGACGATGCCGAGAATGGTGACGGCCGCAAAGGCATCTCCGGCGCCGACCGTGTCGACGACCTCGAGCGCAGGTTGCGGGGCGACCCGGACAGGCTCGCTACCCTTGATCAATCCGAGCGCACCCTCGCTCCCCATGGTCACGATGAGGCCGCTGAGATCGTGCTGCTCCATGAAGTCCCTCGCCAGCTCCGGAATGGGTCTGGCGGAGGCCGCTGCGGCACCCGCGAGCATCGCGAGTTCGTGCTCGTTGAGCTTGACCCAATCGGCCTCCGTGACCAGCGCGAGCGTCTTGTCTCGGCTCCACCAAGGTGCGCGCAAGTTCACATCGAGAAAGACCAGGTCGGGCTCGGCTGACTTGATCCCGGAGAGCGTTGCCTCGGAGACCGGCTGCCGTAGCGCCAGGGTTCCGTGGTAGACGAGTGCGAAGGGCCCCATTTCGGTCGGCGTGCGAATGAAGTCATAGGCGCTGTCGGGAACGATGTCGTAGCTCGGTTCGCCGTTTTCCAGACTGACTCGCACGCGTCCGGTCGGATGGTCCGGATCGGTTTGCAGGTCGCTCGTCAGCATCCCCCAGTGCCTCATGCCCGCACGAATCTTCTCCCCGTCGGCGTCCTCACCGACGGCGCTGACGAATCTCGGTGCCGCGCCAAAGGCCTGCAAATGCCAGGCGACATTGAAGGGTGCCCCGCCAAGGACATGACGACCGTCGGGAAAACAATCGAACAGGACCTCGCCAAAGACGCAGAGTGAGGGTTTGTCCACGATTCAGAGTCCTCGCTGTCTTGATGCCGCTGCTGTGAGTTTGCTCCGCCGGTTTGCTCCGCTGGCTTGCCGCGTCACTCTTGAGCGCTCGACTCGGGCGTTGGCTCCGCGACAGGGACGCGACAGGAGCGAAAGAAGTCATAGTGTTCGACTGCCTCCAGGATGCCGTTGGCATGGGCCTGCTCCGCGAAGTAGATGTTGTCGATCTCGGAGAGTTGCGAGAGTTCCTCGTGATGACGGTTGGCGACCACGACCGCCAGGGTGTTCCCGCGCATCATATCCTCGTCCGCGCCCGATCCGCCAACCACCAGCACATGCTCCAGCGGGATGCCGAAACGGTGTGCGACATAGCGCACCGCCAGTCCCTTGCTCGCGCGCACCGGAACGATGTCCAGGAATTGGCCGAAGGCATGGATGACGTTCACCGTCAGGTCGCTGGTGCGCAGCAGGGTGGAGATCTCATCCACCGAAGGCGCGATCGAGGGGTCGTAGTGGTAGGAGATCTTGAAACGGCTCTGTTCGATCTTGGTTTGCGGCAGCAGGCCTGGAACATCGGCCAGGGCGCGGCGCACCGCTCTGGGCTTCCAGAGATGATCGACATGCTCGTTCCAGTAGTCGTCTGGGACCAGGCGCCCGGTATAGTGGATCTCGGTCCCCAGGCTGGTGATGAGCACATCCGGAATCGGGATGCCGCGGCGTTTGAGTTCGGCGAGCAGTGAGTCCAGGCGGCGCCCGGTGGCGATGCCGAAGTTCGAGCAGCGCTTGTTCTTGCGCATCATGGCCACGAAGCGCTCCACGCCTTGCGGATCGCCGAGCAGGCTCTGATCCAGGTCGGTGAAGAGCGCGCGGTCCCGGTAGACCATGGCGCGGCGCATGGGGGGCGTGTCCGGGATGGGTTCGGCCTTCTCGGTCAAGGGGGCGAGCAGCTTGCGGTAGCTCGCGGCATGGGCCTGCCAGGAATAGTGCTTGCGCACGCCCGCGAGCCCACGCTCGGAGAAGGTCTGCCAGGTCTGCGCATCACCCAGGATTTGGAGCAGAGCGTCGCCGATCTGGCGGCGGTCCAGTGGGTCGACCAGCAGGCCGTTCTCGCAGTTGCCGATGATGTCCACCGGGCCGCCGTTCTCGGTCGCCACCAGCGGCAAGCCGGTCGCCGCCGCCTCCAACAGCGTTAGGCCGAAGGGCTCGGTCAGTGCTGGGTTGATGAAGACGCCGCGGGAACTCGCCGCGAGACGGTAAATCGCGGGCACCTCATCGGCCGTATGGTGCTTGGGGATGGCGACGTGGCCGTAGAGGTCGTAGGCGTCGACCGTGATGAGAATATCGGTCAGTACGTTGCGTGCGCCCTCGTCTAGGTCGCGGATGTCGTCGCGGTTGCCGGCCACGATGAGCAGATTCGCCCGCTCCTGCAGCTGAGCGCATTCTCCATAGGCCTCGACCAGAGCGACGATGTTCTTGCGGTGGTCCGCGCGGGAGAGCGCAAGGATCAGCGGCTTGTCCGGCTCGTCGAGGAAGCGCTCGACCTCGTCCGCGAAGGCGATCGAGTCGTCGTCGGTCGGTGGATGAAACTGCTTGAGGTCGGTGCCTGGCGGAATGACACGCATGCGCTCGGGCATGTAGTAGTCATAGAGACCGTACTGCTCCTCAATCTCATTGTGGGTGCTGGTGATGACTAGGTCGGCGCTGGCCAGCACCGCCTCTTCGGCGTCGATGCGGCGCAGCATGTTGTAGCGGGCGTCGATCTGGTCGCTGTCTAGTCCGGCAGCCAGCAGCCGTTGTCGCTTGTCGCGACCGAGGGAATGTCCGGTGTGGACCAGGGGCGCGCCGATGAGATTCGACAGCCGCACGCCGACATAGCCGGCGTCGGCATAGTGACTGTGGACGATGTTCGGCCAATGTCCCGCCTCGTGTAAGTACGCGGCGAGGTTGTCCACGAAGCTGTCGAGGTGATCCCAGAGCTGCTCCTTGGGAAGGTACTCATCGGGACCCGCGTCGATGCGGAGGATGCGCACCTTTTCACTCAGTGGCTCGATGGGCTCCGCGTAGTCCGGGCTCACGGAGGGATCGACGACGCGTCGCGTGACGAGGTCGACTTGTGTGATATCGTCGCGCTCGCCGAGCGCACGGGCGAGGTCGACGACGTACTTGGTCTGTCCTCCGGTGTCGGCGTCGCGTCCGAGTTCGAGGTCGTGGCCTCGGATCAGACCGTGGATGCTGAGCAGCAGGATATACATCGATGGGGCCTCTCGTGTCCGGTGGGTCCGTCGGCGGCAAGATCACACGTCCTTTGCCTATTTAGGGTATGGCAGTCCGGCTTCGATTCCAAATGCATGGCAAATGACAGAGTTATCGCCAATGATCCGGTCGATCTGCGATTCCTCACTCTATGGCATCCGGCCCGTCGAAGATGCGCTCTGGTCTCGATCTTCCTCCGACCCAAGCGCGCTGTCGGTGGGAGCGGCGCTCCCGCGTCGCTTAGAGTGAAGGATGCGCGGTTCCGACTCAACCGACTGGGCGGTCCGATGATCGACGCTCGCGCTCGCGGGTGGCGCTTCCTCCTGCTTCGGCTAAGAAAGCGCCCATTAATTGTTTCCCGATACGAGCGATCCCGCCCGAAATCCCCCCTGGCCCCCCTTTGCGAAAGGGGGGAAGTTGTTGATGGTCACTTTCTAAGCTCAGGCAGGCTGGACAGAAGTGTCGGAAACGTGCTTTACACTCCAGGTTCGGCTGGCGTAGGCTTCGAACGCCGTGGCCGGCTGCTGTCGTTTGGCCCGCGGTTTCGTCTCCTAATCCCGCGAGATGTCTCCTTGTCCTGAGAAGAACGCCGCCGGGTGAGCATTGAGAGAGTCTGCTCGCCGGACGGCTCCCCCCCCCCATCATTAAGAAGCGAACCGAGGTTTTCCGACATGACACTGAGACCAAGATACTTGACCGCACTCGCGTTCGCGAGCATCGCGCTGTCGGCCCCCGTGCCGGCTCAAGAGGAGGCGACGGAGGCCGTGTCGACGACCGAGGCCCAAGCGGTCGATCCCATGGCGATCGATGCACTGCAACGCATGGGCGCCTATCTGCGTGGACTCGAGTCGTTCGAGCTGAAGGCGGACGATATGATCGACGAGGTGCTCGACAGCGGGCAGAAGATCATGTTGACCAAGACGGTCGAACTCAAGGCGCGCAAGCCCGACCATCTGCGCGCCGACATCGCCACTGACCGCAAGGCCCGCGAATTCTACTTCGACGGCGAGCACTTTACGCTCTACGCTCCCGAAGGCAACTTTTATGCGACCGTCCCGGCGCCCCCGACGATCCGTGAGCTGCTGGCCGTCCTGGCCGACAAGTACGGGATCGAATTTCCCCTTCAGGATCTCTTCTATTGGGGTTCGGACGAGGGGGGCGAGGCAGACATTCAAGCAGCCACCTGGGTCGGCGCCGTCATGATCGACGGTCACTTGACCGATCACTACGCCTTCCGTCAGGAGGTGATCGACTGGCAGATCTGGATCGCGCAGGGTGATGCTCCGCTGCCGCTACGCTATGTTGTGACAACCAAGGGTCTACCGGGCGAGCCCCAATACATCGCCAATCTGAGCTGGGACACCCAGGCCGCACCCACTGACGCGGTCTTCACCTTTGCTCCGTCCAAGGACGATCTCCCCATCCAGCTCGTCGTCCAAACCGAAGATCAGACCACGCCTGAAGATCAGACCACGCCCTAGGGAGCGCCCATCATGAAGATTCTGTCCAAGCATGCTCTCACCATCGTCGTTGTGAGCCTCTTCTTCGTCGGCTCTAGCCTCTTACCCCTGGATGCCTCAGCCCGCCGGGGCGGGGGCGGACATGCCCGGGCCTCCGTGCACGTAGGCGGCAGCCGCAACGTGAACGTCAACCGAAACGTCAATCGTAATGTCAACGTCAATGCCAATCGCCCGCCCCCCGGAAACCGTCCGCCACCTCAAGGTGGGCAACGGCCGCCGCCTCAAGGGGGGAAGCCGCCACCGCCTCAAGGCGGCTATCGCCCGCCGCCGCCACCGCCGCCGCGTTGGAATAACCCGGTCGGGGCGGCCGTCGCGGTTGCTGCGACGGCTGCGGTGATCGGCTCGATCGTCTATTCGCTGCCGCCCTCATGCTCGTCGGTGACCGTCAACGGCGTCACCTATAAGCAGTGTGGCTCGACCTGGTACCAGCCACGCTATTCCGGGAGCAGCGTGGAGTACATCGTCATCAATTCGCCTTACTGATGTCTGCGATGCGTCGTTGATGAGCGGCGCGGGGGGGGGGGGGGGCCGCCCCCCCCCGCGGGGGGGCAGAAGGCGAACCCGGTGCCCCGCGGGGGGGGGGGCCCGGGACCCGCGCCCAAGAGGCACCTAACCCCACCGCGACCCC
>NZ_JAAIJR010000191.1 GCF_010915725.1 Thiorhodococcus mannitoliphagus
CGTCCAGGCTTCAGGGGCGAACGGCTTCCCGGGCTCTCTTCATAAACTCCGTTTATCACTCCTCCTTATCAATCCCTGAGAACAGAACATACAAGGGGCGAATCAGGGCAATCGCATCAAGAAATGGTAATATTAGAGCGCATTTATATGCTAGCGAAATCAGCATGATGGAGCACGCAGAGCCCGAATTTCTGAGCGTTGATAGAGCGAGAGCTCAAAGTCCTTGCCAGCAATCGACGCTCGGAGACACTCGTCGCACCGGGTCTGCGGGTGAATCCAGCAGCATTTCTGTTTGGTGGAACCGAGATCCGACGCATGGCAGATATAACGCGCTGAATTAAAAGGCATTAGAGATTCAGAATATAAGGAATGTTTGATGCGATTGCCCTGAGGGGCGAATTCATTCGCCCTCCCGCCAGTGCCAAGGGCCACAGAGTCCTTGAGGGCGCAAAATGCTTACAGGTGAGTCAAATTTCGATGCAGCGTCCGACCATCCAAGGCCGTCGGGATCGGTATCGGTATCGAACCGACGATAGCGATCCCGATTCTGATAGCGATCCCGATGGCATGACTCGTCGGTCTGAGGCGAAGCCAACGCAGGGGCGCGCGAGCTTGGTGATGAGTCCATTTCTCAAGCCTGATCGGTCTGGAGGCCGGCGCTCGAGGTGGTGAACTGCTGTGGCTGGGGGGGCATGGACTGGGGCGGCTGTTCGGCGGAGCGACGATGCACCTTGGCCCAGTCGAGCAGTCGCTGGGCGGGGAGTGGCTCGGATACGCGGTATCCCTGGAGAATGTCGCAGCCTTGGGCCTGCAGAATGGAGCATTGGGTGTCGGTTTCGACGCCTTGAGCTGCGGTCTCTATTCCGAGCTGCTTGGCGAGCGAGACGATGGCAGAGGTCACGAGCCTGCTGTCCTCATTCGTCGCGATGTCTTGGATCAGGCTGCGGTCGATCTTGATGGTATTGATCGCGAGTCGGTGCAGATTGACCACGGACGAATAGCCGGTTCCGAAGTTGTCGATCGCGACTCGGACGCCGAGCCCCTGAAGCTGCTCGATGGCTTGGCCGCTATGCTCGGTTTCGAGCAGGCTGTTCTCGGTGATCTCGAACTCGAGTGCGTCTGGCGGGAGTTGAGCGCGCGCAAGCGCCGTGCTGACCGTTTCCAGCAGATCGGGGTGTGTGAGTTGCTGGCCCGCGAGGTTGATCGCCAGCCGCAGCTCAGGAAGGCCCTGGGCGCGCCACTGCGCGAGTGCGCGGCAGCCTTCATCTAGGATCCATGCCGTCGTTTGGGCGACGATGCCGCTGTCTTCCAAGCGTGCAATCAGCCCGCCGGGTTGGGCCGATGCATCCGCGCTTTGCCAGCGCAGCAGTGCCTCGGCACCGACTAGATGCCCGGACCCTATGTGGATCTGCGGTTGGTAGTGCAGCTCCAGCTGACCGGACGACAGTGCTTGCGGCAGATGCTGTTCCAGGCTGAGGCGGCCGGTCGCGGCCAAGTCCAACTCTGGAGTGAAGCGGCAATAGGCGTTCTTGCCGCGGCGTTTGGCCTCGTACATGGCGCTGTCGGCACTGTGCAGGAGGGCGTCTGCTGTGGTGCCGTCTTCGGGATAGAGGGTGACGCCGATGCTGGCCGAGAGCTGCAGCCGGTGGCCTTGGATCGAATAGGGCTGGGCCAGCACGGCAAGCAACTTTTCCGCCAAGCCGACGACGTCGGCTGTGCCGTGAATGCCTTCGGCGACCACGGTGAACTCGTCACCGCCGAGTCGGGCGACGGTGTCGCTGGCGCGCACGGTCTCGCGCAGGCGCGCGGCGGCGAGCTTGAGCACCTCGTCGCCAAGCGCGTGCCCCAGTGAGTCATTGATGGCTTTGAAGCCGTCGAGGTCGAGAAACATCAAGCCGATTTGGTGCTCGCTGCGATCAGCCGCGTAGAGTGCATGGCGGAGCCTGTCTTGGAACAGGTGACGGTTGGGAAGTCCGGTCAGGGCGTCATAGTTGGCGAGGTGACGCATGCGCCGGTGGCTGACCTTGAGTTCCTTTGCCATGGTGTTCAAGGCGCGCGCGAGGTGGCCCAGCTCATCGCTGCTGCGCACCGGCAGGGCAATGTCCAAGTTGCCGTTGGCGCAGGATTCCGCCGCGGCAACCATTTCCGTGATGGGCTGGCTCAGCGACCGCGCGACGCGCCAGATCAGCATGGCGCCAATGCTTCCGACCAGCGTCAGCATGAGCCCGGCGCCGAGCAGCAGGGCCACGCTGGCGTGTTCCCACTGGGCCGTCACTTGCTGGTCGAGCATCTGCAGTGATGCTTGGAGTGCGGTGTTGGAGAGCGTGATGACGGCATAGCCGGCAACGCGATTGTCTGCGCCGACGGCGAAGCTGAGTGTGCTGCTGTCTGGGTGGGCGTCCAGGATGGGCTGACCGGGCAAGGGCTCACGCGGCAGCGCGAGCGGTTGGCCATAGCGATAATTGGCGATGCTGCCGTCCGTGACAACGCGGGCGTTCGCGTCTGTGATGATGAACGACTTGATCGGGAGCCATGCCTTGACCTGGTCGATTTCCTTGTTGAGTGCGGCGATGTCGACGCGGTCGAGGTGGGGGAAGAGGTGCCCGCGGAGATAGTTGGCGCTGTTGAGCAGGACGTTCTTCTCGTTGAGCGTCTGGGTCTCAGCGAAAATGCTTTGCAGCCGCGGGCGTAGGTCGTTGACCATGCCGTAGCCGAGCCAGCCGGTCAGTGCGAGCATGACCAGCATGAGCCCCGCGATCAGCAGGGTGAAGTGCAAGGCCAGGCGGCCACGTATTGTCTGTAACATGGTTTCGGAGCCTGTCCGACTGAGTATGAATCGGCTGCGGAACCGGAAGAAGGGTCCCTGTCGCGCCGGTTTTTCGTTACATAGAGCCGCTAGGCGCCTCAAAACCTACGCGAAAGGGCCTCGCTCGTGACCGGACCAGGGATCCACGGCCTCAAGTGGGTCCGGGAGCAGAGAATGTATCGCAATATCGGATCCATAGTGTGGAAAATGCCCAATCCCGAGGGCATGCGTGGGTTCGGCGGGAGCGGCGTCCCGCCGTGACGGGCGCGCGATCGCAGCGGGCGTTGCTCCCAGGTCGTCTAACCTGAAGGCGGCGCGGCGTCTCCTCAACCGACTGGGCGATCCGGTGATCAACGCCATCTGGTATGAGATTTTCCGGCAATCGCCTAAACTGTCGCTCAGTCTGATTAACGCACTTTGCATCGCGAGGTCTTTTCGATGAAACGTTTTTGCATGGCGTTGGCATGCCTGTTCGCCGCTTCGGCCCCTACGATTGGCAGTGCGGCGCCGACCTGGTACGTCGGCTATTCCTTCGTCTATAGCGATGCACGCAATTTGTGCTCTTTCATGCGCTTCCAGGCGGACGCCTTCGGGATCGAGCAAGCCGATGTGCTCTATAAGCATCTGGAGGATCTGATGACGACCTCGGCGGACGAGGGCGCTACCTTCGCCCACACGCTGCCCTCTGAGGCGCTCGCGAAAGGCCAGACCGGAGAGCAGGTCGTTGCGGACATTGCCGCGGAAGGACTTGCTGCCTGTACGGTTGCTGAGCAGCCTGTCGACGGCATGCTGCTCGCCAGTGCTTTCCCATGTTTCTATCAGGATCAGCAGCAAATGTGCTTCCGGCTCTATGTGAATACCGGAGACACGGATCCGACGGCCTTTGGTATCGACCCTGGTCCGGCAGAGCTGGGAGGCAGCTTCGTGCTGCGCAAGACCTGGGATGCATCGGCGGGCCTGGTCTACGCAGGTCGCGTTGCGCTGCCGTTCGCGGTGCAGGCACCCTTGAGCTACGCCGCTTCCGGATTGCAGATCTTTAGGGATTGATGGTCCCGAGTCGCTCTGCGCCCTTGTGGGAGCGGCGCCCCGCCGCGATGCCATGCGGCGCCTGGGGCACGCCGTCCTAAGATTCGGGCCGAGCTATGGCAGCGCCCGGATTGCGCTGAGCTTTTCTTGGTAGTCCTCCTTGAGGCTGTCCGGCAGGGCGGATTCCTTGGCGCCGTCGCAGCCCTTCATGTCTCTGAGCCGCGCAATGAAATCAGCTTCCAGCCGGCGTTGGACGCGGCGGTAGCTGTGCTCGGGGAAGAGATCGTCTTGGACTGAGAGCACCGTCGTGCGGAGCTTGCCAACCATGGCTTTGTTCAGATTATCCGTTGCGCGGCCTGATACGTCGCCGCGGCAGCGGGCATTGTAGAGGTCCAGGTTGGCAGCTGCCTCCACGGCATCGACCAGCAGTTGCTCGGTTTGTGCGTCAAGGTCGACCGCTTGCGTGGCGCAGGCCAGGCTGCTCGCTAGGATGAGGGCTGGCAAGCGCGCCCGGAGATGGCGCTTGGTTCGCCTCTCGCCTCCGTGGGTCGGCGGCCTTTGCCGAACGACGATGGCGGGCGGATAGGACGAGTACGTCTGATTGCTTGGCATGACGGTTGGTTGCTCAGGAGCGTCCGTAGACCGGGATCGCGGCGCCAGTAACGCAGCGTGCGGCGTGGGATGTGAGAAAGAGGATGACGTCGGCCAAGGCTTCTGGCGATACCCAGGTCGAGTGATCCTGATCCGGCATCGCTAAACGATTCTGCGGTGTATCCAGGGTGCCTGGCAAGACGCAGTTGGCCGTGATGCCCGCGTGCTTGAGTTCCTCGGCGAGGCTCTCGGTCAGCGTGATGATGGCAGCCTTGGAGACGCAATAGGGCGCCATCTTGGCCGCGCCCTGGGTCGCCGCGCGCGCGGACACATTGACGATTCGGCCGGCTCCGGCTTCGCGCAGCTGTGGGATGACGGCGCGCGCGCAGTTGACCGCGGTCTGCAGGTTCAAGCTCAGCATCGCATCCCAGTCCTCGGGCCTTGTCTCGTCGACTGCTGGACCCATGGCAAAGCCTCCCGCGATGTTGGCAAGCCCGTAGATTTGCCCTAGCGACGACCTTACCTCGCTCGCCATGGCGATCGACTGTTGCGGATCGATGAGGTCGAGCGCGAACGTGGCCGATTTGGTGCCGGGCGGCAACTCGGCTTGGGCCTGTTGCAGGGTGAGCTGATCGCGGCCGACCAAGGCTAGCGTTGCTCCGGCCGCCGCAAATGCCTTGGCGGTCGCGCGACCTAGATTACCGGCCGCTCCCGTGATGATGAGGGTTTTTCCCGCGAGATCCTGCATGTCAGTATCGGCTCCTCTTTGCTTGGTTTGTCCATGGGCTCAAACGGCGGCGATCGGGCGGGGTTCTCGAGGTACTTGCAGATGGCTTTCGCGCCTGCCCCGTGAATCTCTGCAGTGGTCTTTGGTCGATTTCTCCAGCCATGCGTCCCGACACGCGAGTCTGTATGATGAGAGCGGTGGAGACAGATCCAAAACCCTCAGTTCGATGCCATGGTGTCGCTGACGATATCTCGACCGATGGGGTCGGTTCGCCCGCCGGCGCGATCTCGTACTAAGGTGACTTGAGTTCATGATCGAAGTGCTCTTTCTGCTGCTTCCGGTCGCGGCCGCCTCCGGATGGTGGCTGGCGCGTCGCGAGAAGCGCTCTCAGGCGAAAGGGATTGGGCCGACGCATCCGGATTTCTTGCGTGGCCTGAATTATCTGCTCGAGGAACAGCCCGACAAGGCGATTGATACCTTTCTCAAACTGGCCGAGGTCGACGGTGAAACGGCAGAGACGCATCTTGCCCTGGGCAGCTTGTTTCGTCGCCGTGGCGAGGTCGATCGGGCCATCCGTCTGCACCAGAATCTGGTCGAGCGCCGGAGCCTAAGCCCGCAGTTGCGCGGCTTCGCACTCTTCGAGCTTGGGCGGGACTACATGTGCGCCGGGGTCCTCGACCGTGCCGAAGGGCTCTTCCTCGAGCTGGTCGAGCGCGGCCTGCATCAGGAGCGGGCGCTTCAAGCCTTGCGGGACATCTATCAGCAGGAGCGCGACTGGCGCAAGTGCCTGGAGGTCGCGGAGCAGCTCAGGGCCTGCTGTGGTCAGGCGATGACGGTCGAGATTGCGCAGTATTACTGTGAGCTGGCGGAGGATGCGCGGCGCAAGGGTGACGATAGCGGCGCGCAGCAGCAGTTGGCGTTGGCTCAAGAGGCTGATCCGAACTGTGTGCGTGCCATGATGCTGGAGGGCTTCATGGCGCTCGAGCAGGGTGATGCGGTCCGCGCGATCGACCTCTTCGGACGCGTTGCGGAGCGCGGTGCTGCCTATGTTCCCGAGATCCTTCCGGCAATGATCGAGGCCATGCGGCATCTGGGCTATGACGATATTCTCGAGCGTTTGGAGGCGCTGGCGCGTCGGCATGCGAGTCCGCCGTTGATGCTGAGCCTGAGCGATCTTGTCGCTAACGAGCGGGGAGCCGACGCCGCCTTGGATCTGCTCACCGCTTATCTATCGCGTTATGCGGATCTGGCTGGGCTGGAGCGGCTGCTCGAGCTTGAAGCGCGCCGAACGTCTTGCGATTCTCCGAGGGGCCAACCTGTGCACATCGCTCACGGCGTGGCCCGGCAGCTGCTGACGCGACAGCCCGTCTATCAATGCGAGAAGTGTGGCTTCCAGGCCCGCACCCTGCATTGGCATTGCCCCAGTTGTAAGTGCTGGGGGACCGTCGTACCCGTGCTGCCGGAGCAGATCCAAGCTGAGCCCGAGCGGTCGGCGGAAGCGTCGCGCGACTGAGCGTGCTTGGATGATTTCAGGCTGCTCTTAAGAAAGCGCCCATCAACAAGTTCCCCCCTTCGCAAAGGGGGGCAGGCTCAACACCTATCGGTTTCCCGGAATCAACCGGAACAGCCGCTCCAAGCCTGCGTCGCCAGGCCATCCTGGCCTGGTTTGCCAGGGCTGGAAGCCCTGGCTACATAAAACCGATAGGTGGTGAGGGGGGGCAGGGGGATTTCGGGCGGCATCGCTCGCATCAGGAAACAATTGATGGACACTTTACTAAGAAAGCGTCCATCAACATCTTCTCCCCTTTCGCAAAGGGGGGCTAGGGGGGATTTCGGGCGGCATCGCTCGCATCGGGAAACAATTGATGGACACTTGCTAACTCGACTTTGGCCATTTTTCCCGGCTGGTAATCTCTTTTTTATCAGAAGCTTACGATGCCTGAAAAAGTTAGCGAGGGGTCCAATTTCGGCGTGCTGGCCTCCCGACCCCCTCTAATTATCAGCCCTCACGGTACTTCAAGCAGTTAGCTTCCGGGGAGACTGCCAAAATGGCCAAAGTCGAGTTGCTAAGGTAGTTTCCGGGAAAGCCTTTTGTGTCACGCTGCCGTAGGATGGGCAGAGCCCGTGCTCGGTGGTTTCATCGGAGCGCTGGAGCTGGGCGGGCGTGCCCATCCTTCAAGACGCAGCGCTGGCAAGATGGGCACGCTGCGCTTTGCCCATCCTACGGGGAAGGCGTTTGGGGAAGGCTCTTAAAGGCTGTCTGACAAACCTCTTCCCCCCTTTCGCAAAGGGGGGGATTTCGGGCGAGATCGCTCGCATCGGGAAACAATTGATGGGCGCTTTCTTTGCACTGGCGAGAGGGCGAATGAATTCGCCCCTTGTATGTTCTGTTCTCAGGGATTGATAAGGAGGAGTGATAAACGGAGTTTATGAAGAGAGCCCGGGAAGCCGTTCGCCCCTGAAGCCTGGACG
>NZ_JAAIJR010000192.1 GCF_010915725.1 Thiorhodococcus mannitoliphagus
CGCCTGGCTGAAAGGATTTCGGGCGATTCGTACCCGTTATGTTTGCCAGTTGCAAAACTACTTGGCACTGATTCAGCTGGCTTGCGCAGAAATCTTATTCCGAAAACTCCAAGAAACCTAAAGGTAATGCAAATTCTGTTCCGGATATCCTCTTAGCCAGCAGGGGCCGGCCGGAGAGGTTCTGATCGCCTTGGCCGAAGCACTCTCAGAGGATCGACTGACCGCCGATGCCCGCCCGAGCCTGATCCAGGGCAAGGTCTTTCTGCCCTATCCGCAGGGGCTTGCTGGGTGGGACGCAGCACCCGGAGAGATCCTTGAAACCTTTGTCGCCCGCGACTGGATCGAGCGCGACCCACTGCGCCCCATGCTCAAGGTCCGCGAACATAACGGGGTCTCCGGGGTGTGGCTGACGCGCACGGTCTCGCGCCGGTTGGTCGCTTTGGGTCTGGGAGCTGTATCGGGTTCAGCTCATCCGCCGGAGACGATCCAGTCGCAGTCGGCGGCAATCGAGGCAGCCGTCGGTGATGATCCGTCGACCCAGACCCGTGCGAAAGGCTCCCCCGCGACCACCGCGAGCAAGTACGCGCAGACCATTCGCCAACGCCTCCTCGCACGCGATCCGACCCTGGGTTCTATCACCGAGCGCCCCGGCGCACTCTCGATCCCACTGCGCGGTCCCCTCCTCGACGGCGCCCGCCGCGCGGGCATTTCGGAGACCGCCCTGCGCCGTGCCCTGGAGCGGTTGCCGAATGCACGTCCGGTCGAGAAGGGCATCCTGACCCTTGGCCTATAACCCGCCCTGGCGGCCCAACTTCGAGCTGGCGGCACTTTCCATCTGGCTGGGTGTGGGGCTGCTTGCGGCCTGCCTGCACGGCCACTGGGCACTGCATCAGCGTCCCTTTCAACTGCTGGCCGTGCTTGCGATCCTGATGGGGCTACGCTGGCTGCCCGCCGCGCTGCGTCACAGCCAGCGCCGGGCACGCCTCGGCGGGCAGCCGCTGAGCTTTCTGGATCCCGAGCGGCTTCGCGCACACGGCCAACGCCGTCCCGCCGATCTCTGGCTCGGCTGGGGCTTCGACTGGAACGCCGAGCATGCCCAGCTCGCCCTCGACCTCATCCGCGTCGGTCCCGAGCGCATCGTGCCGGCCCATCCCGAGCTGGGCGCCCACTGGCTACATGGACTTAGCCCCCGCGAGGCGCCGGTCTGGCTACCGGTCGCGCACAGCGCCGGCCATCTGCTGATCGTCGGCACCACCGGGTCGGGCAAGACCCGGTTGCTCGAACTGCTGGTCGCCCAGGCGGTGCAGCGCGGCGAGGCGGTGGTCATCCTCGATCCCAAGGGCGATCAGGAACTCCAGGCCTCCGCCCGGCGCGCCTGCGTGCGCTGCGGCGAGCCCCAGCGCTTCGTCAGCTTCCATCCCGCCTTCCCGGACCGCAGCCACCGGATCGATCCCCTCTACAGCTTCAATCGCGCCACCGAGCTCGCCAGTCGCATCGCCGCCATCATGCCGAGCGTAAGCGGCAACGACCCCTTCAAGAGCTTTTCGCAGATGGCCCTCTCGCACGTCATCGGCGGGCTGCTGGCCGCCGGGGAGCGGCCCAATCTGGTTAATCTGCGCCGCTACCTCGAAGGCGGGGTCGAGGCCCTGGTGGTCCGGGTCCTCACGCACTTTTTCGATGCGCAGACACCCGGCTGGGAGGGCAGGGCGGCGCGCTCCATCGGCAAGGCGCACGACACCATGGCCAAAGCGCGCGGCCTGGTGCGTTTCTATCAGGAGATCCGCACCCAGCACCCCTCCACCGTGATCGACGGGCTGGTCTCGCTCTTCGAGCATGACAAGGTGCACTTCTCCAAGATGGTCGCGAGCCTGCTGCCGGTGCTCAACATGCTCACTGCCGGTGCGCTCGGGCCGCTGCTCTCACCCGACAGCGATGACCCCGACGACCTGCGTCCGATCACCGCCATGGCCCGCATCGTCGAGCGTGCCCAGGTCGCCTACATCGGGCTGGACGCGCTCTCCGACGGCATGGTCGGGGCCGCCATCGGCTCGATCCTGATCGCCGATCTGGCCGCCGTCGCGGGCGACCGCTACAACTACAGCATCCAGCATCGCCCGGTGAACGTCTTCGTCGACGAGGCCGCCGAGATCGTCAATGACCCCTTGATCCAACTCCTGAACAAGGGTAGGGGCGGCGGACTGCGCCTGACCATCGCCACCCAGACCTTCGCCGACTTCGCCGCGCGCACCGGCAGCGAGGCCAAGGCGCGACAGGTACTCGGCAACCTCAACACCCTCATCGCCCTGCGCGTGCTCGACAGCGAGACCCAGGAGTACGTCACCGCCAGTCTGCCCAAGGCCCGCCTCAAGACCCTGACTCGCACCCAGGGCACCTCCACCCAGCGCAATCCCCTGCAGCACTCGGGCAACGTCGGTGAGCAGCTCAAGGAAGAGGTGAGCGAGCTGTTCCAGCCAGCGCTCTTGGGAATGCTGCCGAATCTGCACTACATCGCGCGCCTCGCCGGTGGGCGCATCGTCAAGGGGCGGCTGCCGATTCTGCGCGAGCCAGCCGGAGTCGACGTGGCGCAGGCAAGACGGCGTCAGGGGAGGGCGCCCGAGGGCCCCCAACCGGATGTGCAGGCCCGCTGACCATGGCGAATCCTGAGCCTGGCGATGCGCGGAGCCCTGTCGGTGCGGGTGGCATCGCCGTGCTGCTCCTGCTGCTGGTCGGTCTGATCGGGATCGCGTGCTGGGTGCCGACGGGGTGGCTGGAGCAGGTCGGGACGCTGGAGCGGGCCTGGTCTCGACAGGCGCTCGGTGAGCGGAGCGCCGTGGCGGTATTGGATTTGGCGCGACGCTGGTATGCGATGCAAAGGGACCAGAACGATGCGTTGATCGCGGGCCAGTCGATGAGCGCCGACCCTCAAGTCTCCGTCCTGATCGATGGGGTCGATCCGGAGTGGCTCCTCAACCGCGCGAAGGCCGTCCGCCTACTGGTCGAGCTGGCCTGTCTGCGTGCCGCTCTGCTCACGGCCTGGGCGCCGGCGCTCGGGCTGCTGCTCGTCGCTGGCGTGCTTGAGGGCCACTGGCGCTGGCGGATCCGTCAATTGGGCTTCGACTACCCGAGCCCGGTCGCCCGCCAGGCGAGCCAGACGGGTCTAACGCTGGTGGTTGGGCTCCTGTTGCTGGTCCTGTTGCTCCCGCTGCCCCTGCACCCCTTCGTCATTCCCCTTCTGACCCTGATCGCCGTGCGCCTGATCGGCACCGGTATCACGCATCTGCCCAAACAACTGTGAGTCCGCGGTGTTGTCGCTCAGGCGATTCCGGCCCCCCGTTCTGGGCGTCATCCGCGCTGGCTTTGCCGAACTCAGCGACCGTTGCAGCGGACGTGTGAGCCCTGACGACGCTAGAAGTGGTCCAGGCTCCGGTCAGGCCGCGATCGGCTGAGAACAGCCTTTTTCGCCGATGACGCTTGCTCGCGGGGCGCGGAGAGCCGCGCAGTGATCTCCGATGTCGGAAGAGCCGCCGATAGCGGACGGGTGGGATGCCAATGACCAAGCTCAAGCGGCGCCGCCCTTGCAGGTCGTAGGGCGCAATAGCGCAGCGTATTGCGCCGAAAGGACATTGGCACAGATCCATCAGATTGATGGCACAATGACGAAATTCGACGCGCTAGGGACATGCAACGTCTGTTGCGTCTTGGGGGGAGCAGCCTGCCAACCATGCGGCGCAATACGCTATCGCTATTACGCCCTGCGCGGGCTGGTCGCATGAGACAACTCCCTGGTTTTCGTCTCTAATTTTCCAGGCCGCTCAGCGCCCCGGATGTCGCCTTGACCAGTCCTCGCCCACCCCGCTAGGCTCAGCAATCGGGTGTTGCTAGACCCGCAGAGGCGGTTGGATTTGCTATCCGGCGAGCTTCGTCCTCGACGAAAGCCCGCGAACTCTGCATCACCCTGGACCAGATCCGCGCCTCGGCGCCGTCGCTGACGGTGACACGGCGGCGGCGCAACAACTGAGATTGGCCTATGCAAGGATCACGCGTCCGATGACCGAATCAGAACAGGACTATCGGGCGGCGGCGCGTCGCTGCCACAAAGACGGCACGCTGCTGCTGGAGCAAGGGCGTCTTGCCAACGCCAGTCATCTTTTTGGGCTGGGTGCCGAGTGTGCGCTGAAGGTGTTGCTGGAGGGCCACCAAGGGGCGGATGTAAAGCTGTCGCATCTGCCGGAGCTGCGCGACCATGCGTTGAAGTGCTTGCGTCGTCGGCGGGATGGGGCTGTTCAGCAATTGCTGAACAGCGATACCTACATGCTTGGCTGGCGCATTGATAACCGCTACTGGCCGGACGCGGCGTTCTCCGAGGAGCGCTGTAAACTGCACCAAAGTCATTGCTTGCGCACGCTGGGCGCGGCCAGCCTCGGGAACTGATCATGAGTCCATGCACCTTCGACGGCGCCCTGCCCCGCGCCCTGGAGCAGATCCGAGGCGCCTTTGCCGGCATCGACTTTGCCGAGGTTCGTTTCATCCGCGACATGAACGGGCGGGTGCATCTGGTGCTGCCGGACTCCGCAGACCAAGCCGAGGTGGTCGCGGCGCGTCCGCATCTCGCGGATGCGCTGGGAGCCTACAGCCCTGGCTCGGAGACCGGTTTAGTGCGCCTCTCCGATACCTTCTTCGGTGCGGCGCTGATGGACGAGCCCTTCCTGGTGCAGGACATCAATGGCACGCTGATCCGCCTGATCGAGCGCCGCGTGGTCGGACAAGACTGGGCGCTGGCACCGGGTACCGAGGCGGGCGCATCGGTGGCACATCCGCCGCGGGTTTCCTTCTTCAGTCTCAAGGGTGGCGTTGGGCGCAGCACGGCCTTATTCCTTTGGGGCCGCGAGCTGGCGGCACAGGGAAAACGGGTGCTGTTGCTGGACCTGGACCTGGAGGCGCCTGGGCTGGGCGCGCAACTGCTGCCGGACGACGCCCGACCGGAGTTCGGCGTTGTCGATTGGCTGGCGGAGGATCTGGTTGGGAGCCCGATGGCGGAGGCAATGCTTGTGGAGCGCATGCTGGTGGCCAGATCACCACTGGCCGATTCGGGCTATCTGTACGTGGCACCGGCTACGGGCAAGCGCACTGCGCAGCATCCGGCCGGCTTCATCGCCAAGCTCGCACGCGCCTACCTGGACAATGACCGCGGCGGTGGCGAGGATTTCGCGGTGAGGGTGAGGCGGCTGCTGGGGACGCTGGAGCGGGACTTGGAGCCGGACCTGGTGCTCATCGACAGCCGTGCCGGTCTGCACGAGACGGCGGCGGCCGCCATCCTGCACTTGGATGCGGACGTGCTGCTGTTCGCCACCGACCAGCCCACGGTTTGGGAAGGGTATCGCTATCTTTTGGCGCAACTTGCGCAGATGGCGCATATCCATCCGGCGGGCGACGACGATTGGCGCCTGCGGCTAAAGATGGTCTACGCGCGTGCTTCGGAGAAACAGGGTGCGCTGGAGGGTTTCCGCTCGCGGGCCTATGAACTCTGGCTTGACGGCCTGTACGACGAGCAGCCGGCCGGAGGCGCCGAGGACGCCTTCAGCTTTGCCGAGACGGATGATGCGGCGCCGCATTACCCGTTGCAGATCCTGAATGACCCGCGCTTCGAGCAGTTCAATCCGCTGGAACATCTGAGCACCGTGGGCGCCGCCGCCATCGCATCAAGCTTCGGGCCGTTCATGGCAGCGCTGGATGAGCGCGTTCTCGGCAACGAGGATCTCAAGGCCGTCGACCATGCCGATTAAGATCAAAGACGGAACCTTCCCGACCGATCGGGTTCGGCGCTCCCTCGACGAGTTGCCCGATACCATGGATGCGAGCACCAACCCGCCCGACCCAAACGATCTATACGTGGTGCTCGGCCACGAGCGCGCGCTGGACCCAAACAGTACGCTCGTGGTCGGGGATCGCGGTAGCGGCAAGAGCTTTTGGAGCGCAGCCCTCAACAGCCCCGTGTCCCGGGCCCTGATCCACGCCCAGTTACCAAGGCTGAAGCTGGATCGGGTGGAAACGAGCTGGGGCTTCTCGGTGTCTACACGCAATGCCGATCACCCCTCCCGGCGGGTGCTTCAGCGTTTGCAGGGAAGCCACGCCGCCGAGGACATCTGGCGTGCGGTGGTGCTGCGGCAGCTCACAAGCCGTTACGACGAGGAACTGCCAAGCAAGAACTGGGCCGATGTCGTGGCCTATGTCGCGGACAACCCCGAGCGCGAGGAGCGGCTGCTGAGCCGAATCGCTGGCCGACTTGCGGCGGACGGGAAGCGCCACCTAGTGATTTTCGATGCCCTGGACCGCACCGGCTCCGACTGGAAAGCCATCCGTGCGTTGGTGCGCGGACTGCTTCAGGTTTGCCTTGATCTGAAAGGACAAACGGGCATACAGGCGAAGGTCTTTCTCCGCCCAGACATGTGGGAGGATCGGACCATCTGGCAGTTTCCGGACTCGTCCAAGCTGCACCACGGCCGCGTCATCCTGGAATGGCGCCGTACTGATCTTTATGGGCTGTTGTGGCATTGGCTGTGCAACCATGGCGATGGCGCCGAGATTTTTCGCAATTGGCTTCAATCGAAGCATCACTTGTCCTTCACGGCAACGGAGGCGGGTGGTGAGCAGGTCTACCCGATTCCGGCGAAGCTGCGCCAGGACGAAGACCTGCAACAGGCGGTGCTGCATGACGTGGCGACCCGCTACATGGGCTCCAACCGGCGGCGTGGACGCACCTACACATGGCTGCCGAATCACCTGGCGGATGCCAAGGGGCAGGTCAGCCCGCGCAGCTTTTTGATCGCGGTGCGCGATGCGCAGCGCGAGACCCAAGCCAGGGGACACGGGGAGGTGCTGCACTGGGAGGGCATCAAGCGCGGTGTGCAGAGCGCCTCATCGGTTCGCGTGCAGGAACTGCGAGAGGATTATCCATGGATTCAGACGGTGTTGGAGCCGCTGAACGGCCAGACCGTGCCCTGCCAGGACGAGGACATCATGCAGCGCTGGGAGAATGCGCAGACGGTGCAGGCGATTGAGCGCGATCGGACTGCGACGCTGTCCCCGGAGCCTTCCGGCAGCGGAGAGATTGATGACGAGCGCTTCTATCTGCCGCCGCATGCGTTGGCTGACAGGTCTTCCGATACTCCCGAAAAGGCGCTGATCCAGGAGTTGCAGCGTATCGGCGTGATTCGTCGTGTCGACGACGACCGTGTCGATATCCCGGACCTGTTCCGGGTGGCGGCAGCCATTGGCCGCCGGGGCGGCGTTCGGCCAATTCGATAATCGATCTGTCGGTGCTGCTCGACAAGCCCGCCGGCCTGCGCAAGCCCGCGTAGCATGGTTGGGAGGCTGTTCACCCCAAGACACAACGAACGCTGCATGTCCTTCACACGTCGAACTGGATGGGTCATGGCTCAATGATGGCTAAACTCCTTCGAATCGAACTCGCAGTCGCGCCATACCACACCATGTCGCAAAGAATGCGAGCCGTTCTTGTGGGCGTCCGACGATCTCAAGCCGCCTCACGCGGGATGACCTCGCGCTCGATCGTCGCGCGTGAATCCAACTCCGCGCGGCGCAGATC
>NZ_JAAIJR010000193.1 GCF_010915725.1 Thiorhodococcus mannitoliphagus
GACTGACTGTCCGGCTTCGATCGGAACGGCTGTCCGCTTTCCTTCGGACTGGGTGTCCGGTTTCACTGGAATACGCACCTATATTGCTTTCGCTCATTATCGTCAAGGGCAGCGTAGATGTCGATGAAATCCAGGTACTTGAGCCGCTTATCGGGATCAGGTTCCAGGACCGTGAGACCCCGCACGGCCTGGGCGTAGACCTCGACCCGGCGTTCGGGTGAATAGAACATGTTGGGTAGCGTGAGGCGGGCGATCAGGTTGTCACTGTCGCGGTAGTCCTCGAAGGGCAATTCGGCCAGCGCGCAACGCAGATCGTGGAAGTCGAGATAGACATGGCGCTCACCGCCCAGGCGCAGTTGGGTGGCGACACCGCTGGCTGCGCGGAGAAAGATGACGACCGGCACCACGCGCTGGATGTCGAGCAGCTCGACCAGATCCAAACAGTAGTGGGCCAGGCGGTGGATGGAGAAGCGCCGCGCATCGCTCTCCTCTTCGAGCACGAAAAGGATCGCCTCGCGCCGCCCGTCCGGCCACTCGACCAGCAGCGGCACGTCGAGTTCGCGAAAGCGTTCACCCAGGCGCTCCTGCACCTGCTCCTGGCGCACCGGGAGGATGCGGACATCACTCCCGAGATCGCCCGCCTCGGCCGCAGCGAAGAAGGCGAGCGTGGCACGCGGGCAGTCGAAGATGAGGTTCTTGAAGTTCTGATCGTGGGGGCCTTGGTCATCAGTTGGGACCGGTAGTGGACCAGCGAGAGCGAAGTCCACCGAATCCCGCGTCGGCGTTGGTGGACTGCGCTGCGCTTGTCCACCCTAGGTCTATGTCGACAAGCAACCACGTCGCGCGGATGTCCGAGAGGGCGATCCACCAGGCCAAGGTCAGCGCAAAACGCCAACGACGGTGGATGCCAAGTGGCGGAACCGCTATCGCGTTCCACCCTACGGGGGCTTTCCCGTGCCTTCCCCGTAGGGCGGATGCCCGCTAGGGCGATCCGCCATGCCAAGGTCAATCCAAACCGCCAACCTCGGTGCTTGCCAAATGGCGGAACCGCTATCGCGTTCCGCCCTACGCGGGCTCACCGATCGTCCGTAGTCGCGCAAGACTGAGGAAAGAGCACAAAACGAAGTTTCTCGCTCTGGGCGCGGTTTAGATGGTTGCGTCGATTGCGTCCGGGTTGAGCACCCGCATGGTCCCGTCGCCCATCCCCATGACCAGGACGCCCTTGCTAGATGCGCGACGAATCACGCTATCGTCCGGATAGAGCGTGGCCAGGATGCCAACGACACGCCTGCCGGCATATTCCGGATAGACGCTCGGGAATTCGCCGAGCTTGTCGAGAATCGCGTCCACATGAGTATCCAGCAGACGCGACTTGGTTTCGTTGATCAGGACCGCGGAATCGCAGACGACCATGGCATCGTATTCGCGGGTCTCGCCCCCGAAACGGCGCACAACGCGCACGGCAAAGAGATCCGGCCTGTCGCAACCCAGGAGTTCGGCGGCAATCCTGGGCAAATTGGGCGCGACGATATCCTCGACTAGGGTGCCGAGCCGGTTGGCGAGTTCGCCCCACTGTTTGTTCATGTGACGGCGGTCGCGTTGCGTCTCATCCTTGAAGGCGGTCATTTCATCCTTGAACTCCTTCATTTCATCCTTGAACTCGCGCATCTCCTCGGACAGACGATTCAGCGACATCTCCGTGCGCATCGCCTGATAGCTGAGTTCCTTGATGTAGCCCCTGATTTCATCGACTTCGTGTTTGAGTGCGGCATGTCCCATGTTGATACCCTCTTAAACCGCGTTCCAGAACAGTATGTGTTTTTTCGAGTGGTTGGCCAAGTTTGGCATCAATCTGTGGCGCTGGAGTCAACGCGGCTTAAATAATAGAGTTGAACCAAATTTTTTTCAAAAAAATCAATAATTTAATGTTCCGCCATCGGCATCAAATGGCAGATTTTGACGGAAGCTGGATGGAAAGCCCCTTGGGGCGCATTCCCGATTTTCCGAGCCTAGGAAGATGATGGGCCGTCGAGCCTAGATGTTTTGAGATAGGCAACGAGGGGGCCGTTGCCTGGGAAAGGAGTTGAAGGGGTTCCAAAATTCTCTTAGATGAACAGGAGAATTCCGATGATCCCGCCCCCCACTCCCAAGCTCAGTGTGGCACACGTCTGCGCGAAATCGAAGATCGCTTGCGCCTCCTCGACCATCTGGCCCATCTGCCCGTTGCGGCGGGGACCCCAGGCGCGCTCGACGAGTACGAGCGAGAGGTCGTGCGGACAACCGAGCGGTTGGCGGGTTTAATCACGGGTGAGATCTTGCAGGCCTCGTTGGCGAGCGAGACGGTCGAGACGCTCACCAAGGCCAGCGCGAAGCCGTTGAAGAAGGCGGGGGCGCAGGCCGTGACCCTCCGCACGGCCAGTGGGGTGGCGGTGCAGATCACCACCCTGTACTACCGTCCCAAAGGCCAACGGGGGACGCATCGGCGCTTGCCTGGGCTGTATGCCGGGCTGGTGGTGTTGGGGATCTTCGAGCACTGCACGCCCGCGCTCGCCGCGCGCGTCAGTCTGCTTGCGGCGCTCACCACCTATCGGTTTTATGTAGCCAGGGCTTCCAGCCCTGGCAAACCAGGCCAGGATGGCCTGGCTACGCAGGCTTGGAGCGGCTGTTCCGGTTGATTTCGGGAAACCGATAGGTGTTGAGGCTTGCGGCGGCCCTGAGTTCGTTTGCGGAAGCGCAGCGCGTATTGCGCGAGGAAGGGGTTGAGCTGAACGTGAAAACCGTGCGCGCCATCGCCGATGCTTTCGCCCAGCGGGCGCGCGCCACCGAACGGGAAGCGCGCCCGTTGGAACTCGGCGATGTCGCCGGGCGCCACGGGCGCCAGGTCGTGATCTCGTGTGACGGTGGGCGCATCCGGATTCGCACGAAGAAACGCGGACCGCGAACCAAGATAAGGACGGTGTCGTTACCACGCAGTTTGGTGTGAGCCGAAGCTGTTCGTCATCTCGGCGGTCGGACCCGATGGTCGCCAAGAACACACCTTCACGCCCCTGATCGAGGCCACGCTTGCCGGTCCCGATGCCATTTTCGACGTGCTCGAGCAGGCGCTCAAGCGTGTGCACATTGAAGACGCCAAGCGGGTGCTCTTCGTCGCCGATGAGGCACGCTGGATCTGGACGCGCGTGCAGCGACTGTGTCGGCGTCTTGGCCTGATCGGGATGGTCGAGCTGCTGGATTTCTTCCATGTCGCGGAGCATTTGGGCGCCGTGGCCGAGTTGAAAAAGTCGTGGAGCGCGGCCCAGCGTCGACGCTGGGTCAAGCAGCAACGCCAGTGTTTGCGTCAAGGCCATGCTCAAGCGGTCGTCGACGCCGTCAATCAACTCTGTCGAGGCCCTCTGAGCAAGACGGTACGCACGCAGCGCGATGACTTTGTTCGCAGCCTCGAACGCCTCGATTATGCGGCGGCCAAAGCGGCTGGCCTGCCCTTGGGAAGTGGTGCGGTGGAAAGCGCCGTCCGTCGGGAGATCAACCTTCGCTTGAAGGGGGCGAGTATCTACTGGCTCAAGCCCAGTGCCGAAGCCATGCTGATGCTTCGCTCCTACTTCAAAGCCGGGCGTTGGAATTTACTGAAAACCATGGCAAATCCATCCTTCATGACGGCCTCTACATGACATGGAAAATTGGGAATGCGCCCCAGCCGCACTCACTGGCAGCACAGGCGCTCTTGCGCGCACTGCTCTCGGGTCTATGTCGCGGTACGCACGGACTGGCTGCGCGGGACGGACTGGAGAGGAAAAGGATCGCGCTAGGAGGAGAGGGCTTGAAATGTTAGCATTCGCTAATATTCTAACGATAAGCCATTTTCCTAATAGGAGCTATTCCATGCACATGAGCCGCTATCTTGTAAGTATTCTTGTGATGTCCTTGTACTCCATCCCTGTCTTGATCGTACTCGGAATCCTTGGGCATACACTCGCTGGTACCCTCGGATCCGGGATCGCCGTCGCCCTGTTCGTCCTCGCCCTCTTCAGTGCCTTGTTGCCGAAGGAACGTTCAGCGGTGAAGGCTGATTGACGGGCGTCGTTTCCAGCGCAAGGACGTGCATTTCCCGCTTCCCCCGCGATGGTGATCCTGATCAGCGCAGGAGAGCAGTTCGGCAAGATCCAAACAGCAGTGGGTCAGCGATGGATGGAGAAGCGCCGCGCCACCCTGTCCTCTTCGAGCACAATGGCCTCGCATCGCCCATCCGGCCACTCGACCAGCAACGGCACGTCGAGTTCGCGGAAGCGTTCACTCAGCTGCTCCTGCAACTGATTCTGGCACAGCGGGAGGATGCGGACATGACGCCGAGGTCGGCCGCCGCTGCGAAGGCGAACAAGGTGAGCGCCGCGCGCGGGTAGTCGAGGATGAGGATCCTGAAGCTCTGATGGTGAGACATGAGGCCATCCCGTCACGATACGTGGCCGATGGATTGTCTTCGCGCCACGGGCACATCGCAAAGCTGACGACGCTTCTTGGTCCGTCCCGATGACGCTTGCCCCTACCCGCAACGTCGTTCCCGCCATGGCCGCCGAGCGCAACTCCAGGTGCTTCAGTGAGCACTGAAACGAAAGTCGAAGGCAGCTGCGCAGTCGTTTGAGTTCTCTTAAAGGAGGCCCAAGACTCCCATGATTTGCTTCAACGCATGCCCCCCTATATTCTCCACCCTAGGTCCATGTCGACAAGCAACCACGTCGCGCGGATGTCCGAGAGGGCGATCCACCAGGCCAAGGTCAGCGCAAAACGCCAACGACGGTGGATGCCAAGTGGCGGAACCGCTATCGCGTTCCACCCTACGCGGGCTTTCCCGTGCCTTGCCCGTAGGGCAGATGCCCGCTAGGGCGATCCCCCATGCCAAGGTCAATCCAAACCGCCAACCTCGGTGGTCGCCAAGTAGCGGAACCGCTATCGCGTTCCACCCTACGCGGGCTCTAATTCGACGCACAACTGTCACATTTTTCTTACAGCGAACACCTCACAGTGATACGGTCAAGCTAACGTTCAAATATCAGTTATTTGATTTTAATGATTTTTAAATTCGGCACCGATTTTGCTTTATTTCAACCGAATATCAACGATCAGAATCGTCCGTGGTGACGCGAGACAAGAACAAGACACAAACGACGCTTCTCACGCTGGGCACGGCTTTAACCGACCGACGAACGTCCCGCATGAACGATTGACCCGACAAAAACGCATGTATCAAGCTACTTAACGATGACGAGAAGTCTAAAACCATGAAAAAATCTATCTTCGCAGCGGGCATCGCGCTCGCAACCATGATCGGCGCCAGCGCGAATGCGGCAACGATTAAAATGTCCACATTTAGCATGGACGCCTTCAATACCGCTACGGCCGGTGGCACTATTGAGAATTTTGAAGGCTATGCCGGATCGTGGGACCCCAACACAGTGACAAATGTCGGTACGTTCAGCTCATATGACGCTAGTACAGGCAGCGGCTCCGTTTGTAATGCACAGTCTGGCGGCAACTGTCAGAGCCTGTATGTGAACGATACAGTCCTCAGCGGCCAGGGTAACCTCGTTCCGCTAGACGGCACGAAGGCCCTTTCGTCGAACGACACCAACGGAATTTTTTGGGATGTTTTTAACAACGGCGGATCAACTTTCGATAAGGTCGTGTTCGCGGTACGTGACGCTGCCGACATCAATGGCACTATCTTCACCATCAAGACCAACGATGGTACGTCTGTTGAGTTGACCGGTCGGGCAAACAACAACCAACAGCTGGTCGTGATCGACCTTGGTGGATCGTTTACGGACGCGACCGTGTCGATGTTCAACAACCAGGTTAACGATGGTTTCACGATTGACGGCGCATCAACCGTCTCAACCGTACCGGTACCTGCAGCCGGCTTGCTGTTCATCAGCGGCTTGGGCATGCTGGGCGCACTGCGCAAGCGGAAGCAGAAAACAGCCTGATCTAAACTCGACTTTGGCCATTTTTCCCGGCTGGCAATCTTTTTTTTATCAATAGGTTACGATGCGTGAAAAATTAACGAGGGGTCCAGTTTCGGCGTTCGGGCCTCCCGACCCCCTCTAATTTTCAGCCCTCACGATACTTCAACCAGTTAGCTCTCTGGGAGACTGCCAAAATGGCCAAAGTCGAGCTAAAAAGACTGTAGCCGTTCACAGACCCGGCACTGGAGCCGGCAGCGGAGCGGCCTCGCGACCGGCGCGGCGCTCAGCGATCACAACGGCCAGATAGGGCCAAGGCACATGGCCGCGCTTGCGACAGGTTTCGATCACGCTGGACAGCAAGGTGAAGGTGCGTGACCCGGCCTCGCAGCGCGTGCCCATCATGATGCGTCGGGCGATCACCCAATGGCGCAGTGCCCGTTCGGCGTCTTTGTTGGTGATCGGCCACTGGGGATTGTCCAGCACCCGAAAGATGGCGTCCCAGTCGTTCCAGAGTTCGACGGCCAAGGCGCGCGTCTTGGCGTGGCGGTGCCCGAGCAGACGCACGCAGGCGGCATGCAACTCGACCAGTAACGCGGCATGAAGGGTCGGCAAATCGACCGGCGGGCCGTCACGCGCGGCATGGATGGCGCCAATCAGGATGTCGAAGGCATTTTGGACCTGATGCCCGAAGGCTTGGGCCTCGCGATCGTAGCTGTCGATCAACCCCTGCGCCTTGCGCGTGAGGTGCGCCCAGCAGCGCAGCCGCCGGGGGAAATGGCGATACGCCTGCCAGCCGTCGCTCATCAGCCAGCCGGTGAAGCCCGGCAGGATGCGATCGAGGACCTCGCGCCCGCGCTTGCCGACCACGAACAGGGTGACGGTGGCGCTGCTCATCGAGCTGGTTAGTGGCGAGGATGAAGCAGCTTTTGCGCTCGAGGCGGCGCTGGCGCTCCTGCACCCGCCAGGCCAGTGCGCCGGTGATGCGATAGACATGGAAATCCGGCGCCCGCCCCTTGCCCTTGAAGCGGGGCAGCGCCTCGATGTGGGTCTCACCGAGCATCGCGATCTTGAGGGTGCGCTCGAAGCGCGCCAGGGCCTTGAGCGCATCGGCCTCGCAGGCGAAGTCGGTGCTGTACAGGCGCTCGAAGCTCTTGAGCTCGGCGCGGCCCTGCTTGAGACAGTGCTTATCGACGCGCTTGAGGGCGCGTTGGCGCGCTTGCGGGGAATACACCACGACCCAGCGTTGGCGCACCTCGCCATAGCTCGTGCTCCGCGGTGATCCCCGGACCAAGCAGGCGCTCCACGGGCTTGTCCTTGAAGAACAACGGGGTGAGGTACAGGGCGCGCTGCGTAAAGCTCAAGCCGTTGAGCACCATCGCCTTAACCGCCTGCCCGAGGGAGACGTTGCGGCTGTCTTCATCCTGCACCAGCACCTGGTCGATCAACTCCCCCAGACCCAGCTCGTCGTACATTCCGGCCACGAGCCCCAGGTGATTGAGGACCTGGCTGCTGTAATGGCGTGGACTGGCCATGGAGCCGGTGTCGATGTGCACGGCCATCTG
>NZ_JAAIJR010000194.1 GCF_010915725.1 Thiorhodococcus mannitoliphagus
ATAGCGTAAAGGTGTATGGGCATTGTCTGAATTCATCTTGATCTCCTCCGAATGAAAAGAGGGCATTCGTATTAAATTGCCATGTTATTCAGATTTTTTCGACAGCGAATCAGTTGCTTAGTTCCTATGCAGCGTCTAAAAAGGATCCAATAGGTTGTTTATTAAGGAATAATGGCCTCAAGAATGGTAAAATGTCATGTGCTTGAATCATGACAACCACTCAAGAGGCCACGATGAAGACTCCCACATCCCAGACGGCGCTGCCAAGTCTCACCAGCGGTTTCCTGAGCGAGACGCAGACCCTGGCGGATAACCTGTTCGCCGATCTGTGGCGCGACTTGAGGCTCTCGGCGCTGCTCACGAAGCTAGGCTTTCACAAACGCAGTGGCCTGGCGGCGGCGCAAATCGTCTATCTCCTGTTGATGTGGGTGTGGGTTGGGCGCGAGAGCATCGCCCTATTCGCACGCCAGTCGCTGCGCAGTTTCACCGCGGCCAACAAGGACGCGCTCTATGATGTCCTGGCCCGCGAAGATCTCAATTGGCGCGCCTTTCATGGCGCGGTGGCGCTCAAGGTCTATCGCGCCGGTCACTTCAAGGACAGCCCCCTGCGTGCCTACGTCTTGGACGACTCGGTGAAGACGCGCCGAGGTCAGCGCCTGGAAGGGGTCTCGCGGCACTTCGATCATCTCAGCGGACGCACCGTCAAAGGTCAGCAGGTTCTCACGCTGGGCTTGGCCACGCAGGAAACCTTCCTGCCCCTGGATAGCGACATTTACATCAGCAGCAAAGGCGCGCATCCGCTGAAGGCTGGCTTTCGTGATGGACGCAGCGTCGAGGCGCGTCGCTACGCCGACGCGCGGGATCGCACCAAGCCGCAGTTGGCCGCGGACATGCTGCGACGCGCGCAGCGCCAGGGATTGGATGCCGATGTGCTGTTGGCCGATGCCTGGTTCGGGACCAAGACCATGATCAAGACGGCGTTGGATCTCAACCTCACGGCGATCGTGCGGATGAAGAAAAACACGATGAAGTATCGCCTCACGACCTGGGAGGACGGGGCACAACACACCCAACGCTTGGACGCCCAAGGGCTGTACCGTCACAGCGTGCGCAAGCACTGGCAGACCCTCAAGGGCGTGCCCTATCAAGCCGATTGCCTGGATGTGGAGCTGAGCGTGGACCGCGACGGCGAGGTGGCGTGGATCCCGGTGCGTCTGCTCTTTGTCCGCGGCCTCAGCCAAGACGCTGACGGCCCCGCTGGGGCGAACCGTTGGGCGCTGTTCCTGAGCACCGATCGCGCCCTCTCCCCGGCAACCATCTTGGAAACCGACGCCTTGCGCTGGAGCATTGAGGTGTACTTCAAGGAAGCCAAGCAGTATTTGGGCTTGCTCTGGGAGCAAACCGAGACCTTCGCCTCCCACGTGGCCTCGATTCACTTGACCGCCGTGCGCTATTGCCTGCTGGCGCTCGGACAACTGCAGGGCGCAGGGGCGCGCGTCTGCGAGGTCCGCGCCGCCATCGGCGAGCAGCTCACTCACCTGGATTTCGCCAAGCGACTGTGGGGGTTTTTCCGAGCATTGATCGCCGAGGCCGTCGACGCACTCCAGGAGACGCTCGGGGACGCCACCGCCGTGGTGATGAGCGCCATCGATGAGCAGGTGCAGCGCTTCTTTGTCCAGGCATTACAACTCGATGACTTCACCCTCCAGTTGGAGGGCGTAGAGCCTGATTCTATGGAGGCATGAGGCCGTCACTATGGTGAATTTCAACTCCGAAACGTGAGTTACAATGGCTTTCACACAAGCTCGATTTTCTGCGGCATACGGCAACATGGCCAGTTCACTACATGTAGAGCGTTCCTGTGCCAACCGGATAGGCATGCTCCATTCCTCTCCCTCGTCGGTCCAGTCGTAATTCCGATCCCACAGGGACAGGTTCCAGCTGATGTCTGGTATCGCAATCTCTCCGTTACAGCCATGACCGACGACGCAGAGGCCCTAGCTGTCGCAACGCCCGTCGGGGGGTGTCGGCTGTAGACCTGGTATCCTTGGCGTGCCTCTGGACGCCTAGAGCCGAGAAGGCAGATGCTTGGTAGTTGGTCCGAAAAGGTGTGCGCGGAGTAATATCAGCTCGGTTCGATGGCGAAGGATGGTTTCGCGCTGGGCCAGGCGCGTCCGGGCGGCCCCGCAAGGTTTGGGGCTGAAGCGCCGACGGTAAGCTTTGGACTGCATGGTTGAGTCCCATCCGAAAAGCCCTGGACCTGCCGACGTGGAGCCGAGGGCTGGTAGAATAGTGCCGTGCAACCAAAATCTCAGCTGAGTCTGTCAGACGATGTTCCGAGCCAGCCCAGACAGTAGCCAGACCGACCTCTTCAGCAACGTCGAGCAGTTTCCGCGCGCGCGCGACCAGGAGAAGCTAAACGACCCAAACGCTTGGCAGAACGTCTTCCTCGATCAGGTCGTCAAGCGCGTCCCCGAGGAGCGTTTTGCCGAGCTGTTCGATGACGCGACGGGTCGCCCGAACGCGCCTCTGCGCCTGCTCGTGGGGATGCTGATCCTCAAGGAAGGCTTCGGCTGGAGTGACGAGGAGTTGTTTGAAGCGATTCATTTCAACCTGCTGGTGCGCCGCGCCCTGGGCCTCATGAATCTCACCGACGAGGTTCCGGTCGAGTCGACTTACTACCTGTTCAAGCGGCGCTTGTATCGCTACCAGGTTGAGACGGGCAGCAACCTGCTCAAAGAGGTTTTCCAAGAACTCACGCGTGACCAGGCCAAGCGCCTTGGGGTGGTGGGCGAGCGCCTGCGCATGGACAGCACCCTGCTGGGTAGCAATCTGGCCGCCTGCACCCGACTGCAGCTGGTCATTGGATGTCTGCAAGCGTTCTGGAAGAGTCTGACGGATGAGCAGAAGGTCGGCTTGAGCGAAGCGGACAGAGCCCTCTTGGATCGCTTGTGCGCCAAGCGCCCGAGTCAGCACATCTATCGGCTTGAGGAGACGACCAAGCAGACCTGGCTCGAAGCGCTTGGCCAGGTGCTGCTGCGCCTGCATCAGGCTGACGACCTCCAGAGCAGCCCGCGCTATGCGCTCATTGAGCGGCTCTTGCTCGAGCAATACCAGATCGACGAGGCGGGCGAGGAGCCCCGCGTCGTGCTCAAGCCCGCCCAGGAGATCAGCGCCGACTCGCTCCAATCGCCGCATGACGAAGACGCCGCCTACCGCAAGAAGCGCGACGAGACGGTGCGTGGCTACAGCGTCAACCTCACCGAGACCTGTCAGGAGGGGCTCAACCTCATCGTTGACGTCCAAGTCGAGCCGGCGACCGCCGCCGACAACGGCTATCTGAAGGACGCGGTGCAGAGCAGCGAGCAGGTGCTCGAGACTGCGGCGCAGGAGATCTCGGCGGACGGCGCCTACTACAGCGAGACCAACGAAGCCTACGCCCAGGAGCAGGATAAGGAGATCTATTACACCGGCTTCCCTGGCAAACCAGGGCAATACGACTATGAGCGCAGCGACGACGGCGTCGTGGTCATCGACCGCCAGAGCGGTGAGCGCCAACTGGCCGAGGAATACAAGCCCGGGCGCTATCGGTTTCGCGTTGACGGCAAGTGGCGCTACATCACCGACAAAACCATCGATGCGGCGGCCTGCCGACGACGAACCGAGGCCCTTCCCCGCGAGTTCTTCAATCGCCGCTGCAATGTCGAGGCGAGCATCTTTCAGCTTTCCTACCACACGCGCAAAAAGAACCTGAAGTACCGTGGGCGATGTGCCGTTCAGCTCTGGGCGGTGTGCCGAGTGGCGTGGATCAACATCAAGCGTATTGTCATCTATCAGGAGAAACAGGCCGAGATGATGGCCTGAACGCGGGGCAAGGCCCCTCCAACACGCGCCAACGGCTCCGATCGCGGATAGCCTTCCGAGGAGTGCTTAAAAGCGACCTATTTTCGCCCTCTTACTGTGTAAAAGCCCTCGCTCGCGCGGCAAGCCTCCGTCCCCAATGCTCAGGCTCGCGGCCAGGGAGCCTCCACGGAGAAACGGCTTTTCGGAGGGGGCTCACGATTACAACACTAAATGGATGAATTTTCCATGACATCGATCACGATCCTCCAATCCGACGAATGGCGAGCATAGCCTGGCTCATTCCGAGGCTAGTGCAGGGCTCGGGAGGAATTCGGACAATGCTCCAGCAGGCCCAGGCGCTCGAGCGCGCCGGCCATTGCTGCCATCTCTACATCGAGGGTGTCGGGAGCGAGGCGCGAGCCCGCAAGCAGGTTCGGCAATTGTTTGGCGTTGACGTTGCGCGTGTGAGCTATGGTTGGGGCGCGGTCACCCCCGCGGACGCCGTCATCGCGACCATTTGGTACTCCGCAGTTATCGTCCGGGACCTGCCGTTCGATTGCTGTAAGCTCTACTTCGTGCAGGACTACGAAGCCTGGTTCAATCCCATTGGGGACACCTATTTGCTGGCGGAGGGCTCATATCGAACGGGTCTGACGCCGGTGACCATCGGCCGCTGGCTCAAGCAGGAACTGGCCAGTCGCTTCGCGCTGCCCGCCTACCATTTCGACTTCGGCGCGGATCTCGACGTTTACCGCCCTCTGTCTGAGATCCGGAGAGAGTTGTCTGTCTGCTTTCTCTATCAGCCCGAGAAGCCGCGCCGCTGTGCGCGTATCGGCTTGAGTGCGCTGGGCATTGTCAAGCACCTGGTGCCCGATGTCCGTATCCAGCTCTATGGGTCCAAGGAAAAGGGCCCTGACTGGCTCGAGCATGAGCATCTGGGGCTGCTCGGGGTCGAGTCTTGCAATGTCCTCTATAATCGCAGTGTCCTCGGTCTCAGTCTCAGCTCGTCGAATCCGTCTCGCGTTCCTTTTGAAATGATGGCGGCGGGCCTGCCTGTCGTGGAACTCTGGGGTGGGACGACGATTCAAGACTTTCCGGGCGAGGCCGTGCTCTTGAGCGAGCCGAGCGCGGAGGCGATTGCTGAGGCGATCCTGCAATTGCTCGAGGACGAGCCACGTCGACGCCGCATGGGCGAGGCTGGGCGACATTTCATGTCTCATCGCAGCATCGACATGGAGGGACGGCAGTTCGTTCAAGCCGTCGAGCGCGGCCTCGCGGGTCACGAGCCGCCCACCGACGATGGCGAAGAGCGTCTGTACCTGGGGTTGCCGGTGCGCCCAGGGCGTCGGGTCGCGCTGTTGCCGGCTTGGCTGCGCTCGCGAATCAACCAGCCGCCGAACGCATTTATCAATACGCTGAGTCCCTGGCTGCGGGGCTTGGTCGCGATGGTGGGACGGGTGATGCGTCGTCTGCTCGATCGCCGGTGAGGCTGGCTTATGTCGTACGCGCGAACTCAGGCGCGACTGGTGCTTGCGCCGCGGCTCTAACGCCGGTCGGTAGGAACTCGGTTTTGTGCTGCCCGATTTAGCGCAAAGATGCTAACCTCGAAGCGAAACAGTTAGGGGTGCATTAGTCGCGGACACGTGGATCAATGGACGATAGACATGCCCGCACAGCGGAGTTTTGGTGGTGCAGGGGCTCCGTGGCCTTTGGAAGTCGTCGCATGCTTTGTCTTCGAGCCCCGATAGCTGCTATCGGGCTGCGAGCGTGAGCGCCAGAAAGCCCGCATCCTCGATAAGAATGACACGCTAGCCTATTTGAATTGAGCAGACTCTCTGCCTAACCCGAATATTTCGTAAACCGACAGCGACGACAGATAACCAATTGATTATATTGTGAAGAATGAGATTTGGCTCCGGAAAAACAAGACATATCATTGCGTTAGAGAAACAAAGGGTTAGCGTGGCTTATGAAATATCCGGGCTAGGTGCATTTTGGCGATCATTCAGTCTAGTTATTCCGTGAAGGCGATTCCGGGGAAGCGCGGCGTCGATAAGCCGCTTTGCTTTTAGACTGAAGAAGATACGTCCGAGACTTTGATTATCCACTGTACCGACCGCCAAGCACTCTTCCGCCGGCTGGACCAAGAGGCGCTGGAAGCAGCAGCCGGGCTGCTCCAGGTTATGGGGTCGACCCAGCGCGCGACCTTTGAGCTTGGTCTGCGGGCTGCACCGCTCTTTTTTGGGTATGCCCTCTTCATCGCCGAGCAGAGTTTGACCGACTGCGTCGGTCGGCTGTTCTTTTTCACCCGAGAGGGGGAGCTGTTCCACCGGGTCTTTGCGCGCGTCTTTCCGGGCGAGCGCCTTGGCCATGGTTCGCCGCCGCCCGCCTATATTCTTGAGGTGAGTCGCCTCGCCACTTTCTCCGCATCTCTGAGGTCTTTGAGTATTAAGGAGATGATGCGCCTGTGGAGTCTCTACAGTAGCCAGTCTATGTTCGCGCTCGCTCGGTCGCTCGGAGTAGAGCCGGCTGCGCTCGAGATTGCCTGCGCCCGCCACGGGATTGCACTCGAAGAGGGCATCATTCATCCCTGGCAGGATGAGCGGGTCAAGGAGCTATTCAGCGACGACGAGTTCAAAGGGATCCTCACCGATAAAATCAAGGCGGATCGCAGCGCCGCGCTTGCTTACCTCGAGAGTCGTGGCATGGTCGACGATGGGTCCTCGATCGGCATCGTGGATATCGGTTGGCGAGGAACTATCCAGGACAATCTGGCCCTGATTTTTCCCTGCAATCGATTCGTCGGCTACTACTTGGGGCTGCAGAGGTTTCTCAATGTGCAGCCCCAAAATTGCTTGAAGCATGCCTATGGTCCGAACGCTAACCTCGGACTCGGCTTTACGCATCTGCTTGATGCCGTATCGCCCATGGAGATGCTCTGTAGCTCGCCACACGGCAGTGTCATGGGCTATGGATTTGATTCGGATGGCCGGCCATCCGCGAAGCGTCTGACCGAGCCATCTGAGACGGCTATCTATGAGGACACTGTCAGGCACTTTCAGGACGGCGTACTCTTCGCGTGCGAGCATTGGGCGCACGCCCGCGAGCATCACAAGATCCGCAGTGCGGAGCTGCGCGAGCTTGCCTGCGACGCCTGGGGTGGTCTTATCACTAAGCCAAAGCGGCAGATCTCAGAAGCCTATGCCAAACTGAACCATAACGACGTCTTCGGCGTGGGTCTCTTCGTGGACAAGCGGCAGGTGCCGTCGCCCATCAAGATCCTGCGCGGTCTCATTTCCTCTCGGGATCGGCGCGAGGTCATTCTCTACATCAAGCAGACCCAGTGGACCTCGGGGCTTTGGCACCGGCGCGATCTAGGCCTGGTGCACCGAGCCATCTTGGTTGCGATCCTATCCACTGGACGCGCCTACAAGCGCGCGCGCATGTGGGTGCAGCATCATTGGCCGGACAGGCACAGGCTCAGTGGCTGAAGCCGTGAACCGACTCCGGTAGTGCCCTTTTCGGCCTTGATCATCGGTTGGCCCAAAACCGAGTGTTTCAGTAGGCGATGAAACGGCCTGAAGGAGTGGCAGGAGCGCC
>NZ_JAAIJR010000195.1 GCF_010915725.1 Thiorhodococcus mannitoliphagus
CGCGGGCGGGTGTCGGGGGACGCGGGGGGGGGGGGCGCCGCTCCCACCGGTCGTGCGCTTGGACCAAAGGATGATCGAGCCCCAACCGACCGACCGACCGCCGCAATGGTAGAATCCCCCGCCACCGACCACCGACCACCGACCACCGCCCCGGCCCACTTCTCGGCGCAACCCTTCAGCCTCGATCAGGCCGTGCGACCTGGAAGCGGCGCCCCGCAGCGATCGGGCGCCCGTCGCGGCAAGGGTGCTGCCTACACCAACCGGCTTGGTTGGACCAAATCCACGATCAAGGCCGAAGACAGAGATGTATCCATGAGTCATTTTCCAACCTGCCCGAACTGCAATTCTGAGTACACGTACGAAGACGGTGCGATGTACCTTTGCCCGGAGTGTAGCCACGAATGGTCCATTGCTGGAGAAGAAAGCGCGGGGGAAGGCGGGGCTGAGGTTAAGGACGCCAACGGCAATCCCTTGCTCGATGGAGATTCGGTCGTGGTGATCAAGGATCTTAAGGTGAAGGGCTCGTCCGCGGTCGTCAAAGTCGGGACCAAGGTCAAGAACATTCGTCTCGTGGACGGGGACCACAATATTGATTGCAAGATTGCGGGTGTTGGCGCAATGCAGCTCAAATCCGAGTTCGTGAAGAAGGCTTAGAAAGCCTCCATCAACAACTTCCCCCCTTTCGCAAAGGGGGGCTAGGGGGGATTTCGGGCGGCATCGCTCGCATCGGGAAACAATTGATGGACATGTTGCTTAGCAGTGATCGCGGCGCCGTGGCGCCATTCGCTCGGAGAGTTACGCTTGGTTCGAATCGCAGGTGAATCGGCTTAAGGCTCAGCGTCTGACGGCCTCGATCATCCTTGGTTCCAACCGCGCGGTCGGTGGGAGCGGCGCCCTTGCGCGCGATCGCGGCGGGGCGCCGCTCCCAGGTTGATCTGCGTGAATTCTGTTAACCAAACCTGGTGCAGAGGCGGGGTTGCGCGATGAGTTTTTCAGGAGAGTAGCATGCAGATCAGAGACTTGAAGAAGCAGCTTTTGCGTCCAGCCATCCTGGTCCTGTGCATCGGGGCGGCATGCTCAGCCCACGCGCTCTCACTGGTCGTAGACGGCGGCGAGATTGCTGGCGTGCTGGCCGTCGAGATCCAGGGGCAGTCCTATGACGTCACCTTTACGGACGGCTCCTTCAATGATGCCTACCCGGCTGGACTCAACGGATACGGGCCTCTGGCGCGGGACGTGGCTGCAGCGCTCCTCGCCGCAAGCGAGGATGGCGCGATCAGTGCCGACCCCAAATGGCAGCCAGGCTTGCAACTCCGCGGGTGCGAGGGGGATGGGTCCTGCACGATCCTGATCCCAGACCACTCAGGGGGTGAGGCACCCGTTGCGCAGATCACCTTTGCGGTTGAGGTCATCTACTCCATGGGGCAGTTCCGTTCAGTCACCCCCAAGCTGTGGCCATTCGATGCATCCACCGACACCAAGCACATGCCGGACATGCTGTTCGCCATCATCACTCCGGCCCGCTAGTGTCCTCAGGCGGTTGATCACCAGGACGTAGCGCTTTTCCTCGGCGTCCATTCTTAGAAAGTGACCATCAACAACTTCCCCCCTTTCGCAAAGGGGGGCCAGGGGGGATTTCGGACGGCATCGCTCACATCGGGAAACAATTGATGGACGCTCTCTTAGCGAGGCTTCGCTTCAGAGCGACGAGTCATGCCATCGGGATCGCTATCGGAATCGGGATCGCTATCGTCGGTTCGCTCCCGATACCGATACCGATACCGATACCGACGGCCTTGGATCGCTAGATCAAGAACAGGCTTGCCAGTCCCAGAAAGCTCAGAAAACCCACCACATCGGTCACCGTCGTGAGGATGACCGCACCTGAGAGCGCGGGATCGATGCCGAGGCGATGTAGGATCAGGGGGACAGCGATGCCCGAAAACGCGGCGGCCAGCAGGTTCAAGAGCATGGCGACCGCGATCACTAACGCGAGCCCTGTGCTGTGGAACCACAGCAAGGTCACCAGTGCGACCAGCGCGGCCCACACCAGGCCATTGAGGGCGCCGACGCCCAGCTCCTTGAGCAGGAGCCAGCGCAGGTTCGAATCCGCAATCTGATTGAGCGCAAGGCCCCGGATGGTCAAGGTCAGGGTCTGGCTGCCGGCGATACCGCCCATGCTGGCGACCACCGGCATGAGCACCGCCAAGGCGACGATCTTCTCCAAGGCATCTTCGAACCTGCCGATCACCCAGGCGGCGAGGAACACGGTCATGAGGTTGATGCCGAGCCAAACGCCGCGCCTGCGCGCACTGGGGAGTACCGGGGCGAAGAGGTCTTCCTCTGCCTCGAGGCCGGCACTCTGCAGCAGACGCCGATCCGCCTCCTCGCGAATGACGTCGACCACGTCGTCGATGGTGATCCGACCGAGCAGGCGGTCCTCCTCGTCCAAGACGGCCACGGAGATCAGGTCTCTGCGCTCGAACAGCGAGGTGAGGTCCGCCTCGGTCGCGTCGGCGCGCACCAGCTCCGCCCCCGTCTCCATGACTGCGGCGACCAGGCTGTCCGGATCACCGGTCACGACCAAGCCCATGTCCAGCCTGCCGAGATAACGACCGTCGTCGTCGACCACCATGAGTGAGTCGGTGTGCGGAGGCAGCGCCCGATGGCGACGCAGCCAGCGCAGGACGACCGCGAGGGTCACGTCGGCACGCACACTGAGAACGTTGGTGCTCATGAGACGTCCGGCCGTGCCTTCCGGATAACTCAGCACGGCTTCGATGCGCAGGCGGTGATCCTCGTCCAAGGCGGTCAGGACCGTTTCGGTGAGATCCGTCGGCAGGACATTGAGTACCTCCGCGAGGTCCTCATCGTCCATCTGCTCGGCGGCCTCGACCAGCTCCTCGGGCTGCATCTCGTCAATGAGGCTTGCCCGAGCCTCGTCGTGGATGTAGGCCAGCACCTCACCACGCTGCGCTTCGGGCACCAGCGCCCAGGTTGCCTGGCGCGGCTCGGGAGGCATGCCTTCCAGGAGGCCTGCGATCTCCGCCGGGTGGAGTTCCTCGAGTGCGTTCTCCAGGAGTTCCGTACGTCCCTCAGCGAGATCCCGCAGCGCCAGCTCGGCGAGTGCGACTTGCTGGATGCTTGTCGATTCCATACTCAACTCTGCCTACCCTCGTCATCCCGTCAGCTTGGGAAGGGGGAGCATATACGCCCTGGATCATAGGGGCCAACGGAGGTAGAGCAGATAGGGGTCGTGCCGCGGCGCGGACTCGCCGCCAGCGGGGCACGGCGCCTCAGTTCTGCAAATGGAACCAGAGAGGCGCAAAGGACGCGAAAAAAGTAGAGGCTTGTTTCGCGCGGACGCTGTATCCGAGGGCACCTCGGCGCAGGGATAAGACATGGAAAACCTCGGTTCGACTTGAGGCCTCGGCTTGCTGGTCAGGCGCCAAGCTTTCACCCGAGAAAGCGCTACCAGCTCAGGGCCTTGTTTGGGAGCTGCTTCACGGTTCGAGTTGGCAGACTTAGGTTGACTAGTGGGTGGCTTGCCATGCTGCCAAGCAGCGCATGACGGGACTCTCGGAATGGGCGCATGGTGCTGCCGAGCGGCGGTATTCGCCCACGCAAAACATGCAATAGGGGAGTCGTGCTCCTATGTTCCGCGCCTAGGCGTGTTCAGAATCAAAAGGCGGCTAGATCACCCCTCCCAGGAGAGCATCATGGCAGATCCATCACATGACGACGGCGTCATCGTCGCGGTTATCGAGCGTTTCGAGAAGTATCGTCTTCCCCGAGCACTGGATATGAAGGCCAAAGTCGAGCGCGGCGAGCGCTTGGGTGATACTGAGATCGCCTACCTCAAACGTCTGCTGGACGACGCCCAGGACGTTAAGCGTCTGGTCGACAAACGGCCGGACCTTCAGGGGCTCTACACGCGCGCCGTTGGTCTCTATCAGGAGATCACGCAGAAGGCATTGGAGAATGAGCGAAACGCGTAAGGCGGAACGCGATAGCGGTTCCGCCATGTGGCAGCCGCTGAGGTTGCACCTTGGCGTCTTACGCCGACCTCGGCACGGCGGATCGCCCTATCGGGCATCCGCCCTACGAGGCTGGGTCGATCGAGTCGCCATCGGCGGGGGAGCGATGAAAGAGGCAACTGGTGTCGAGCGTAAGGCGTAGGGCGTAAGGCGGAACGCGATAGCGGTTCCGCCATTTGGCAGCCGCTGAGGTTGCATGTTGGCGTCTTACGCTGACCTCGGCATGGCGGATCGCCCTATCGGGCATCCGCCCTACGCGGCTTGGCGGTGTCTTCGGTCAGGCGGCGATCTACAGCGACCATTTCCATCATGTCGCCATCATGAGAAGGGTGCGGCTGCACATGGCGGCTTGGATGAACGACGTCCTTCCGCTGCATGAGCGCCAGCGGCCAGCTGCGTGGATCTGCCGCCAGCAGCCGCGCGGACTGGCCACGGGTGAGTGCTAGCGCGCCAGTCGCGCCAAGCGGGCCTGATAGCGCCGCATCACCAGCCAGTGCCCCAGTGCTTGCGTGGGGATGTAGAGATACCAAGGTAGGGCGGGGGCGTATTCGTGGATGGCGGTCATGGTGTAGCGCCCGTCGAGCAGCGTCTGGAACTCGAAGCGGGCATGCGCGCTGCCGGCGCGCGCGAGGGCGCCGCCACAGATGGCGTAGACCTGGCGGTCTGCTGTGCTTTGGTGCGCTAGCCAGCGCAGCGACAGCAGCTTCAGCCGCGGCAGCCTGAGCCAGACCTCCACATCGCCGGCACTGTCGACCTGGCTGCGAATCAGCGGCCAGCAGCAGCTGCCTAGCCAACGAAAGTAATTCCCGCTGACCCAGGCCGCGTCTTGTCCGGGCGGCAAAAGCACCCTTTGGATGGAGCGCACGCGCGCCTCCTTGCGCATCAGCGCTCGGTCCGCCCTCAGCAGCTGCTCCCGAGGCTTCGGTCGCGGTCGTCGCGACAGGGGATCGACGCAGGGTTTCAATGCCTCGCTGAACGTCAGCGCCTCGGGCTCGATGGCCTGTTGTAGCGGGTTGTCCTGCATCACCGTGTCTTGCGGCAGGCTTTCCACAATGGCGCCGACCATCTGGGTTGGTGCGCCACTGATCATCCGGGCGGTCAGCGAGACCAGGGGCGTGGGCAAAAGCGGCACGCGGAGGATGACGCGCTTCAGCCCGAGCGCCTGGCTTGTTTGGCGCAGCATCTGCTCATAGCTCAGCTCCTCCGCGCCGCCGATATCGAAGGCGCCGGAGAAGTCGTCAGGACGACCGAGACAGTGGAGGATGGCGCGAACCAGGTCCGGCAGGGCGATGGGGCGGGTGCGCGAAGCGCTCGATGGCGGCAACAGCAAGACCGGCAGCCGCCGCACCAGATCGATGAGCAGATTCGGACCGGTCCCTCCCGGTCCGAGGATGAGGCTGGGCCGCAGCGCCGTGACCGGGGTCCCCTGCGAGGCCAGTACCATCTCGACCTCGCGGCGGCTCCACGGCAGCGGCGAAAATCTGAAGCTCTGCGGCATGACGCCGCTGACGAAGAGGATCTGGCGCACACCATTGGCGGCAGCCGCGCGGGCAAAGTTGTCGGCCAGCACAAGGTCCATGTCGCGTGGACTCGCCTGCGTCAACCGAGAGGAGGGCGCGAGCGAGTGGACCAGATAGACGGCGTAGTCCATGCCCGCCAGGCTGGAAGCAACCTCGCTGGCGCGGAAGAGGTCGCAATGGCGCCAGCGGACATTTGCAATGCTGGCCGGCGCTGCGGCGCGAACGGGCGAACGCGTCAGCGCGGTGACCTGGAAGCGCTCCGCGAGGCGCGGTAGGAGCGCGGTGCCGACAAAGCCGCTGGCGCCGGCGATGGCGAGGCGCGGTCGCTCCCCGGGGGATCTGATCATCGGCTTCGCGGCCCTTTATCCAGGCGATGTTGGAGCGGTTGCACGCGCGCGAGCGTCGTAGCCCTGGATGACCGCTTGGAGCACGGCCAGCGCGCGATTGGTCGCCGGCAGTCCCGCATAGGTCCCGACCTGGAAGCAGGCTTCGGCCAGGGTTTCAGGGTCGACACCGGACTTGAGTGCGACCCAAAGGTGGACGCGCAGCTCTTCTTCGTGACCAAGCGCGGCGAGCGCGGACACGGCAATCAGCTGGCGGGTCTGCAGGGAGATGCGATCACGGGCATAAAGGCCAGCAAAGATGTGCCGCGACAACTCGGCGGCGAGTTCGGGGTCGAATGAAGACCACCGCGCGCTTGGGCGCTCCCAAGGAAAGTCATCAAGCAGCGCGGCGAAACGCGCTTGCGTTTCCCCTTGATCGGCTGCGGGCGGCCGGCTCATGCCAGGCTCAGCCAGCGGCCTTGATCGGTGCGATCTTGTCCGTGGCCGGAGCCGGAACCGGAGCCAGGGTCTCGGTCGGATCGCGCTCTGGCGCCTTGCCCTTGAGCACCCGCTCCACATCACGCGCATTGCGGGCCAGGTAGATGGTCAGTTCCTCCAGCTCGGTGTCCGAGAGGCTGGGCAGCACCTTGTCCTTGCGGATCATCTGCGCCAGTCGCTCGGCATTGTCCAGAGCCCGGTCATAGGCATCTGCGGCCTTCTTGTCGGTGGTTCGCAATCTCTCCACTCCGTTACTGTCTTTGACGATGTACTCGATCTCGATCATGGCGGATTCTCCGGTCTAGCGATGGGCGCAGCTCGCCGAGCAGTATAACGGGCCTGCAAGTGCGGCTCGACCTGGAGGCGGGTGCGGCAATTCTGATTGGCATTTTGCATTGGGCAGCCAGCCGTCAGCCGCCCGAGCAGTCGCTCGCCCGGCTGGTCGCTCGTCTGCAGGAGATCATCTCGGCGCTGCGGGGATGGAGCATGTCTTGACCGCGCGCTTGCGCAAGCCCCAGCCGGGCATGGCCCCATTGCCTGCGGCTTTAGAGTTGGGGCGGCGATCCGAGGCGCAGGTCCCGCGGGGGTTCAGCGCCGGACGGCGCGTCTTGGTCGTCGACGACGGTCAGATCGCGGCAGGCAAGGTCCGCGAGCAGACGTAAGACTTGGTGCTGATGGACATGCCGGTCATGGAGGGTCTGAAGGCGGTCCGCGCGATTCGAGAGCTTCCCGAGCGCATGCGGCTGCCCGATCCTCGCCCTGACCGCCAAGGCCTTCGAGGCGCATCGCCGGGCCTGCTTAGACAATGCCCATCAATTGTTTCCCGAGTGCGAGCGGTGCCGCTCGAAATCCCCCCTACCCCCCCTTTGCAAAAGGGGGGAAGTTGTTGATGGAGCGGACGGTGGGAGCGGGGCCCCCCCCCCCCCGGGGCCCCCGAGCGGCCGGGGGCCCCGCCCCCCGGGCGTTTGGGAAAAGGTACCGGGTGGGCGGGAGCAAGGCAGGGGGGGGGGCGTTTATAAACCCCCGGGGGGACAAATGACCCCCAAAAAGT
>NZ_JAAIJR010000196.1 GCF_010915725.1 Thiorhodococcus mannitoliphagus
GCCATGATGCGTTTCCTGAGATGCATAAGTGGCTTGCACGCTATCCCAAGAAGCCACATCAATGCAAGGCCGCACTCCTTTGGCAGGTCGCAGCCGGTGACACCAATCGAAACTATGCGGACGTCTGCATCGACTGGGATGTCATTCTCAATGGCCCTGGCTCCGAAGGTCCCTGGCCAGACTGCCAGGGCAGTTTGCGCAGCGATTGGGCGCTCTCCGAGCGCAAGCTGACCGATCTGCGGCGCTTCGCCGAGGAGATCCAGGACGGCGATGTCGTGGTGCTGCGACTTGGCACGACCGAGGTGCTGGCCTACGGAATCGTCGTGGGCGACTACGCATGGCACGAGAGCTTCGGCGATATCGACGGCTGGGACCTCCATCACGTGCGCCGCGTGCGCTGGCTCGCATCAGACCCGAATGGCCTGATGTCGTTCCCGACCTACACGATGAAGCTGGGCGACACCGTGCAGCGCATGGATGCGCCACCGGTGCTCGATTGGCTCGCGGCGCAGGAGCCGGCGCCGACGGTGCTGCAGCGGCCACTCGAGGCACTGCCGCAGGCCCCGAAGGCGTTGGCTTGGGACGAGATTGCCGAATGCCTCTTCGATCAGGGTGTCGGCAGCACCGCGATCCGCGCGCTCTCGCACGAACTCGACGAGCTGCGACGAATCGCGAAATGGTACGAGCGGCATGACCCGCCTTCGGAATCCGAGACGATCGCCTATCTCACAGTCCCCTTGCTGCGCGCCCTCGGCTGGACACCGCAGCGCATGGCCATCGAGTGGAACCGCGTCGACGTCGCGCTGTTCGACAGACTTCCCAGATCGGATGCGCAGCTGACCGTGGTCGTGGAGGTCAAGCCCAAGGACCGCTCCTGTCTGAGCGCGCGCTCTCAAGCCCAGGACTATGCACAGCAGCCGGGGCGTGACCGCTGTCAGCGGCTGATCGTGACCGACGGCATGCGCTACGCGGTCTACTTCAAGCAGGACGATGGCCACTTCCCGGCGCGCCCGGACGCCTACCTCAACCTCGCCTCGCTGCGCACACACTATCCCTCGCTGCGTTGTCAGGGCGCGCGCGAGGCACTCCTCTACATGTCAGCCGACTGGGTGCCCGCACGCTGAGCGTGCTGCCCGAACCGGGCCGGGATGGCCTGGGCGTCCCAGTTTGCGCGATACAGCCTGTCACATCTGTGCGCTAGAGGTCAGGGCCATGAGGCTGGTCGCCAACAGGCACGTGGAGCTTACACGCGACCCTGCGCCTGGAGCTGGTCGGTGGCACGGTGATCTCTAGGTCGTGCAACGGCTGGCGGAGCAGGGCTGATGCCTTGCTGCGGCCTCAGCTCAGCCCATAGCGCTCAGCGAGCCCGCGCGCGTCGGCGATCAGGCGCGCGCGCAACGCCGGCGGCGCCAATATCTCGACCTGATCGGCGAAGCCGCGCAGCCACCACACCAGCTGCTCGGTCTCACGCAGGGTGGCACTGACCCGCAGCCAGCCCGGCGACTGCGGCTCCGCGGTGATGCATTGATCGGCGCTCAGCGGTGTCTCCTCCAGATGCGCGGCGGCCGCCTCGCTCATGCGCAGCTCGACCCGCTGCGGGGCGCCATCAGCGGTGACATAGTCGAAGGTGCCGCTCGCCAGGTAGGCATCGAAGTCGAATCCCGGCGGCGGCGTCGCCGCGACGTCCAGCAGATCGGCCTGCGTGAAGCGATGCAGGGCGAAGTGACGCGGGTCCGGGTAGTCCCACAAAGTGGCCACCAGATAGACCACTCGGGCGCGAAACACCAGTCCCAAGGGATTGAAGACGTACTCGGCGAGATCACGCTCGCGCGGCTGGTAGCGGCCGCGGAAACGCCACCCTTCCAGCAGCGCGGTCTGCACCACGCCCATCACCGCCGGTTCGATCGGCGCCGGGCACAGCGGCTGCCCCTCGGGAATCACCCGCACCCGCTCCCGCCAGGCGGTCCAGCCCGGCGCGCCGGCGTCAGCCAACACCCGCTCGGCGGCCGCGTAGTAGGGCACGAGGCGCTGTGCCAACGGCGGCGGCAGCAGCGGATCAAGCAGCTCTCGGGCCATCACGAAGCTCAGCGCCATAGCCGGATCCAACGCCGGCAGCTGCTGCACCTGGGTGTCCGCGCGCCACCACCAGCCGCGCCCGCCGGCGCGCTGTCCGTCGTGCTCCAGCTCCGGAAACAGCTTATCCAGATACACAAGATCGCGCTGCACGGCGCGCAGGTTGGTCGCGAAGCCACGGGCCTGCAGTTGCTCCAGCAGGGCGGCGGCACTGGTCTTGCCGGTGGGTGCGCGCCCAGCTGATGGGCGCGCCACAGCAGCCGCACCCTCCCACTGGGGCCGGCGCGGGATGAGACCGAGGAGGGTGAGACGGCGCAGGAAATCGCTCATGGGAGGCTCGCGAGAGACTGAGGGCACAGGCGCGTCACTAAGTGACGCATAAGTGCCTCATTGACGTTACATTTCTACTGATTTTAACTCATGATTACCCCGCTGGTGTCGCAAGACCAAGTCACCAACCCCAATCCGTGTCGGCGGCGCACGCACCTCCCTCTCGCAGCGCGGTGTGGGATCTCCTGCCCAGGCTCTTTAACAAATTCGGATTCCGTCATCCTGGATGCCGCAGCCTCGACGCGCGACATCCAGTGCACTTTGGTCGGTGTTGACCTGCCAACGCGGGAACACCAGCAACCCACGGAGGAAGTATCCATGCCAAGGCCATCCGATGATCCCTTGACCTGCGTCGCCGCACTGGCCTTCGCGCTAGTCGGGCTGACGCCTGTCGCGATCGCCGATCCACCAAGCCCGCAGCCAATCATCAAGACCGGACCCTGTCCGAGCGGTTACAGCACCCGCGGGGGCTACTGCGCGCCCGGTTCGACAGCCCGCTTCGCGCTCGCCAAGCAGGGTCCCTGCCCGAGCGGCTATTCAACCAGCGGTGACTATTGCCTGGCGGGCCGACAGGCCCGCGCGGCGCTGCCCAAGGTCGGCAACTGTCCGTCGGGATGGTCGACCAGCGGGGCCTATTGTTTGCAACAGCGTTGACGGCGCGGCCTCTGCGACGGGAATCCATCTGCGCCGTATATAGGTCCGAGCGACAACCAGGGTCGCGCCAGCGCGCGCAGAGACCGCATGCAACGCATACCGTCGCACGCGAGGTGCATCTTGCACGCCACGCTCAGCCAGCAACCACGTTCTCCATGCAGTTCAACAGGAGTCTTGCATGCCACGACAGCACGAGAATCTGTCCTCGCGCGAGCTACTCGCGCAGATCGGCCTCAGCGAAGAGGACCGCACCGACCTGCTCGACGACGAGCCCCTGGAGGATCTGCGCGAGCACTATCAAGCGCTGACCCGGCGGCACGACTTCGCCCCCAGCGATCTGGTGACCTGGAAGCCGGGACTGAGGAACCATCGCGTGCCGCGCTATCAGCAGCCGGTGGTGGTGATCGAGGTGCTGCCGGAGTCGATCCATGATCAGGATCGGGAGGCCGGCAGCACCTATTTTCGCGAGCCGCTCGACCTGGTGCTCGGGCTGATCGGGGACGAGGATCCGGGCCGCGGCGAGCTGGTGACCTTCCATTTCGACAGCCGGCGCTTTCAGCCGTGGACGGAGGAGCACAACGCATGATGACCGACCTGAGCCCCTGGCGTGAAGACTGGAGCACCCTGTCCGCCGAGCAGCGGCAGCTGGCCTGTTACGGGCTGCGGCTGGTGCGTGACCCGGTTGTCGTCGATTGCCTTGACGAGAGCGATACCCTGGGCGCCCTGTGGGAGCTGCTTGAGCCGCTGGTCGTGCCCGGGCTGATGCGAGATCTGGCCGAGGCGGCGCTGGCCGAGGACCGCGAGGAGTCGGAGGCCCGTCCGCGCCTGCGGCGCGGTCGGCGCCGCTTGGCGGAGACCACGCCCGAGGTGACAGCGTTGGCGCGCCATCCCGAGGATCACCCCCTCCTGTACCGCGAGGTCCAGGCCTGGCTGCGCGCGGTGCCGGAAACCCTGAGCAGGGCGTTGGAGACGGATGCGGCCGCGCTGACGCCGTCCGGGCCGCTCGCGGTGCTGGGCGATACCTTGACCCTGGCGCCGGAGGAGATCGCGATCCTGCGCTTCCTCGAGCAACGCGACGCGAGCGAGGCGCTCGTCGAGCTGCTGCGCGAAGGTGGACGGCGCCACCGCAGCCGCTCCTGGCGCATCAACCGAGAGCGCCTGGCGCAGCTGCTCGGGCTGCCGGCGTCCACCCTGCGCGCGGTCTTGCACCCGCAGGCCCCGCTGCGGCAGCTCGGACTGGTGGAGTGCGACATCAACCACCACCGCGACCTGGAAGACGCCATTACAGCGAGCGATCTGCTGCGCCTGGTGCTCGAGGCCGAGCCGGCCGACCCGGAGGCACTGCTCGCCCTGCTGGTCGAGCCGGCCCCGGCAGCCGCCTGGCCGCTGGCCGCCTTCGGGCATCTGCAGGCCGACATCGCGCGGATCCGTGCCCTGCTGCACGGCAGCACCGCGCAGGCCGCCCCGGGCGTGAATCTGCTTTTCCACGGCGCGCCGGGCACCGGCAAGACCGAGCTGGCGCGAGCGGTCGCGGCGGAATGCGGGCTGCAGGCCTTCGCGGTGTGCAGCACCGATGAGGCGGGACGCGGGCTGAGCCGCGAGGGGCGGCTGGCCGCCTATCGGCTGGCACAGCGGATGTTGGCGCGGCGACGCGACGCAGTGGTGCTGTTCGACGAGGTGGAGGACGTCTTCGACGACGGGCGCGGGCTACTGGCCCTGCTCGGCGGGGAGCCGGCAGCGGGACCGCAGAAGGGCTGGATGAACCGCATCCTGGAGGAGAATCCGGTACCGGCGATCTGGATCACCAACCGCACCCGGGGCATGGATCCGGCCTTTCTGCGCCGCTTCCTGGCGCCGGTGGCCTTCACGACGCCGCCACGCTCGGTGCGCCGGCAGATGGCCGAGCGGCATTTGGGCGATGCCGGGCTGGCGCCGGAGGTGCTCGACGCGCTGGCCGCGGATGCGGCGCTGACCCCGGCCCAGCTGGGCGCGGCGGCACGGCTGGTGGCGCTGTGCCCGGAGCAGGCGCCGGAGCAGACGGTGCGCGCGGGCATCGGGGCGCTGCGCCAGCTGCTGCAGGGCGCGCCGCTGCCGTGGCAGCGCACGGCGGCGACGGCCTTCGACGCGGCCTTTCTCAACCTGGCCGGCGGGGTGACACCGGGGGCCATCGTCCAGGCGCTCGCGCGCTCCGGGCGCGGCACCCTGTGCTTCGCGGGACCGCCGGGCACCGGCAAGACCGCCTTCGCCGAGGCGCTGGCGGCGGCGCTCGACCGCGAGCTGGTCAGCCGTCAGGCCTCGGACCTGCTCTCGCCCTACCTGGGGGAGACCGAGCAGCAGCTGGCGCAGCTGTTCCGCGAGACGGACCCGCACAGCACGGTGCTGCTGCTCGATGAGGTCGACAGCTTCCTCGGCGACCGGCGTCAGGCCCAGCGCCCCTGGGAGCGCACCCAGGTCAACGAGCTGCTGCAGCAGATGGAGCGCTATCCGGGGATCTTCGTCGCCGCGACCAATCTGCTGTCGGGGATCGATGCCGCGGCGCTGCGGCGCTTCGACTTCAAGCTGCAGTTCCGGGCGCTGACGCCCGCGCAGCGCCAGGCGCTGTTCGCCCGGGAGGCGCTCGGCGACGTCGCGGCGCCGGTGCCGGCGGTCATCGCCCGCCACCTCGAGGGGCTGGAGGGGCTCACCGCTGGCGACTTCGCCACCGTGTGCCGCCAGCAGCAGCTACTCGGCGAGGCGCTCTCCCCGGAGCAGTTCCTGCGCCGGCTGGCCCTGGAGTGCCGGCTCAAGGGCGCGGCCGCCCAGGCGGCCTGATTCGCAGGCCAGGGATGGCCGTCAGCAACCACCGTCATTGGTTTCTTGGTGCTGGAGATTTCCAGCGATGACATCGGAGGAAACACCTGATGCCTGGATGTGTTGGACCCGTCGACCTGAGCAACTGCATCGAGTACTCCACCGCATGGGGCGGCACCTGCCGAGGCGACTACACGAAGCGCGACTATTACGTTCAAGGCGAGCGCAGGCGACGGAATCCGGACTATCTGCCGGGTGCGGTGAAGCGCTACAGTCCAGATGAGATCAAGGCCTATCTGGAAGCACGGTGATCATCGAGTGTCCGCTCTTCACAGCACGGCCTAAACCCATTCGCGAAACCGATACGTCGAACGCTGCATGACGCCATCCGTCTTTCCAATTGGCCAGATCGCCAATGGTGGGCTGCTGATCATGCCGGCCCCCAATGCCGACTGGCTGGTGCGGCAAGTCCGTACCCTGCGCGCGCAGGGCGTCACCAAGGTGCTCTCTCTGCTCTAGGACCATGAGATCGCCGATCTACGCCTCACCGCCGAGCCACAGACATGCGCAACGCAGGACATGACCTTCGAGCGCTTCCCCATCCCGGATCATGGCGCGCCCGAGCCAGACGCGCTGGCCGAGCTGATTCCGCGCCTCCATCGGGAGATCGCCACCGGCACGCAGTTGGCGGTCCACTGCTATGGCGGCATCGGCCGCAGCGGGGTGGTTGCCTGCTGCCTTCTCACTCAGGACGGAATGGACGCAGAGCAGGCGATCACCCTGGTCTCTGCGAAACGCCAGCTTCCGATTCCAGAGACGCCAGAGCAGCGTGGCATCGTCCGTGACTACCGCACCCGTTGCAGCAAGTCTGCATTGGTGTCGATGGGTGGAGGCGACCGGACCCGATCGCTGCAACAAGATCGCCAGCGCCGTATGCTCTCAGGTCGAACCCCCGAATGACGACAAGGGTCTCCGATTCAATGCACACACCGCTCACGCCTTCGGATGCACTGCTGTTAGCCCTTAGCGAGCGCTGGCTCAGTGATCTTCTTCCCCCGTCGGTCCGCGACGACCTGCAGGCCGACTTCGACGCAGCCCGTGAGGCGCTAGCTGCGCATCCGGCCTATGCAAGCTGGCTCAACAGGATTCGCGTCTTCGAGCATTGGGACGACGTGCTTCAACCCCCGGATGCCGATCAGCAGGTCGCGGATACCCTGCAGCAGGCCTTGTTGGACGAAGCCGCTGCGCGGAGAAAGTCCATGCGGCGGCGTGGCGCTTAGAATGTAACCTCATGCCCTCGGTTAC
>NZ_JAAIJR010000197.1 GCF_010915725.1 Thiorhodococcus mannitoliphagus
CATGCTCCTACAAGGTTCCTGCGAAGATGCCTTATTTTAATAGAATCATAGCCTTAGATGCTAAGTCCATGGCATTGGCCCTCCCCCCAGGCCCTTACCCGAGTATGTATGCGACGATCCGCGGCGCAACGAGGCCATCGTCGCCGCTTATCGCAGCGGGGGATATACGCTTCAGGACATTGGAGACTTCTTCGGCATCCACTACTCGCGCGTGAGCAAGATCGTTCAAGCAGCGGATGTCAAGAGGGCAAAAGGGAAGACCCCCAGGGCAATCGCATCAAGCTTTTCTAATATTAGCGCGCCCTGATGCTTCTGCTTTCTCCTTGCTCTTGGGCGGCTCGAAGAACAATTTCGTCAGGTAGCCCTCGTCGGATGCGGCTTTCAAGCGCTTGTTCTGAATACCGAGCTTGGTGTCGTCGTTCTTGAGGCGCGAGAGCGCAAGGTGGCGCAGGACGGCGAGATTCTCGCGCGCTACCGGATCACGCACACGGCACTCATCCTCACGAAAGGAGATGTCGAGGTTCCAATGCAGACCGTTTTCAATGCCCCAGTGACCGCGCGCGGCGTGGGCAAAGCGGGTGGCGCTCGTGCCAATGCTGCCGATGTAGTAGCGAGTCTCGATCGTGACCTTGCCGGCGACCTCACGGCGCGATTCGACCATGCCGATCATGTTCATCGCCTCCCACAGGGCGCTGCGCGGCACACCGGAGAGATCACCCAGGGTCCGGTAACGACGGATTTCGATCCGACCATGGCTGCGCTCGACGGTCTCGACGAAGTCTGTGTCGCTGTCGACATAGTCGTTGGCGTCGGCCTCGATGAAGGCCTCCTCGACCTCGGCGGCCAACGTTTCCTGGTTGCCTTTGAGGGACAGGACGTAGTCACCGCCCCGATCGATGATCTGCTTGGCAATCTTGGTCTGGCAGCCCATGGCATCAATGGTGACGATGCAGCCCTCCAGCTTCAGCCACTCCAGCAGCCGCGGAATGGCCGTGATCTCATTGGACTTGGCCTCCGTGGCCACTTGCCCGAGCACCACCCGGTTGGCCGTCGCCCAGGCGCTGACCAGATGCAACGCCGCCAAGCCCTTGCCGCGGTTGTGCGAGCGGCGCAGGGTCTTGCCGTCCACGGCGATGATCTCATCGGGGATCAGTTCCGCCACCGCCTGGCTCCACGCGCGAAAGCAGGCCGCGAACGTCTCGGGGTTGATCAGGGCAAACACGCGCCCGAAACAATCGTGCGAGGGAATCCCATGGGGCAGCTCCAGAAAGGTGCGCAGCCATGCCTCCTTACCCCTGGCAAACGTCTCAATGCCCACCCAGCCGTCGGCACCACCGAGGGTCGCGGCGATGGCGATGATGATCATCTCGATCAGGTTGTGCCGGCTTTGGGTCGGGTTGCGCGGATCTTCCAGCGCGGCAAAATGACGTCCGATCGATCGCTCTATACTCAGGTCGCACACCGTGGAGATCTCCCCAGATTCAAAGGACGCAGATCATTGGGGGAGGCGAGTGGATTGCCCAACATTACTCGCTAATACGTTGATGCGATTGCCCTGGGAAGACCCCGCTCCTCCCTGAAGCCTCGTTCGAGAGAATCTTACGTTGACATTCCGCTCGATGATGAATACTATAAGTAGCATCATGAGTGCTGAAAACTTCAATCGAATTAGGTCCATATTGGGAGCGCCATCATTTGAAACTGATGGCGTAGCCATATACAAACGTGATTGTCTGGAAGGAATGAAAGAGCTTCCTGAAGGAATCATCAATGCTACCATCACCTCGCCTCCATACAATATTGGCAAGGAATACGAGGATCTTGCCCATATAAACGACTATCTTAATTGGTGCGAAAATTGGATAGGTGAGATTCATCGAGTCACTTGTCCAGATGGCACATTTTGGCTAAATGTTGGATATTTTGAAGTGGAAGGGAAAGGCTTGGCTGTACCCATCCCTTATCTGCTGTGGGATAGAACACCATTTTACTTGCTACAGGAAGTAGTTTGGAACTATGCAGCGGGGGTTGCATGTAGAAAGCGTTTCTCTCCAAGAAACGAAAAACTACTTTGGTATGTTAAAGATCCGAATAACTATACGTTCAATTTGGACGATGTTCGCGATCCAAATGTCAAATATCCAAACCAAAAAAAGAATGGGAAATTGAAGTGCAATCCGCTCGGAAAAAACCCTACAGATGTTTGGCAAATAACCAAAGTAACGTCAGGTAAAAACCGCTCCTCTGTAGAACGCACCCCACATCCGGCCCAATTCCCAATGGCTTTGGTTGAGAGAATGCTCAAATCCTCTAGCAACGCTGGTGATGTGATACTTGATCCTTTTATGGGATCGGGGAGTACAGCAGAATGCGCTCTAAGAAATAATCGCTTCGTTATTGGTTTCGAGTTGGAAGAAAAATATATCGGTTATGCTGAGAGTCGAATTGAAAGCTACTTGGCTGACAAAGAGGCTAGTGAAGCACAAACCGCATTAGCTTTTTAGGTAAAGCGTTTTGAATTTAAGATCGTAGGTATCCGGTGCTAAACTCGATTGCTGCCCGGACTCGGCCTTTTGCCCTCTCCAGTCTGTATGATCAAGCCAACCAAAGCGTATTACTAAAATCTCGGGTTTAGTGTTGGTTTTTGAGAATTTTTCGAAGTTTACGGCGATATAAAAACCATCTTTTCCTTTTTTGCCTTGCGTCGGTTTTTGCGCATAACTTCTATTGCCAAATATTCGGCTCGGATTGGAAGACGTTTTCAGTTCTATCGAGTAGTAATCATTGGGAATATAAACAATATCTTTGTCACCAGCATCTTTTTCACCTCTCCATTCTTTCGGGTAGGTTGCAGCCATCTCCGCTGGAATTAGTTCGTGCATTAGCGCACCGATAACTTGGGGCTTTGGAAATATGTGATCGCCAATTTTAAGATTGTGTCGCCCAATCGATGTTTCAAAGATGTTGTTCCAGGCATTAAGAATCATCTCTACAAGAGAGTTTTCGTCTAACGGGTGGTCTTTTATGAGTTGTTCTGTGATTGATGCCCAATCTGACTTATCCTTTCCCGAATACGGGGAGTCGCTCATCACTAACTAATTCCTTGAAGAAGGATTGAAGGGCTTACTCCTAACGCTTTGGAAATAAGAACAATGTTCTCCAAGCTAACGTTCCTTTCGCCTCTCTCAATGGAGCCAACATAAGTTCTGTGCAGTGAGCAAAGATCAGCTAACTGCTCTTGAGAAAGCTTTCTTTCAAGGCGGTGTTTCTTTATATTTTCACCAAGGAGTGCTTTGGGGTCTTTCATCCAGAAATTATCTATGCCATGATGACAATAGGTCTACAGACTATAAGTGGCATAAGGTCACGGGCTCACGCAAGGTCACGGGGTCACGAATTTGCCGGCGCGCTGTACCATGTGACCAGTCGCGGAGACGGGCGCGAGGCGATTTTCCTCGCCGATGGGAACCGGCGCCTGTTTCTGGATGTGCTGGCTGGCGTTTGGGACCGCTTCAATTGGACGGTGCACGCCTACTGTCTGATGACCAACCACTACCATGTGTTGGTGGAGACCCCGGACGCGAACCTCTCAAAGGGCATGCGCCAGCTGAATGGCGTCTATACGCAGCGCTTTAACCGCACGCACGGCCGTTCGGGCCACGTGTTTCAAGGACGCTACAAGGCGATCCTGGCGCAAAAGGAGGCGTATCTGCTGGAGCTGGCGCGCTACGTCGTGCTCAATCCGGTGCGGGCGCGGATGGTGCGGACCGCAGCCGATTGGCCTTGGAGCAGCTACCGGGCCATGATCGGGGAGTTCCGGGGGGAGTTCCGGGGACAGTTTACTTAACTTTGGAAGCCCTCGCGGGTGACAGAAGAAAAGAAATCGCCTAACGAGCGCGTAAACCTGACCGCGTACTGGCTAGCCGTCGCTTCGCTCCTGCGAGCCAGTACGCGCCAGGTTACGCATGACGTTAGGCAAGGACAAGAGATGCTATGGAGCAAGATTTCATATCGCTAAAGCAGCTTGCTGAAGAAATCGCCATGGACAGATCCCATGCACGGCGATATGTATTGGGACTCGGTATTGAGCCGAAAAAACGCAGGACAACAGAATCCGGCGGACAACTGACTCTAACAGTTTCCCATGAGGAATCTGAGTTCATCAAACAAAAACGAGAAGAGCACGGATTTCTTGGATCTTCCAAACCAGTTGAAAAAGAAGTTGGATCATTCTATGTGATTCAATTGATTCCGGAACTTGATGATAAGAGAATTAAACTAGGGTTCGCAGATGATATTAACCAACGCCTTGCGCAGCACCGTACCTCTGCACCAACTGCTAAGGTATTGAAATCGTGGCCATGCAAGAGAAGTTGGGAAAAGACAGTAATCGATGCTCTTTCTTGCATTGGCGGAAAACTAATACTCAACGAAGTTTTCGAATTTTCCGATGTAGAGCGAGTTATTGATCATGCTGATAAGCTCTTTTCTTTGCTAGGGGCCCCCTCGGCGAGAATAGAAGTATCGCCGCATTCTCCATACAACAACCAGTAGCATGAGCAAGTAATGCCTAACACAGCCATAAAGCCGAGGCCACACTGCGCATCGGCATCAGAGCAACCCCGTAGTGTCTTGGCAGCGCAGTCTGGCCCGGCTTATGGTTGACGTTAGTCGCTTTAGAAAGCAAGAATAAACAGCGTACCATACGCTAACTGGATATCCGATATGATAATTGTCCGAATCTCCGAATTAGCACAAGCCTCGTTGGCATTAAGTGCGCTAGAAGCATATACGATAGAGCATTTAAGAAATAAAAAAGAAGAGAAAACTAAACTTGAAACCCACGGCACGTTATTTGGTTACGAAACTTATAGTTACTCAAAAGAAATAGTTTACCAAATTGAGCTTGTTAGTACAGATACTAGCACCAGGCAATGGCAGAACAGAGTTAGATGGTCTCGGTCGGCCAGGGATTTAAAGCAGGATTTTATTACTTCTTTTTATCCAAATTTTGACTATTTGGGAACATTTCACACTCATCCCTATGATCACTACAAGTCTGTACCTAGAGGGGATCATGGAAGCTATTTCTCAAAAGGAGATCTAAGAAGTTTCCATAAGAATAAAGAATATCACGAGCGCGTAGGCTCCCGGGTATTTATTCTCATCACAGTTGCTGGGATGCAGAAAGCCGGAACGCTACCAAACCAGCGCATCAAAAATAATATCATACAAGTTACCTTTGGTAATTTAAGGCTTTGGGTCTCTGCTTATTGTGTTTTAAATCGAGGAAATAGCGCCCCCCCTGATCTCGTCGTTTCGCCGCCGATAAACGATTACGTTTTTCTTGAATGCCCAAACTTAATCAATCTTGTGGAATATACCGATTTCGGACGATTTAAAGATGGGAAATATGTTGCATCTTGGGAATTAAACAAAGATCTGGAAGGTTATTTTATTTATCCAAGCATTGAAAATTTTATCGATGACGACGATTTTAGCGCAAAAGACATGATTGACAGCTATAACGCGAAAGCATTAGATGATTGCGCTGATAGTGATGAATTTGATTGAAGTTGAAAGTGATCCACGTTAAATCGCCTAACGAATAAGGTTAGATCGTCGCTCGCTTCGCTCGGACGATCTAACCTTATTCGTTACGTCCCAAGCCGCACATGAGCCGTGAAACAAGGGCAAGCTGATTGGCCAGAAGCCGCCGTTGAAGCTGCAAGAGATCTGGACCGTCCGCACACAGCTTCGAATGGCCGGGAAGACACGGGAGCTAGCGCTGTTCAATCTGGCCATCGACAGCAAGTTACGCGGCTGCGAACTGGTTGCCCTGCGGGTCCGCGATGTCGCGCATGGCAACCATGTGGTCTCCAGGGCCAGTGTCGTGCAGCATAAGACGCGTGAGCCCGTGCGCTTCGAGCTGACCGACCAGACACGTGATGCCGTGGAGGACTGGATCAAAGAGGCGGGGCTGTCATCCGCAGACTTCCTCTTCCCCAGTCGGCAGAGTGGGTCACCGCATGTATCTGCGCGTCAGTACGCGCGCATTGTGAAGCGATGGATCGGGTTGATGGGAGCGGATCCGCAGGAGTACGGGACGCACTCGTTGCGCCGAACCAAGGCGACGTTGATCTACCGTCAGACCAAGAACTTGCGCGCCGTGCAGCTGCTCCTCGGGCATCGCAAAATCGAGAGCACGGTTAGGTACTTGGGAGTGGAGGTTGTAACTTCTCAATAACCCATGGCACCCAATAAAACAGAGACTTATATTCAAAAGGGTCATGCTCTCGCGCCTCAAAACGCCCCATGCCTGACCAGATTCAAGCTCAAGTTATTGTTTTTCAGTACACGCCCACTTAATGAGGCAAGCTTCAGGCTCTCCCGTTGCCCTCTAAGGTACTGATTTCAAAGCTGCCATGGGTTATTGAGAAGTTACTGGAGGTTGACGACGCACTCGACATCGCTGAGCACATCGAGTGCTGAAGGAGAGGCAGGCGCTCAGCGAATGGCTGGGCGCCACTCAGGGGCTTTGTTTTGTTCGTGGACAACAGCGCAGAACCGATTCTCAGGTCGGCTCCTGAAGCACCTCTTCCAGGGTCGCGCCGTCCAGGACGCGATCGGCCCAACCCTCAAATTCCGCCTCGCCTGCCTGCTCGAGGCGCGCCTCGGCCCAGGCCGGTAGGGCACCGAAGCGCCGGACTAACTGCCGGCGCAGCAACTTGGCCTCGCCTTGCGAGATCCCTTCTTCAAGACCCTGTTGCTTCCACTCTTCGGTCCAGGTCTTCACCCGTTCTGCCAACATGGCACGCATCTCCTGAAGGTCGTTGACGTTTGGTAGCTCGGCACCGGGAACCCGAGCCGGTAGCAGCACGCGCTTGAGCCAGACGACAAAGGCGCGGCGCAGACTGTCCTGCTCGGGGGCGGCCAGCCAATCAATCAGACTCGCCAGTACCCGCTCGATATCCTCGGGGCGGCGACTGTTCTCGAGTCGGAACAGA
>NZ_JAAIJR010000198.1 GCF_010915725.1 Thiorhodococcus mannitoliphagus
GCCCTAACGGGCCTGCCCTTGTGATCAGTCGACCTCGGCGGGCCAAAAACCCTGATCCATCAACTGCTCGAAGCTCCAAGGGCAATCGGTCGGAAAGGTCTCCGGCGCTAGGCCGGTCTCGCGCACGGCGGCGGTCACAGCATAGCCATAAGCGGTCGTTATGAGCTCAGGAAGGCGGCTTGCCAAGCCTGGATTTTCTTCGAGGTGCCCTTCGATCCGGCGACGCTGCTCAACGATGGTGAACTTCCAGCTACGTCCTTGATAAGCAGGCTGATACTGCCACTTCAGGAGGTGCATGAGCAGCCCGCGTAGGTTGGGGTGAGCGAGAGCGAACCCCAACATTTGGGAGCCCCAAGCAAGCTAAGGAGGGTAGCCCGCAGAGGGCGGAACGCGACAGCGATTCCGCCAATGGGGATCCAGCAACGTTGGCGGCATCATGCGAACGCACGCGGGACGGGGTATGCACTCCGTGCCGTACATTTCTGTCGGCGCAAGAGCCGCGTTCAAACCCTTCATGCACAGGCTCGGACAACCAATGTTGAATGCTTGAACGGCCCGATTCAATGAGGCAAGGGGGACGGTTTGGGTTGCGCCGAATGGTTTGCGCTGCGTACCCTAGGCCATGACACAGCGGAGCCATACCATCATCCCATGGAGTCAACAGGTTCCGGACAGGGCGATGACCCTGCCTCGTCTGGAGCAAACGGAACAGGTCGCGCCATGCATTCAAGCGTTGCACTCTACGAAGCCCTGACCAGCGCCCCCGACGACCGTGCCCGCGCGCGCGTCATCGCCGAGGCGTTCGAGCGTTTGGAAGAGCGTTACCCGCATCTGCCGGACTTGGCCACCCAGGGCCATGTGCGCGAGAGCGAGTTACGCCTACAACGGGAAATCGAGCAGATTCGCGCCGAGCTCAAGCTCGACATCGAGCAGGTCCGCGCGGAGGTCGAGCGGGTCCGCGCCGAGTTCAAGCTCGATATCGAGCAGCTCCGCGCCGAGCTCAAGCATGACATTGAGCAGGTTCGCGCCGAACTCAGGCATGACATCGAGCAGGTTCGCGCTGAGGTTGAGCAAGTCCGCGCCGCGTTGCGCGAGAGCGAGTTGCGTCTGCTCAAGGAGATCGAACAGGTGCGCGGCGAGGTGGCGCGCACCAAGGTGGATCTTCTCAAATGGATCGTCCCGCTGATGTTTGCCCAAGTCGCCGCGATCGCCGCCTTGGTGAAGCTGCTCTGAGCCCGTTTGCGCCTCCAAGCGGGACCTGGTATCCACCCCGCCCCACGGGTTTTTGGCGGCAAGCCGGCGCGTTTCAAACCTATCCGAGCGAGGTGAATGCCCCGCGTGCGACCACAAGCGATGCTTCACGAACATGCAATCGAACCATGCCCTCTGCGAGGGGGACGTGAGCATGCTGCAGGAGTCGACCCGATTGAAGATCGCCGCCCTAACGGGCCTGCCCTTGTGATCAGTCGACCTCGGCGGGCCAAAAACCCTGATCCATCAACTGCTCGAAGCTCCAAGGGCAATCGGTCGGAAAGGTCTCCGGCGCTAGGCCGGTCTCGCGCACGGCGGCGGTCACAGCATAGCCATAAGCGGTCGTTATGAGTTCAGGAAGGCGGCTTGCCAAGCCTGGATTTTCTTCGAGGTGCCCTTCGATCCGGCGACGCTGCTCAACGATGGTGAACTTCCAGCTACGTCCTTGATAAGCAGGCTGATACTGCCACTTCAGGAGGTGCATGAGCAGTGTTTCCAAGAAAGACTGCAGGGCGCGCTTTTCCGATTTCCCCATGTCCTCGATCTCTTCGATGAGATGTGCCAGGTCGATCTGGTCAAACTTGCGGTCACGCAGCAGTGCGGCCTGCTCCAAGGCCCAGCTATAGAAATCCTGATCGTAGGAGACAGTGGTCATGATCGGGCACTCGCGGATGTGGTCGGGCCAGGCGGATGATGCTTCAGCCTGCGCCGATCTGGATACCGTGAGAATAGCGGCGACTGTGAGATTTGGGCAACCCTCCCCGGCGGTTACGCGGGAGGAGCCGGGGCCAGGCCTCCCGGGAGCGCAAGCCAAGGGTCAGGTCTCCCATTGCACGTTCCAGCAAATTGTCCCCGCCCCTGATCCTGGCTAGACTCGCCCCATGCACCATCCCATCGACCCCAAGATGGACTGCGTTTTTAAAGCCGGGGTCAGGTCTCCCGTCGCACGCTCCAGCGAATTGTCCCCGCCCCTGATCCTGGCTAGACTCGCCCCATGCACCATCCCATCGACCCCAAGATCGACTGCGTGTTCAAGGCCCTGCTGGGGGCGGAGTCCAATCGCGCGCTGCTGATCCACTTCCTCAACGCCATCCTCGGCCGCGACCTCCCGGCTCCGATCACCTGGGTCGAGATCCTCAATCCTTACAACGACAAGGAATTTCTCGACGATAAACTCAGCATCGTCGACGTCAAGGCGCGCGACGCGCGTGATTGTCTCCATCAGATCGAAATCCAGCTCCTTATCAATCGCGACCTCCTGGCGCGCATCCTCTACACCTGGGCCGACCTCTACTGTTCTCAGCTGCACAGCGGCCAGGATTACAGCGCGCTCAAGCCGACCTACGCCATTTGGCTGCTGGGCGAGAATCTGTTGGCCGACAGCAGTGACTACGCCCACGACTTCCGCCTGCGCGACGCCCAGGCGCGCCCGCTCCTCGACCATGGCGGCATCTGGCTGCTGGAGTTGAACAAGTTCCACACCGACCAGATCCAAACCGAGCAGGAACGCTGGCTGAAATTCTTCAAAGACGGCGAAGCCCTCGACAGTAGCGCCCTGCCGTCTTGGATGCAGACCCCCGAGATGACGCAAGCCATGAATACCCTCAAGACCTTCTCCGAGAAAGAGCGCGCCTACCACAGATACCAGGCACGTCAGAACTATCTGCGCGAGCAGCGCGGCATTCAACGTCATCTCGAAGAACTTCGAGTGGAAGCCGAGCAGGAGCGGGCGAAGGCCGAACAGGAGCGCGCAGCCAAAGAGCAAGCGTTGCAAGAGAAGGATGCCGCCCCCGCCGAAATCGAGCGCCTCAAAGCCCAACTGCGGGATCAAGGTCGCCCGGAGTCAGGGGATAATGGAAGCCGAGGTTTTGAGTAGGCTGAGCACTCTATGTGGGCGGGGAAAGCTGTGGCTTCGACATGAGTCACCCGTCAAACACGGATTCGATTTCGCAGCTTGCCGCGTTTTGGCAGGCGCATGATCTGACAGATTTCGAAGACGAGCTGATCGAGGTCGGTGGACCAGTCTTTCAGCGTACAGAACAGTTTTCCATTCAGCTCGTTAAGTTCGGCATTCGGCAGCCGAGCGAAACCAATCATGCCTGGTCTGTTTCTGACCGGGAGTTGCCTAAGAAGTCGCGAGGCCGTTGTCGTTGTCGTCATCGTTCGACGCGACCAACGGCGAGACGGCTAGGCGTGACGGGGCTTTCACCCGGTCCCGAGCCTTTATCCACTGCCAGCGACTGACTCGCGTCCTCAAGACGTTCCGGACGGGGCGAATGCACCGTCCGGCATTGAAGCAGTTGGCCTCATCCCATCGGCAAACCTGACCGCGATTAAGCCCAAGACCCAGTGCACCGTCCAAGAACCAAGAGAGGCTCCAACCATGCCCGAGCTACACCCGCAATTCGTGACTGACCCCGAAGGTAACCGCCTATCGGTCCTGATACCCATTGCCGAATATAAGGCACTGATCGAGCGTCTTGAGGATCTGGAAGACCTGGAAGACGCGCGTGAGGTCTTGGCCAGGATCGAGCGCGGCGAAGAGGAAACGGTCCCATGGGAAGTCGTGAAGGCCGAACATGGCCTATAGCATTATCGGTAGTGTCCTGGAATTGTGCATGAAAAGACGCAACCGGTTGTTATCGAAGATTCTTGTGGAAGTCATGCACAAATTTAGAACACCTCCTTCTCGACGATAAACTCAGCATCGTCGACGTCAAGGCCCGCGACGCGCGTGATTGTCTCTCCATCAGATTGAAATCCAGCTCCTCGCCAATCGCGACCTCCTGGCGCGCATCCTCTACACCTGCGCGGAGTGGGGGCCAGGTCTTGAACGACGACATCGACTCATACGATTTGCACAACCTCGGGCGGGGTTCGATGGGTTTCGGGGACTCTTGAGGTTTCTTCGCCAGCGCATCGGAAAAACAATCGCTGACGTGCGGCCCGGCTGGATGCCGACCCTGACCATACGAGAACCGCGTATGGACCAAGCAAAATCCCCAGGGCGTTCCGGCAAGGTCACGCCACGCGGCGCGGGGGTCGTTGCGGCTGGCGGCGGCCATTGCGGGCCTGTTGCGCCTTGCTCTGATAGCGGAGAAACACACGGAAAGCCGCGATGGAGCTTGATCTTTGGGTCACGCATCTGCCCAGTCGATCAGTCGACTCCAATTAGGAATGCCGCGGGCGGAAGTATCGGAATCCCTCGCCAGGGGTGCATATCCGTGAGGTGTAGCGGACGGGGGGTCAAGCGGACGGGGGTCAAGTCTTGAAAAGACGCCTATCGCCACACTGAACTCGGCTTGATCCTGGGTTCTCTTGTTCGTCCACCCGCCAGTCGGCCTGCGCGAGATTGCGTGCCTGGCTGTCGAAGACGAGACCCAGCTCGAAGAGTCCGCGACCGGGCTGGGCGCGGTATTTCTCGCTGTAGCCGCGTTACTGTATCTGGACGAGCGCGGGGTTGGCCGTGGGTGTTTCGCCGCTGTCGGCATTCGGCGTGCTGTCACCCTGTCGCACCTTGATCTCGATGACGTAGACGAAGCTTTTGCGCTTGATGGTGAGATCGACCTGACCCTAGCTGGAAATGTTCTCGGCGAATGAGGCTTAGATTGTTAATACATTTAAGTCATGATCACCTGGGATGAGCCCAAGGATCGATTCAAAAACAAGTGAGACATATCGGTCCGTCTTTATTGGGCACGCTGCGCTTTGCTCAACCTACAGCTGTGTAGGTTATTTTGGAACCGTTACCAAGTAGATCTTGGATACTGATTCATGCTCATCAAGCTGTTCGACGAAGGTGATGATGATCTTGTATCGTCTTCAGTTCGTCAGCTTCGCTCATTTGGGCACGAAACAGATCCCACCGCGTTTGAACGCTCAGCCAAAATTCAGCCGATACGCCAAAGAACTTGCTCAATCTCAGCGCAGTGCTTGGAGTGACGCCGCGCTTTTGGTTGACGAGTTCGTTGACACGCTGATAAGGCACATGGATGGCATCCGCCAATTCACGCTGGCTGATATTCAGCGGCAAGAGAAACTCTTCTTTGAGCATTTCGCCAGGATGCGTGGGTGGCCGGTGGGTTGGAATTCGCATGCTTGATACCCTAATCAATGATAGTCGGCGATCTCGACCTCTCTAGGGCCTTTCTGTCCCCAGCTGAAACAGATTCGGTATTGATCGCTGATCCTGATGCTGTATTGACCCTTTCGGTTTGCCGAAAGTGCTTCGAGTCGATTCCCCGGTGGAATACACAATTCTTCCAGAGTCTGCACGGAATCGAGTTGATCGAGCTTACGTGCCGCGATTGTCAAGAGACTCTGGGGACATGCTTTGCGTGCTGCCTTTGAATTCACACCATTAAAGATGTCTTCCGTGGCTTGATCTGAGAACGATTCGATCATACTGACATGATAGCATGGATATCATGCTACAACTTGTGTGCTCTTCGGGGAGCCGGGGAGTGGTCAGATCGCCAGCCTAGTCAGGGGTTTCCAGTCATCGACTGGATGATCCGTCTTCCCGCGGGGCGCGAGGCGGATTTCCGAAAGCAACTTTATACTTTCGAGGAGCAACAGCAGATGCCGTATGTGACAACCGTCGAACAGGCTGGCATCGACAAGGGCTTGCAGCAGGGCGAAGCTAGGTCACTGCTGCGCCTGTTGGATTTTCTACATGCCGAGATTTGGAGCTACACGAGCGATGGGGGAGACCATTCAAGACACGATCCGGCGAGCCTTGCCTGAGCTTCTGCGGAGCGATCCAGGATTTCGTGACGAGGAGCGGAGAGGGTCAAGTCTTGAAAGCGAGCAACGCTAAGCTGCTAGGCGATCTCTGCTTGCTGCGGTGCGGAGTAGTCACCGGGACGATCTTCTGTCAAAGGGATGCTTCTAGCCGACAATCCATCGGATGGTTTTTGTCGCGCTTCCGCTCTTCGTAAAGTGGACCCCGAAAGCCGAGGTGTTGGGTGCTGCAGGCGAACGCCTCAATCGCGCCATCTCGATCTTGCCGTTGCATCGGCTCGCGATGAATGCGCTTGGGTTGTAAGCTGACAAACCTCGCTGCGGAGCGTCAGCGCGTTACTCCGAGCGCAAAGGAGACTCAACATGCACACCTACGAAGACGATGTCATCGCATGGGCGAGCGAGCAGTCCCGATTGCTGCGCGCGGGTCGTTTCGACCAGCTCGACATCGAGCACATCGCCGAGGAGATCGAGGACGTGGGCAAGAGCGAGCAGCGTGAGCTGGCGAATCGGATGGCGGTTCTCTTGATTCATTTGCTCAAGTGGGCTTATCAGCCAGAGCGTCGCGGTACAAGCTGGGAGAGCACGATTCGCGAGCAGCGGCGGGCATTGGCACGGCGCCTCCACAAGACTCCAAGCCTGCAAGGCAGTCTGTGTGACCCGGATTGGTGGGAGGACGCTTGGTTGGATGCAAGAACGGGTGCGGCAAGCGAAGCGGATATCGGCTTCGATGTCTTTCCGTCGAGCTGTCCTTGGTCGGCGTCCGAGGTGCTGGATAAGGACTGGCTACCGTAGCTGCGGGCTTAGAGGCAATACCGTTCAATGGCACAGCCACGGCAAATCCGTTCTAACCTGCAGGCGCTGATTGGGCGGCGCGGGGAGCGGAGTTTGCCGTCATGCCCAGATAGTCGAAGACACAATGCCATGGACTTAAGCCGCCCGGCAGTAAGCCGGGTGGAATCCAGGCTTGAGCTTGCCGGGATTGCGGCGTGGA
>NZ_JAAIJR010000199.1 GCF_010915725.1 Thiorhodococcus mannitoliphagus
CGGTCGGCGGCGAAGCCTCCCTAGGAGTTTCCAGACAGCCTCTTAGGCAAAGCGACGTGGGAGCGGCGCCACGCCGCGATCGCGCGCCCCTCGCGGCGGGGCGCCGCTCCCACCGAACGCGCGGATGATCGAGGCCGCATCCGCCGATGCGTCGCGATCCCGGCTTGTCGCTCTCAGCGCAGGGGGCTAGCATCCACCCTCGCGGACGGCACTGACTGTCCAGCCGAGTTCGGGCGTCACCTGGATCCCGCTCGGCGCGCCCTCGAGCTGGGCTTGTTTGGCCAGCCCGCACGATTTTGTTCAGAGAGATTCGCCAAGATGCTGGAGATGGATACCTGGAACTTGGAGCTGATCTTGCGCGGGATCCTACAGGCGCTCCTCTTGGGATCCTCGGCGGTCTTCTCCGGTTCAGAGACCGCGCTCTTCTCGCTGAGCCGCATCGATCTCCAGCAGCTGCGCTATCGTCGCGATCCGCACTCCGAGGGCATCCACGCCATGCTCGATGAGCCGCGCCGGCTCATCATCTCCATCCTCTGCGGCAACGAGCTGGTGAACATCGCCTCCACCGCTAATATGACCGGCATCCTGCTCATCCTCTTCGGTCAGGACGCCGGTTGGATCAACATCCTGGTCATGGTGCCCCTGCTGCTGCTGGTCGGCGAGGTCACGCCCAAGACCATTGCGGTCAACCATCCGCTCGGCTTCGCCCGCCATGTGAGCGCACGCATCCTGCCGCGCTGGATCGTCCTGGTGACGCCGCTGCGCGAGGCCGTGCGCCAGGTCGCGGACCGGGTGACGACCCTCTTGGTGGGCGAGGCGGTCGCGCGCGCGAACCTGCTGCGCGCGGACGAGTTGAAGAGTCTTCTCGAGGAGGGTGAGGAGACCGGCATCATAGACGCGACCGAGCGCGTTCTCATCGACAATCTGCTCGAGGCCGCAGAGACCGACATCCTGCACATCATGACGCCTGGCCCGAGGCTGTGCCTGCTGGATGCCGAGCAGCCGCTGCCGGATCTGATTCGGCGCTTCCGCGCCTATCAGCACCCGCGCGTGCCGGTGTATTCGGGGCATTGGGACAATGTGGTGGGCTTCGTCCACTCCGAGGATGTGCTTCGCATCGTGCGCGGCGGTGCGGACCTGGAGGAGCTGTCGCTGCAGGCCATTCTCAGGCCCGCGCACTTCCTGCCGCCGACGGTCAAGGTCGACGAACTCTTTCACTTCTTCCAGGAGCACAAGACCCGGGCTTGCATCGTGCTTGGCGAGTTCGGGGAAGTGCTGGGTATCGTGACCATGAAGGACGTACTGTCCTTCATCTTCGGCGAGTTGACGACCAGCGTCCGCGGCCGAGACGAATGCGAGCGCGACGGCGACGCGCACATCGTGCCCGGTTGGATGCGCCTCTTGGATTTCTACACGGTGACCAACATCGATCTGGATGATCCGGTGATGACCACGGTCGGCGGCCTGGTCTTCCGCTTGTTCGGGCGGCTGCCCGAGGTCGGCGCGTCCGTCGACTTCGAGGGCTACCGCTTCCAGGTGTTGGGCATCGACGGTTTGCGGATCAATCGCGTGCGCGTGAGCCGCTTTGATACCCCTGGCACCCCTGAAACCGAGGTAGAGGTTGAGCCGAGCGCAGATGTTTCCAAGGATGCGCCGCCCGAGCCGCCAGAACCGGAGGCGAAGCCGAGTCTTGCCGCTGAAGGATTGACCGAAGTGGAGAACCTCTGATGGACTGGCCGATCGCACTGCTTGTCATGCTGTTCTTTCTGCTCCTGAAGGGCTTCTTCTCGGGCTCCGAGATCGCCATCGTCAATTCCGACAAGCTCAAGCTGCGCCACCATGCGAAGCAGGGTGATCGGCGCGCGGCGCTGCTGCTCAAGATGTTTCGCAAGCCGGACGTCGTTCTCGGCACCACGCTCGTGGGGACGAACCTGGCGACCGTCATCATCTCCACCCTGGGGGCCTTGATCTGCATTCAGGCCTTCGGTGAGTCGGGTGCTCTCATTTCGGTGCTCATCCTCACACCCTTCCTGCTGATCTTCGGCGAGGTGGTTCCCAAGAGCGTCTTCCAGCAGAAGGCGGACACCATCGCGCCCAATGTCAGCGGGCTGCTGCGATTCTTCTCCTACCTCTTCTACCCGGTCATCTTCATCTTCAGCCGCGTGGCGCGCTTTGCGACGCGGCTGGTCGGCGGCGCCTCGACGCGTCAGAACCTCTTCATCACGCGCGAGGAACTGCGCGCGCTGCTGGACGACGGGGAGTCCACGGGCGGCGTCGGCACCGTGGATCGTCAGAGCATTCGACGCATCATCCGCTTCGCCGATACCACGGTTGGGCAGGCCATGATTCCCTTGCCGGATGTGGTCGGGATCAACGAGATGCGCAGCACCGCGGATGCGGTGATGCTGGTCATGAAGCACGGCTACAATCGGCTTCCCGTGTATCGCGGCAATATCACCAACCTGAAGGGCGTGTTGACGCTCAGCACCTGGGATTTGCTCGATGAGAGCATCGATGAGCGGCCGATCACGGATTTCATCCATCCACCCCTTTATCTCAGTCCGAATCAGACCATCGACCAGACCTTGCCGTTGTTACAGGAGCGCGAGGATCACATGGCCATCGTCGTCGATGAGTTCGGCTCGGGCGTGGGCATCATCACCATGGAAGACGTCTTCGAGGAGGTCGTCGGCGATATCGATGTCGGCTACGATTTCGACGAGTATCGTCCCAAGCGTCAATACTTCATCGAAAGCAGCGGCGCGACCGCCTACCGCACGGCGGGGCGCACACCGCTGTCCGAACTCAATGATGTCCTCCATATCAAGCTGCCCTTGACCGAGGCGCATACCATCGGCGGCTTCGTGACGGCGCGCCTGCGGCGGCTTGCCCATGAGGGCGATCAGATCGAGGAAGAGGGCTATCGGTTCATCGTCGAGCAGGCGAACGATAAAACGGTGCAGCGGGTTCGGGCCGAGCAGATCTGAGCAAGGCGAGCGCATTCGGCACTTCACGACGCTCGGCCCATGAGGCTCCGTTGAGCCTCTGCACAAGGGTTTTCACAGCGGACTCGCGGCCACAACCGCGGGGGAGGGGGCGTGAGCAAGCTGGCAACACGACTGACCATCGGCGAGAAAATCGGCTTGGGCTTCGGCTTGGTTGGCCTGATCCTGCTCGCTGTCATCTGGAATTACGATCTGACCCTCGGCCGAGTCCTCCAGGACTACGGCCGATTGCAGGATGTCGACGGGGCGCGTCAGATCCATGCGTTCGAGATCGAGCGGCGGCTGGTTGCCGCCCGGGGCGCGGAGGAGCGGTTCCTGATGAGCCGGGATCTGGCGCTTGCCGACCAGGTCCGCGGCGAGGTTGCGGCGCTCGAAGCCGAGGTCGACCGGCTTGCCGCGCTTGACCCGGATGCGCTCGGCACCACCGACGCCTTGCATGCACAATCGCAGCGCTTTCTCGCCCGCTTCGAGGCCATTGTCGAGGCCTGGCGGGTCCGCGGGCTGGACGAAGACTCAGGGCTTCAAGGCGCCTTTCGCGAGCGCGCGCATGAACTCGAGGACCTGGCGGGCCACTATGACGTGGATCGGCCCTATCGGCTCTTGCTGCAGATTCGACGGCGGGAGAAGGACCTGGGGCTCAGGCGCGACCCCGCCTATCAGGCGCAAGTGCACCAACTGATCGCGGCACTGAAATCGGCCGTCGCCGCATCCGAGCTGTCGCCGCCGATCAAGGCCCAACTCGACGAGGAGATCGCCACCTACCGCAAGGCACTGGATGACTACGCCGGCGTGGTGCTGGCCAACCGCGACATCGACGGCGGCAAGGGGCCATTTCGCGACACGGCCCACCGCATCGAGGCGATTCTCGATGCTCACCTTATCCCCGACATGAAGGTCCAGATCCTGCAGCTGCGCAGGCGCGAGAAGGATTATCTGCTGCGCCGGGATGCCGAGTACGTCGCCATGGTGGATCGCATTGCCGCGGACATCCGCAGCCAGGTGCGTGCCTCGGGCATCGCGGATGACGAGAAGGATCGGCTCGATGCCTTACTCGCCGCCTATGAGCGCGATTTTCACGCGCTCGTGGAACAAGATGCGCGTATCGCCTCACTCATGCAGCAGATGGACGAGGCCGTCGCGAGCATCACGCCCTTGGCGCAGGAGAACCTGCGGCAGGCGAGGGCGCGGATGCAGGAGATGAGCGCGCGGATCGATGCGACCTCGGCGGAGAAGGCGCGCCTCAGTCTGGGCGTGGCGGCCGCCGCGCTCGCGCTGGGTGCCATCCTCGCGCTTGTCATCACCAGGCGTATCGTGCGGCCGGTGCGAGACATGGCTGGGCTCTTGGATCGGCTGACGCATGAAAACCCGACCGAGCGCATCGCGACGGACCCCAAAGGTCGCGACGAGATCAATGCCATGGCCATCTCCCTCAACACCATGGCCGACCACAAGGCGACCTTCTTCCACTGGTGGCGCAGTTCCATGCAGGAAGCCATCGCGCTGCGCGATTTGAGCGCCGGCAGCGGGCTGGACGAGCGCGACGAAGCCACCGAGGAGCTGCGTCTCGCGGCCATGTCCAAGCTGCAGCAGTTGAACAGCATCAAGGGCAGGATCCAGCGCGATGCTGGTCGCGTGCGCGAGATCGGTGAGCGCATCCAGACCGACCCCTCGAGCGCGCGCGCGGAAGACGGGGCCGCGTTGGTGAGCACTGCCACCGACATCGGCACCATGCTGACCGTGATCGACGATCAGTGATGCGCGCGGGCCAGCGACGGCTCGTCGCTGCTGGCTCCCACGCTCCAGCGTGGGGAGCAAGGGCGGGCGCTCTGCGCCCCGTGGGAGCCCGCTCAGCCGAGCCAACCGGTGCTGACCGTGTCTAGTGTAGGGTCAGGTCTCGCGTTGTTGCACACCTTGGCGTCAAGCTCGGCAGTCTACGTGGGTGCGGCCATCACTGATGCGCGCCGGCCAGCAACGGTCGGGTGGGCGGACGTTAGGAGGCCCAACGTGCGCCTTTCGCCGCTGGCTCCCACGCTCCGGAGCGTGGGAGCCAGCGCGAAACATTTTGATGTTTGGAATGTCGGTTCGACCATCGTTTTGAAGGAGATCGACCCCTGTGAGCTGGATTGACTATGCTGGGCTTTGGATGATCTTTGGCTTGATCAACTACGCGATCAAGCTGATCAAGTTCAACAAAGACTGGCGGAAGGAGGGGAAAGGCGTCTTTTTTGTGGCGGTACTGCTGGCAGCCTTGGTATTTGGCCCCATCGGTTTACTTTCGACCCTCATCACCTCCAGAGGCAAGCCTCTTTAAGGTGAGACAAGTCGCCCTAGCCCTTGAGGCCCGAATCTGGCGGCTGGGCGGCTCAGGATCTTTCTCGACAGGCCTTCTTGATGTCGTCCAAGAGGCCGCGATAGGCGCGCAGCAGCTTGTGGGGCTTGTCCTTGTGCTTCTGCGTGAGGTCTTCGAAGCGTTGCTCGAAGGCCTTGGCGACCTTCTTCTCGCCGTCGCCGCACTTCGCCAGCTTGCCGAGTCGCTTCTTATGAAGTGCCTCGATCAGTTCGACGTCACGCCTCGCGAAATAGATGTCTTCCTCCGCCATCTCACGCAGGCGGAGTTTCTCCGGGAACAGGGTCATCGGCTCCACTCCTCGAGTCTGCGGTTCTCGAGTCAGCGCTTCTCGTGATCATTCGAGGCTGTCGCGTGGCAGCCGTCGGCGCTGACTGCGTTCAAGGCATGCCCATGGATGCGGAGTGCGCAAGCGAAGCCCCGAGCCTGATCAATTCCATCCGGTTGCGGCGGGCTTAGCCGCAGCCGGAGCCCGACGCTGCGTCTTGCTGCTGCTGGTTGCTTTCCACCCGATGGTATTGCGCACATTGAACTCTTCGGCACAGACCTCGGCAAAGGCGGTCACTTCCTCCAGTGTTCCCTGGCGATAGCCGACGATGCGCGCCTTCCCGCTCGCGAGGACGTAGCGAAACCAAGTCTCCCCAGGCGTGCTCGCCGGCATGTCCGCAGCTTCTATCGACAAGAGTTCATAGGTACAGCGATTCAAGCTGCCATCCGATTGGCTGCTCGCAGCATCCGTTTGGGTCGCGGGCTGGATCTGTGGCTCTGCCGTCGCCGAACCCGCCGCGACCTGGCTCAGATGAATGATCGACCCATTGAGCAGTTGTCCATCCAGGCCGGCAATGGCGCTGGCGACAGCCTCTTTCGGCAGATCGATATAGCAAACCCGTTGAAATCGAAATGAGGGGTCGCCCGCGAGCAGGCGCACATGATGCACAGATCCGTAGTCAGCGAAGAGCCGTTCGATCTCGGTCTCGCTCGTTCCGTCAGGGAGATGCGTCACACGAATGGTCGAAGTCTGATCCTTCGTCGTCGGGGGCATTGAGATCATGGATCGCGTCCTATCCAAGGTGGTCATGAGAGAGACGGGGGCGGAACTCTTGCCTCGGACTTGAGGAATGGGCGGCAAGATTCACAATGATCAGCATTAGTTTGGGGCGAAAATGAAGACTGCTAGTGCTGCGGCTCGATTGCAGCAGCGCGCCTGCGGTCGCGAGTGCCCCGCGCCAGCAGACAGGAGGACGCTCTGTTGCGAGGCGCTAGACAATGGACGGCGTCTGAGGAAGCGCTCAGCAATTGTTTCCCGATGCGAGCGATGCCGCCCGAAATCCCCCCTAGCCCCCCTTTGCGAAAGGGGGGGAAGTTGTTGATGGACACTTTTAGCCCCCTTTGCGAAAGGGGCGAAGCTGTTGATGGACACTTTTAGACCCCCTTTGCGAAAGGGGGGCGTCGATCATCGTTTCGGCCAATCGTCTTCTGTAGGGTGGACAAGCGCAGCGCAGTCCACCAACGCCGACGCGGG
>NZ_JAAIJR010000019.1 GCF_010915725.1 Thiorhodococcus mannitoliphagus
GTCGGATCAGTGTCCGCTTTCAGCTCGGAATGCTGTCCGCTTTGACGTCGGATTGGTGTCCGGTTTGGATCGGAATAGGTGTCCGGATTCGGCCGGAATACTCAAGCACCCACGGATGCCGAGAGGCTCGGTCAGATCACGCGCTGAGCCATCATCACCATGAGCAGAGTGCGCTCGGCGCCCTCCCCCAGGTTGAGGACCCATTGTAGCGCCAGCCGAGCCCGGTCAGGCCACTGCGGATCCGGCGGGTGGCCTCCATAGCCCTTTGAGGATGTGTCCGTCGGTCCATCTTGCCGCCGGCAGCCTCGTTGCTCACCCAGTATAGGTCGGTGACCTCGGGCGCGACTGGGATCGCAACTGCAGTGATGGCTTGATCACAACAATTCGCCGCTAGCCGGCCCTCGCCGTCGAAGATTCTGAGCACAACCGGATAGACGCCGAGGCTGCGGCGATTGTCGGGGGAGAGGCGATAGTCGAGGTGTTGCCAGGCACCAGTGATGCTTTTGGCTCGGCCGATCGCTGGAATCGAGCGCCAAGGCGTCGAGTACCGTCCAGCTCAGGGGTGCCGGCGTACTCAACTCCCAGAGTCAAGCCGCCGGCATTCAAGAACGGGCCTTGATTATCGGACCGCATAGTCGGTTGCGTAGGCGCCGCGCATGGTTCAGGCAAGGCGCGACTCGTTTTGGATTGGTGACGCAGGTCCTGCACTCAGCAAGATCCTGCGTCCATCCCGACCGTTCGAGCAGGCCCTTAGAAAGTGTCCATCAATTGTTTCCCGATGCGAGCGATGCCGCCCGAAATCCCCCCTACCCCCCCTTTGCGAAAGGGGGGAAGTTGTTGATGGACGCTTTCTTAGAACAAGGAGACCTGGCCGCTGATGCCGTTCTGCGTCTGGCTCGAGCCGACGACGTTGAACCCGCCAATCGCATTGCTCTGATCGACGGCGACGGCTTGCTCTTGGGCGAGCAGGTGGGTGCCGAGGTCGATCTCAGGCGCATTGACGATGCCGAAGAAGGCACTGGCGTAGTCGCCCGCGAAGGCGAAGCCGCCGCTCACACCGCTCATGGCGTCCTCATCGAGGGTCCGGTCAGCAGTCAGGTCGGTGATGCTCAACATGGTATTTCTCCTATCGCTTTTCAGTTTGTAGATCAGATGCTTCGGGGCTAGCTGGATGCTGGGTTAGGCGACCTGACCGGCGATGCCGTTCTGGGTCTGATTCGAGAACACCAGGTTCAGTCCACCGATGTTGCTGGATTGGTCGACGGCAACACCTTGGCTCTGCAGCAGGGCATGTGTGCCGAGGTCGATCTCGGGGGCATTGACGATCGCGGTGCCGAACAAGGAATCGAAATCGCTCATGGCGAAACCGCCGCGAACATTGGTCATGGCCACTGCGTCGAGGTCGTGGCTAAGGGTCAGGTCAGTGATGTTCAGCATGATGTCTCTCCGAATGTCTGTTGAATGGTTCTGAAGTCATCGCGCTCTTGTTGCGCTTGCCAGGGTTATTGCAGCTGCTGTGCCAACTTTCGAGAAAGGACCGAGAGACCAGGTGGGACGAAGCTTCGGCGGATGTACCCTGAGAGGGAAGCGATGAAAAGGGGTTATTCTGTTTGCAAGCAGCAGACAGAGAAGAGAAAAGTGTTGGCAGGAATCAGCACCAAGCCGTGAGCCTGGTTATCCCCGCCCCCTGTGATCAGGACTGTGGATAAGCTGTGAGTGACGACGCCAAGATGTGGTCAGCCTTCACGAAGCCATCCTCTGATCGAGGTTTGACCACCGGATCGGCGTGGTCGATTCGGCCGGGTAGCGTCTATCGGCGGCCGTCCTCAGCGCCGCCCCCGCCCCATTCACTCTAGGGCGTGATTAGCGCAGCCTGACCAGAGGCGCCAGCGGCCAGCTGGCGCCCCTGGATCTACTGGGTCCATCTCAAGGAGGGTGGACCTTGCGGGATATCCTCGAAGCTGTCGCCCTTTGCGGCGATGGTGAACTGCCGGCCCGCCTCGGGGCCGCTGGCCTTGGGGTCGGGGTTGAGATAGGCGACTCCCATCCAGCCCGCGGCCAGGAGGTCTGGGGCCTTCAGCCCCGCAGAGCCCTCGCCCAAGGCATCCTTGCTCGCAGCGTAGGCGCGCACGACGATGGTGTCCCCTGGCGTCACCCGCACGGTGGAGCGCAGCACCGAGATGACCTCCATGCGATAGAGCACCTCGGAGCGGTCCCCTTGCCCTGGGGGTATCTGCACCTCTAGCACGCGCACTTCAAGCGCCGCCGCCGCGCCCGCCTTTAGATCCTGTCCCGCCCAGGTATGCCCCGATTGGAGCAGGAATAAGCAGAGGGCCGCGACGGTGACGATTCGAGCCGAATGGATCTGGAACATGGCAATCTCCGCTGCAGTTGACGCCATCCACCGCAGTCTTGAGCAGGCCGCGATAGATCCCACTTCCAGTCTAGTCCAGCGGTCGCGGATCTGTGCTCGCAGCCGCCCCCCCAGCCGGACCCGCTGGACGCCGACCACGACCTTCATCGACGCGGAGCCGGACCTCTCAAGGCATCGCCCTCCTGTCCTGCCATGACCTGGAGCGCACGACCCTGAGGGAGGTGCAGCGGGTCGAGATCATGATCTTCCGAAGGCGGTTCGGACATTCGCGAAGAGTAGGCTGAACAACCACTGCCCGCCGTGCCTAAGGCGGGCGCCACCGTGGAGGGGAACATGGCCATTGATCAAGACACACTCGAGCGTGCCCGTGCCGCCTGGAGGTTCCGGGGTCAAGAGCGCCCGGACTTCGCGCAGACGCCCGCCGAGGGACAGGAATCGGTCTGGGAATATCCGCGCCCGCCAATCTATGTTCCGGATGCGAGGCTGATCGAGGTCTACGCTGGCGATGCCCTGCTCGTCCGGACCCATCACAGCATTCGCGCCCTGGAAACGGGTAGTCCGCCGGCCTTCTATCTGCCGCCCGATGCGCTCAATCAGAGGATGCTGACCCCATCAAAACGCCGCTCTGTCTGCGAGTGGAAGGGCGAGGCGGAATATTTCCATGTGCAGACCGGCACTGGGGTCATCCAAGATGCCCTGTGGCGTTATCCTCAGGCGTTCGACGCAGCGGCCTCCATTGCGGGCTGGTATGCGTGCTATCCCTCACGGCTAGACTGCTTCGTCGCGGGTGAGCCGGTTCGTCCTCAGGCTGGCGGCTTTTATGGCGGCTGGATCACTCAGGATGTCGTGGGACCCTTCAAGGGCGAGCCAGGCACTGGGCATTGGTGATGGACGAGGCGCCGGGTGGGGCTCAGACAGGGACAGGCGCCGATCTTCGCTGCGGCGCTTGGTGGCTCTGGCCCCCGCTGGCCGTGGCGCTGCTGGGCATCGCCAAATGGCTGGAGCTTCGGTACTCGCGGATCACCCTTGACTCGAACAATGCGCTGCCAGCATGGCTCTATCTCGGGGCTCTACTCGCCTTCGTTGTGATCGCCCTGCCCGCGATCAGGCAAGCAAGAACGGCCCTGGAAGGCGCTGGAGCCACTAGGATCGGCTGGCCGCAGATGAAGTGCATTGTGCGCGTCTTCTCGCTGACCCTGCTGATTTCAGCTGTCGTCTTGATCTGTCAGCATATCCCCTACGATGCCCAAGACAGCCTTCAGATCCGGGTGCGGGCTCAGAATATCGCCGACATCAGACAAGGCGGCTCAGCCCGATTCTGGCGTCTGACCACCGATTCTTGGCGCGGTCGCCCGAGTGAGCGCTTTTCGGCCCAGCAGCCAAACCTCATCAACGTGAAGACGGGTGACCTTGTCCCGATCAGGCTTGCAACTGACGTCTTTGGTCGGCGTCGGGTCCTGGCCATCGTCAGCGAGTGAAGGCATCGCGATCTCGGATCCAGATGCGTTGCGTGCTCGCCGCATCCTCGCGGCGGCACAGAGGACAACCGCCATCGTCGAGCAGGCGCAAAGACGGTTCGGTGTCATTGCATGCTGGGTTGGACTCGGACATCGCAAAGCCTCTAGAGATAAGCTGCGGAGTGGTATCGTGCGAGCTTTGGGGCGGGCGTCGCGGCATAGAACGCACCAGGCCGGTATCCGCAAGGCTCACGCAATGAGAACACTGGGGTGATCGTGCTGATGGAAACCATGGCTGTCATCGACTTCGAGACCACTGGGCTGATGCCTGCGTATGGGGATCGAGCAACTGAGATCGCCGCTGTCCTGGTGCGCGACGGGCAGATCGTCGATCGCTACCACAGCCTGATGAACACAGGGCACCGCATCCCGCCCTTCATTGAGCACCTCACCGGTATCACCAACGCCATGGTCCGCAAGGCCCCGCCCGCCGAGCAGGTGATGGCCGAGGTCGCGGACTTCGTCGGTACCCTGCCCCTGGTGGCTCACAATGCCAGCTTCGACCGCAAGTTCTGGGATGCCGAGTTGGAGCGGATCGACCGGCGGCGCAGTCAAGACTTCGTCTGCTCCATGCTGGTGGCCAAGCGGGTCTTTCCCCAGGCGCCGAGCTACAAGCTCGGGGCGCTGATCGACCTCGCCGGTCTCCCGGCCGCTGGACGGGCGCACCGCGCACTGGCAGACGCCGAGATGGCCACGCACCTGACGCTGCACCTGCAGCGGGAGCTGATGCAGAGATTCGGGCTTTCGAGCGTGCCCCACGCCCTGCTTGGCCGGATTCAGAAGACCCCCAAGAACCAGCTGGAGCAATGCGTGAAACGCTCGATCACGTCCACTGGACGCCCTGTGTCCGCCCCCATGAGGTGCTCCGATGTCTGAACAATCGAGATCCGGGAGCGCACCCATGCTCCTGCGAGAGGTGCTGCGAGCGGCGCTGTTGACGAGCGCCCTCCTCTTGCTAACAACGGGACTCAGCCTGGCGGATCCGGTCACAGACGTCGCGACGGTGCTCAGAGAGGTCCGCCAGGACCAGCCGCTGCCCGAACTCCTCTATCTGCAGCGAGCCGCGCCCATGAATCCCGACAGCGGCTACTTCAAAGGCCGCTATGGCGCGATCGACATCAGTGTCGAGACCCACCCGGGCAGCGATCGCGTCGCCGCGATCCTGCTCGAGATTCCGGGACCCGATCGGACACGCCAACTCCTGCCCGCCGTTTCAGAGGTGCTCGGCCCGCCGTCCTCCAGCGACCCCAGGCACGGGATCTATGGATGGGAGTGGCCGGAATTCCGCGCAGCCTCATTGCACTATGCGACGGCTGGTGGAAACGCGGGACTGACGGTCGTCTCGATCTTCTACCGCTGACCAAGCGTTTCGACACCGGACACGGCCGCTGGCGCTGGACTGACGCCGCCCGCGATGCCAAGCCCGGACGGTCCAGGCGATCAGGCCCACCAGCCCCGCCACCAGGCATCCGACCCTCAGCGACTCCCCGGACACGGCAGCCAACCAGCCGTTGACCTCAGACCAAGGCGCCAGCGGCGTCAGGTCGGCATGCATCAGGCTATCGAGCCAGACATGCGAGAGGGTGCCAAGAAAGGCGCCCATGAGCACCGGCAGGCGCGAAAAGTCTTCCGGAACGATAAGCCAGGGCAATCGCACCCACTCGACTTCACGATTCCAGCGCCGCAGGATGGGTCGCCCAAGCAGAGGCGTGATGACCGCGACCGCCAAGGCGATACCGAGCGCGGCCAGGTAGGTGTGGGTCGGACCGTGCAGCCGTTCGGCACCTGTCATCAAGCCCAACAGCGGCTCGATGTCCATGGCGACCTGGGCGAGGCCAAAGGTCAAGAAACTGAAGTGGCGACCACCGAGGGCCTTGAGGGCAAGGCCAGGTCCGAGATGCAGCGGGGTGAAGGGCATGTGCTCAAGATTCCGTCGACGAGGGACGTGCTGAATCATAGGCCCTGTCAGTCTGCACCCATCGCGGAACTGTCACCGAGCGGGCGATCATGGAATCGGAAGCAGGAAGCAGACGCTTAGAAAGCGTCCATCAACAACTTCCCCCCTTTCGCAAAGGGGGGTTAGGGGGGATTTCGGGCGGCATCGCTCGCATCGGGAAACAATTGATGGACACTTTCTTAGAACTGAGCCCGAGCCATCGCCTTTGGCCTAAACTTCTCTCAGGACCAATCTTCAGGTTATACCACCCTCGCTGGGAGGCGCGAATGTCACTCAAGACCTACGACGGCGACATCATCGTCTGGGCCAACGAGCAGGCGCGGCTGTTGCGTGCCGGGGCCTTTTCCCAACTGGATGTCGAGCACATCGCGGAGGAGATCGAGGACGTGGGCAAAAGCGAAAAGCGCGAGCTGGCCAGCCGTATGGCCATCCTCCTGGCCCACCTCCTGAAATGGCAGCATCAGCCGCAACGGCAAGGCAAGCGCTGGCAACGGACGATCAAGGAACAACGCAACGCGCTGGCGATCTGTATCAAGAAGACACCCAGTCTGAAAGCAGCATTGAATGATGGGGATTGGTGGTCAGGCGTCTGCTCGGATGCCGTTGCCAAGGCATCCGATGAAACAGGTTTGGACGATTTCCCCGAATCCTGCCCATGGACAGTGCAGGAGATTCTGGACGCTGCATGGCTTCCCGCGTCGCCCGGAGTCTGACTGGGATGCTCCGACAGCGGGCGAAAGAGATCACCGCAGCCGCCAAGCGCAGCATCGCGTCGCCGCGTGACCGCAGTCGACTCGCGAACCGGCTGATTCGAGTGCAGAATGCGCTCGCGGCGGAACCGCTGTCGTTCGTACTGACAAATCACAACTGAAGCAGGATGAGGAGAACAGCATGCAGGTCCGAATCAATACCGATCGTCATATCGAAGGTCACGAACGACTGACCGCCTGGGCCGGTAGCGTCGTGGAGCAGGCGCTGAGTCGCGTCAGCGACCGCATCACGCGTGTGGAGGTCCATCTCAGCGAGACGAACGCCGACAAGAGCGGTCAACAAGGCCAGCGATGCATGATGGAAGCCCGTCTCGAAGGCCGCCAGCCGATCGCTGCGACGCACCAGGCCGCGACCATGGACCAGGCCGTCAAGGGTGCCGCGGAGAAGTTGAGCGGCGCGATCGAGAGCATCATCGAGCGACAGCGCGATCAGCGTCGTCGTCCAGCTGCCCAGCTCCCAGAGGAAGTCACACCGCCAGAGGAGGAGACACCCCCGGACGAGCAATGAGCCGATCGCCTAAGGCGATTGACAGAAATCGCCTAAGGTCCGATCAACCCTTCCGGGACCCATGATGTTCTTTCGATCACTCTTCCATGATGGTGGCGACGCTCCGGGACGCTACCCCAAGTCGCAGATCGAGGCTGCCATCGAGCGCGCGGTGGACGGCACGGATTCACGACTGCGGCTCCTATCCGGCTACCGCAAACGGCTTCTCGAGCCTGTCGTCACGGCCCTCGACCACGCCGTCGCACTGGTGGACGAACTCCCCGAACCCTTGATCGCCGCGCGCGAGCGCTATCACGAAGAGCCTAAGCTGTCCGCCGTCTTCGCATCCGCAGAATTCATGTTGGAGCAGTTTGGTCGAGACAGGGTGCTAAGGAACTTCCTGGCCGGTCCCGGACGCTACGCCACGCAGGTCACAACGCTACTGCGAGCCGAAAGGATCGAGAAGCACGTCCTGGGGCGGGATCTGGTCGACGGCCAGATGCGCCGCGACGTACCCCAGGTCGCGGTCAACTTTGCCGGACATCACCTTGTGGACCCGTCCGCAGACGAGCTTGAGACACGCCGCTTGCTCAAGCAGCGCGCCTTCGATCAAGTCGTGACGCTCGCCCTGGCGCGCATCGCCTCGGCTCAGGTGGAGCGTGTGGATCTCGCGCGGCAACGCGACCTCCTCAGGCGCAAGCTGGATGCGCTGGAGCGCGGCGATCTCAGCTTCCAGCCGCCGCAAGCAGGGTTTCACGATCGGCGGAGCCTGGTTGCCGAACTCGAGCGGATCACCCATCAGCTGCACCGATTGGGGACTGAGGACAAGGTGCTTCAAGTCCATCTGGAGATGGTGGCCGAGGTGCTGATGGACGCGGGTCGCCAGCTTTGGAGCCGGGACATCAGCCTGCATCTAGACGCCATGAACATCGAACGCCATCCTCGCGATCCCTCCGGACACCGCATCATCCTCCGCGAACTGCATACCGCACAGGGCCGCCCGGCCATCCTCCTGCTGCTCAAGCTGACGCCTTCCGACCTCCCACCGCCCGAGGACTTCCTGACCGCTGCGGAGCGCTATCTGCGCTGAGCATCGCCACAACGACCCAGCGCACTCGGACAATCCTCGGCTAGGCGTCGATCATCGTTTCGTTGCGCCAGTCGTCTTCCGCAGGGTGGACAAGCGCAGCGCAGTCCACCAACGCCGACGCGGGATTCGGTGGACTTCGCGCTCGCTCGTCCACCCGGCCCGACTGATGACCAAGTCCCTCGGCTACCTCAGAACGCATCCCACAGATGCGCCAAGGCCCAGGCTCGACATTTTTGTCGAGACCAACGCCACTTGTCGAACCCGCTTCGACAAAGCCCCCGCAAGCGCTTGATGTCGATACCGAAGCCCTATGGCATGAGAGCTGCTTATCAACACTGGGCATCATCCCACTGGGCATCATCCCAAACGAGGAGAAGAAGATGAGCAGTAAGACCAACATTCTCGCCATTGCGCTGACTGGAGCCTTGGTTGCGACGCCTGTTTTTTCGAAGGGTCCGGGCGGTAACCCGACCGGACCAATCGCACTCAGTGACCTCAACTTCGAAGAGGAGAGCACACTCCTCTTCATGCGCGAAGAAGAGAAGGTTGCTCGAGACGTCTATATCCAGCTGAACGAGGCATGGGGTAAATACAGCCCCGTGTTTGCGAACATTTCCGAGGCTGAGCAAACCCACATGGATGCGGTGAAAGCAATGCTGGACAGATACAACCTTGAGGACCCAGTCGGAGACAAGGCAGTCGGCAGTTTCTTCGACGACGACCTGCAAGTGCTTCACGACGATTTGCTCGCCGACGGACTGGCCTCCTACGAAGCAGCGCTGAACGTGGGTGGATTGATCGAAGAAGTGGACATCGACGATCTCATCGCCGCTATCGAGGAAAGCGACAACGAGGATCTCGACAAGGTTTACGGCAACCTATTGAGAGGCTCCTACAATCATCTGCGAGCCTTCGTCGCCGAACTCGCGCTGCTCGGGATTGCCTACGACAACACTGTCCTGGATGACGACGATTTCAACGCCATCATCAACGGCGAAATGCAGGCCGGTGGCCAGGGCAATGGCGCCGGCGGCAAGGGCAATGGCACCAGTGGCAAGGGTGGGCGCCGCTGAGCAAGATCGCGGATAGCATCACGTGCTCCGGCTTGAGCGAGGGAGCACGCAGATTCCGCGTCGCGAGGAGTCCGGAACCACCACTCCCCTCCGCCTGGATCCAGCATGGACGCTTCCCAAGTCCAATCGCAGGATCCAGGTTCAATCCTTCGGCCGCTGCAAGCCATGCTTGCCCATCTTGTACCTCAATACCCGCTCGCTGATGCCGAGCCGTTCCGCAGCCTGGGTTTGAACCCAGTCGACCTGCGCGAGCGCGGCGCTCAGCATCTCACGCTCCATGGCGTCGAGGCGCTCCTGCAGGGCGCCTTGGTGCACCTGGGGCCCCTGCCGCACCTCCTCGGGAAGATCCTTGGGCTGCAGAACGGTGCCGCGGGCAAGTGTCAGGCTGCGCTGGATGATGTGCTCCAGCTCACGCACATTGCCCGGATAGTCGTGGCGAACGAGCAGATCCATGGTCTCCAGGCCGACACGGGTGGGCCGCCTGGCGTAGCGCTTGAGAAAATGCGCGACCAGCTCGGGAATGTCCTCACGGCGCCGACGCAGCGGCGGCAGCTCGACATCCAGCACGTTGAGGCGAAAGAAAAGATCCTCACGAAAAGCGCCGGTCTCCGCCATGGCGCGCAGATCGCGATTGGTGGCTGCGATCACGCGGGTATCGACCGCGATGTCCCGCTCACCACCGACGCGATGAATGCGCTTCTCCTGCAACGCTCGTAGGAGCTTGGATTGCAGCAGAGGCGGCAGCTCACCGACCTCGTCCAAAAAGAGCGTGCCGCCCCGTGCCAGCTCGAAGCGACCGCGGCGCTGACGGTCGGCACCCGTAAAGGCACCCTTCTCGTGCCCGAACAGCTCGCTCTCGAACAGATTCTCTGGAATCGCGGCGCAGTTGACCTCGACGAAGGGCGCATCCGGCGTCGGCCCGAGCAGATGGATGAGCCGCGCGATCAGTTCCTTGCCGGTACCCGTCTCGCCCTGGATGAGCACGCTCCAGGGGCTGTCGGCAACACGCCGTGCGACGGACAGCGTCTCCTGCATGCTCGGACTGGAGCCGATGATCTCCATCGGAAGAGGCCCGGCAGCCAAGGTCTCGGCCACTTCGGCGACGTCGTCTGCAATGTCGAGATCCTGCTCGATCTGCTGGATCTTCTCGAGCAACTGGGTCAGATCGATCGGCTTCTCGAGAAAGTCGTCCGCCCCAGCCTTCATCACCGTCACCGCAGTGCCGACCTCCCCATAGGCCGTGATCATGATGACTCTTGCCAGCGGATTGCGCGCCTTAATCTCGACCAGCAGCGCATCGCCCATAAGGCCCGGCATCCGGTGGTCGATCAGCGCGAGCTGGGGATGCTCGCGCTGAAACAGCACCAGGGCCTCCTCACCATCCGCGGCAGTGGACACCGCATAGCCTTGCTTCAAGAGGAAGCCAGCCAGCAGCTCACGCTGCATCGGCTCATCATCGGCAATGAGTATCTTCATCGTCTTGGTCTCATCCGTTGGCCGGCATTGGCATCCAGACCTCCGCGGTCAGCCACCCCGGCCTTGGGACGCGCAGGCGCAGATCTCCGTCATGGGCGCGGAGGATGCGTTTACAGATGGCCAGCCCCAGCCCGGTGCCGGTCGGCTTGGTCGTGAACCAGGGCTCCGAGAGCCGCTCGACATCGCTGACCTCGGCCGAGAGTCCCGGATTGCTCAGGGAAAGCAGCACCTGCCCAGCCTCCCGCGCTCCCTGCACCTGGATGCACTCCCCCGAACTGACCGATTCCAGCGCATTGCGCAGCAGATTGTCCACGACCTGCCGCAGCAGGTCAGGGTCGCCGTCCACCCAGAGATCAGAGGGGAGATCCAGCTCAAGGGCGATACCTGAGTCCAGAATGCGCGCCTGATAGAGGCTCAGCTGATCCTCGACGAGCGCATTCAAAGCGACAGGTAGCCGCCGTGGCTGCACCGGACGCGCGAAATCCAAGAGCCCGGTCACCGTGCCGTTGGTCCGCTGAACCGCCTCGCGCAGGAGCGCGACGAGCCGGCGGTGCTCTGAGTTCAGACCATCCGCCTCGAGCTGCAGCCGCTGCAGCCCCATTGCCATCGCGTTGAGGGGATTACGGATCTCATGTGCGATGGCCGCCGCCGCCCTGCCGAGTCCGGCCTCTTCGCGCTGCACGGATAGTCTGCGCTCATAATCCAAGAGCTGACGCTCATGGGCCCGTTGATGATGGTAGAGGAGCCAGGCGCCGAGCACACCAGAGAGCGCCAGCATCACGACGAAACCGAGAAACTCCCACCAAAGCCGCTCGCGCATTGCCAACAGAGGCCCGGCATCCAGGTCGAGGAGCAGCAAGGAGCCGTCGATCATGGCAGTCGCCTGCGCAATGGTTTCGCCCTGTCGAGTCTGACGCAAAGCGACGCTCGGCGGCTCGCCCTCCGCCGCCGCGCCGTCTCCCCCTGCGGCGCCCTCGACCAACTTCACCTTGAGCACAGCCGGCAGCTCCTGCACGGCTTGCAAGGCACGGGAGACGCCTATCGCCTGCTCCAGTGCCTCGATCTGTCTGCTGCCCATGCCCACCAAGATGCAGCCCTCACCGGCCTGGGACGGCACGCCGAGCAGGATCTGGTGCGCCGACTCCAGACGGATGAGGCGACCGAGCTGCGAGCAGTCGAGGGGAAGGTTGGCGTGCCCGTCCTCAGGCCCTTGGACGATCCCGTCCGGGCGCTGGATGCGAATCATGGACAGCCCGGCTTCCTGAGCGAAGGCGGCGAGTTCATCGGCGCGAAAAGGTGCGATACCGTCGAGATAGCCCACGAAACGCGCCGAGCTTTCCAGGAAGCCCGTCAGGATGGTCTCGGTCGCCTCCTCGGCCAAGCGCGCGCCACGCGTATGCAGCACCACGGCATCCGCCAAGAGCCGCGAGTGTTCGCTCGCATCCTCCAAGAACACCCGCTGTGCCTGCCGCGTCTGCAGGAAGAACCAGGCCAGCACCATGGCAAAGAGCAGACCGAAGACCAGCAGATGCCCGATCCAAGGGGCCGGCAGACCAGGTCGACGCGGTTCAGCGACCACCGCGCCCACCACCACCAAAGCCGCGCTCAGCACCGTACATGAGACGCGCCCGCACCCCGGTGCGATCAGCGCCCGAAAGGTCCGTCTGCAACGGTGACAGACGCGCCCCCAGACTGACCCCGTCGGGTCCAGATTCGCGTCCGGGCCAGACGCGAACCAGACTCCCCGCCTTGACGCCTTGCGGCAGCCCTGCCGCGTCGACCAGAAGGATCATTCGCGGTGCGGCGACCTCGGCCTGGGCGTCAAGCGTCAAGGTCACGCGATCACCATCGATCGATAGCACCCGCGCCAGCACAGGCTCCGCCGCCTCTACCGCAAGCATGCTCGCCGCCAGCATGCTCGCCGCCAGCATCCAGACAGCCAGGGACCATGGGCTCCTAATAGGACCAGGCCAAGCCACAACTGCTCACCCATTGTCGAAACGAGCGCGACTCGACCGTCGAGTCGCTCTTCAGCCAAGCAAGCGCACAGAAGCCCTCGACCTCGCCAAGGTCTCGGCGGAGCGCCAAGCTGGCACCGAGCTGATCGTCCGTTCGAGTGTCGCGACGCGGCGCTCGATCATAGGCGGTTCTGGAAAGGCTCAAGCCCAAGCTGAGCCGCCAACTCGCGCGCGGTATCGTCTCGACATCCAGCCCGACACCATGCCGCCAGTAGGCCTGGACGGGCACCGGCGAGTCACAACGCGCAGCCGTTAGGGACAGGCGCGTCGCAACTTCCGGGGCCCAGTCATAGGACAGATCGAGACCGACACCGAACAAGTCATCGTCGCGTCGGGTCGCAAGCCCCATGCCCGCGCTCTCGGACCGACCGGCGCTTGCCCCCGCGCGGCTGGATCCCGGCCGGCCGGACCAAGGCAGAGACGCATTGCGGTAGGCCAAACGGCGCGCCTCGGCCGTCAGCCCGAGCGTCGCGCGCGCATTCAGAATACGGGCGACGCGCGCTGTGACTGCGATCTCGTCGCGCTCATCCGCGGGCACCAAGGCATCCCGGTAGGCCGCGCCTTCGAGTGCCAAGCGCAGCAAGCCCAGTCCTTCCCAGAGATCATGCTGCCAATCCGCGCCCAGCGTAAGCCGGTAGCTGTCGTTGGCCGCCTCATAGTCGCGGTACCAGCCGCCGATCGAGAGTCCGAGATTGGACTCATTCCAGGGTATTGGGCGCGACAGAGTCACTGCATAGCGCGCGAAGGCCAGCTCGGGACCCTCTTGGCTCTGGGCCGGGTTGGTGTCGTATCCCGCACTCAAGTCTAGGCCGAGCTGCAGAGGGTCCGCCAAAATGCTGGTAGGGCCAAAGATCATGCTGTAACCAAGCAAGATCAGCGCCAGGTCAAGCCAACCGCAGCGGTCGCGGCCGCGCGCCCGGCATCGAGCCCGCAGCCGCTTGAGCGCGCGCCGAGTGGGACGCACGCTGTCCGGTCTCGAGAGGACAAGACCGACAACCATGATCACGGATTGCATCACCCAGCCCCCAACGCCCTGGCGCGAACTGGAGCAGCCTAGGCTAGGGGCTAGCGCCCGTCAACGCGATGCCGAGGCGGATGCCGACTGCCGCGAAAAGACACCGCAGGTGTGTTCGAGCCCCGATGGGATTTCAGGGGGCAGCGCGCGCGACGGCCTTGTCGTCGGCAGCGCCGGCCTTGGAGGACAGCTCAGGCTTGTGCGCGCTCGCAATTGCCTGGACCTGTGTTGGGCGCTCGATCCCCGTCGGCAGATCCTTGGGAACCACGGCGAGCAGCTGTGTTATGGGCGCGAGATTGACCTCGCGTCCGCGCACGAACCCCTGATCCTCGACGATGGTGCGGTAGGCCTTGTTGAGCCGGATGGCGCGCTCGGGAGAGGGCAGCAGCGCCACTGAAATGTCTTGGTGCAAGCGCTCGAAGGCATGGGGTCGCGGACGACCCTCGTCATCGAAGAAGCGCGCCTCGAGTTCCGTGTTGACGAGGAAATCGCTGCCCGAGCGCGTCGCCATGAGGAAGTGGCTGTACTCGGGCTGGGCGCCCAGCCCTTCGATCTCGACCACTGGCTCCGCGACCCTGAAGCCGTCCCGCTGGGACCAGTGCCCCCAGCCCTGTCCAGGGGTCTTGGAATCCAGCTTGCGCGCCAAGGCAAAGGTGGTATCGGTCGTGACGCCAATACCACCGTGGCAGCCCATGCAGTAGAGGGTCTCCTCCTGCGTCTGCGGTCTGAGCTGACCGCGCGCGTCTTCGATAAAGCCTTGGTAGACCCAGCCTTGCGCGAAGAGACCCCGCTCGTAGTCGCCTGGGGCCTGCTTCACGACATCATTCTCGGCCTCGCGCCGCTCCGCGTTCTCTCGGTCGGCAATCCCCTTGAGTTCAGCGTAGCTGTACCAGGCGTTCTTGCGCGCGTAGCGGAGTTCCTTCATGCGCGCTGCCGGGCGGACATGCCCCTGGTCGTCGACATCCAGATAGCGCAGGCTTTGCAGCAACTCGGTGCCCTCGGGATAGAGTCCCGCGGCCAGATGCAGCCTACCGGCGCGCTGCGCTTGCGCGGCCATGCCGACATAAGACATGGAGCGGCCCTCCAGGGGCGCCCAGTCGTAGCGAATGACCGTCGCCGTACCGAGTTGGCCGTCCTTGTCCAGATCGACGCCAAGGGCGCGCTCGTCGGCCGGATCGATCGCGACGTCGGCGCGCTTGATCAGCGCCTCGACGATGGCGAGGTTCAGCGCATAGATCTGCGAGTCGAGCTTGCCGTCGGCATCGCGCCGAAAGGCGTCTGCGAGGCGGATCAGCACATCGCCAGCCGAGCCGTTCGTCGGCCAAGAGGTGCCTGGCAGGGGATAGTAGGCGAAGGCGCGCCAGCCGGTTGGGGCGCCCTCTGGATCGAGATCGAAGCCTTGATCGTCGAAACGGAAGTAAGTGTCTGGCAGGTAGCCGTTCCAGGTGCCGTCTTGGTCAAGATCCCAATCCTGCGGCAGCGCTTCCAGGCGCGCCGCGAGGATCAGCCTGCCGTCGGAGGCGCGGTAGTTGCTGCCGCGCACATAGTCGCGCATCCAGCTGTCGTCGATCTTAGCGATCCGCTCCGAGCGATCCTCGAAGAGATTCGACCAAGGGTTCCGCAGTGCAGCGGAGGCCATCTCGAAGGTCTGCTGAAAGCCGCTGTCATCGATGTAGTTAGGGAGCTGCCCGCGTTGATGGCAGAGGTAGCAAGGATTGCGAAGGGCACCGTCGGGGCCGCGCGGCAAGACATAGCACTGCGGCACAACGTAGGCGACCTGATTGCGCAGGCGCGCGTCCCGAACCAGGTGCGCCCGATCGGCCTGAACGGATCGCGCCGCCCCGCTTGGCGCGGCGTTGCCGCCGTCGCGGGCAGCAGACCAACCCAGCCCGGCGAGGAGCAAAAGGGAACAAGCGGCGAGGAAAGCGGCCCTCACACGCAGATGAGAGTTTCCGAGGTCTGCAACACCCATGCGTAACATCCGACACCAACAACCATCAGGGTCGATCCAAAAGCCTGACGGATGGTGAGTGAAATACTTGGCGAGCCGCGCAAGCTACACCACTGTACGCAGAGCAGGTGTGAAGGTTTGATGACAGCGCGGATCGCGCGCACAGCTTGCTGACGAGAAGGCCGCAGGAGCGTCTCCAACTCTCAGGGTCAGAGGCTGTCTGAAAAACCTCGGGGCGACTTTAGACGCCCTTGGCACTGGCGAGAGGGCGAATGAATTCGCCCCTACAGCTCGGGCAATTGCAATATTCAGACAGCCTCTCAGCTCACCAGGGCATCAGCATGCGTATCGGAGCAATGATCACGCCCAGCACGAATGCCAGCACGCAGCAGATAAGGAGGAGGTTGAGCGCCGTGCGCAGGTGATCCGGCCCCAAGTCGGCCGGCCAGTCGGGATCGCCCATGTAGGCCTCATTGATGAGCTGACCCTTGACCCAAACGGGTCCGAGCAGGCGCACCCGCAAGGCGCCGGCGCAGGCCGCCTCGCTCCAGCCCGAATTTGGACTGGGCAGGATGGCGTGATACTGCCAAGCCGAGCGCAGGGCGAGGAGTGGATGGAGCCTCAGGATGGCCGCCGAGAGGGCAATCAAGACGACCGAGAGTCTGGCCGACAGCCAGTTGGCCCAATCGTCACTGCGCGCGCTCAGCCAGCCAAAGTCCAGGTAACGCTCGCTCTTGTAGCCGACCATCGAATCCAGGGTCGAGACGGCCTTCACCAGGATGAGGCCCGGCAGACCGAAGAGACAGAGTGCGAATAAGGGTGTCAGGACGCCGTCCGTCAGATTCTCGGACAGGCTCTCGATCGCGGCGCGGACGATGCCGTCGCGCTTGAGCGGCTCGGTATCACGCCCCACCAGCATCCGCATGTGCTCGCGCGCCTTGGGGAGATCCTCCAGACTCTTGAGCACACGCTGCCCCTGCTCGAGCAGCCCACGCAGCGACAAGAGACTGTAGGCGATGTAGAGATCCCAGGCCGTCGCCAATGCCGGACTCACCAGCAGCAATGCCAAGTGAATCGTCAACCAGGCGACCAGCGCACCCCCGACGACCATCGTCCAGTGGATGACACCGGCCTTGCGGTCATTGCGTCCGCGCTCGAAGAGAAGACGCTCGATGAACTGGCTCCAGCCGCCGATCAAACGCACGGGGTGAAAGCGGTAGACGGGGTCACCGAAGACCACATCCAGCAGACAAGCCCCGATGACCAGGGCGAGATGTTCGTTCATGTCCACTTCCTCTCGAAGCCTTTGACGACCGCAACGGCTGCGAGCCGGCCTGGCGTCAAATCCTGATAGGGTTGGAGCGATCCGCGAAATTCGCCGAGCGACTCCGGCCGCACCGCCACGGCGGCCGCCAAGAGCGCCGCTTGATTCAATATCGCCTCGCGGGCGACCTCCGCGTGCAGCACCCCGCCGCGCGTCAGATCGAGGATCTCGGCCATACCATAGGCCGCAGCGGCGCTCATGGGGTCATGCACGATGGCGAGCACATTCTGCTCAAAGCAGTGGGCATCGCTCGCCTCGAGCTCGGCGCGAGCAACCTCGCGCAAGACCGACTCATCGCAACCATGCCGCCCCAAGGCAGCCGTCAGTGAGCGGCGCAGCTCAGGGCACAGCCCGTTCTGCAACAGCAGGCAGCGGGTCACCGCCGCGTGGGTCGTTCGACCGATCAGCTCGCCAAGGGTATTGTGGCTGCCGGCCCAATGCCGCTCCCAGTCGCCGTCGCGCGCCAGCGGGGCAGCGATGGCGAGCTGATCCGTCCCGGTTCCGGTCGCCAGGCCGCAAGATTGCAGGCTCGGCATCCGCAGGTCCAACACCGCAGCGCTCTTGCCCTCGGTCACCATGGTCGCGGCCCGCACCAGGCACGCTGGCGTGCAGGGCTGGTTGACGAAGACCAGGGTCACGATGGTACCTGAGCCCGACTCCGACGGCGAGACAGGCGTGCCCGAAGCGACCGCGGTCGACCCATGGGCTGCGCGGTCGACGGGTCGGCTGCCGTCCTGGTATTCGTGCCAACCGGCCGGGTCGCCAGCACGGGTCGCATTGCCCAAGACACCGGCGGTTGCAATGACGGACACCGCGAGATCCTCATAGGCGGCTTGGGCAAGTGTCGCGCACTGCATGTTGGCGGCGGTCGCCATGAGTGCGGTTGATTCCGGCGGCAGCTCGCCCGCACCACAGGCGTGGCGATGATAGGCATCGTGACCAGACACCGCGCGATCGCGCACGACGTGGGCGACGCCCTCGCAGCTCTGATGATTGGCGATATGGGTCAGGTCCTCCCGCAGCCCGCCGTTGATGCGGCAGGTGCTGAGGACGCGATGCGGACGCTTGAAGGTCGCCGAGAGGTAGCGACCTTGACGGGTTAGGACATAGCGTTCGGTGTCTTCGAGCTGCATGGAACGGCGGCTAATCCGTCGCTGCACCAGACGAGCGCGCGGGGCGGAAACGGCGCGGAAAGGCGGCGTCGTAGAGTTTGGACGCCTGGGTCCGAGCGCTTGAGCGCGCGCCCAGCGCCGGGCTCACCAAGATCAATGCCTGGCGCTCGACCTTGGCCTCGCGGCAGCGCTCCGCAATGTCTTCGAGCGTCCCGCGCAGCACCAACTCCTCATCGGGCCAGGTCGCCTTGTGGACCACGACCACGGGCGCTGTCGACTGCCAGCCGGCAGCGATGAGATGATCCGCCACCGCCTGGATGCGCTCGATCGACAGGAAGATGCAGAGGGTGCAATGGTGCGCCGCCAAGGAGGCGAAAGACTCGCGCTCCGGCATCTGGGTCCGCTCGGAGAGTCGGGTGAAGATGACGGTCTGGGTGACCTCGGGCAGGGTCAGACACTCTCCGGCCGCGGCGGCCGAGGCCATGGCGGAGGAGACCCCGGAGACGATGCCGACCGGAATCCCCGCTTCGTCCAGCGGACGGGCCAGCTCGGCCAGCACGCCGTAGAGGGTAGGGTCTCCGGTCTGCAGCCGCACCACGGTCTCGTGGCGCTGAGCCCGCTCCAGCAGCCAGGCTGTCACCTGCTGAAGATCCATGGACTTGGAATCCGCGATCTCGCAGCCCTCGGGCGCCCACTCGAGCACGGTTTCGGCCACCAGGGAGCCCGTGTAGAGGATGGCGCCTGCGTCCGCGAGCAGCCGCGCACCGCGCACCGTGATGAGATCGGGCGCGCCAGGTCCAGCGCCGACGAACCAGACCTTACCCACGAGCGGTGTGCCCATCGTCAGTGCCGCGCCGGCGGCTCGGTGAAAGGGATTCTTGCATGAGGTGATGGACCTTGCGTATTGTGCGTCGATAGAGTTTGCGCCGATAACCTTTGCGGCGATAAAGCCAACTATTCTTCTCAGCTCCACGAGTCCTTGTCAAACGCCCCGTCTCGTTCGCCATCATGCCGGGTGGCCATCCACGCTGATGCCTGATCCAAACCCTTTGGGCGCCACCCCCGATGTGCTGGTCATCGGCGGCGGCACCGCAGCGCTGTGCGCGGCCATCGCGGCGCGCCGGGCCGGCGTCTCCGTGCGCCTGCTGGAGCAGGCCCCGCGCGGACTCCGGGGCGGCAACACCCGGCATTCGCGTAACCTGCGATTCATGCATGTAAAGACGACCCCGCTCTCGACAGGCCCCTATCCGGAGACGGAGTTTTGGGCCGATCTAGAGCGAGCCACGGCCGGCACCATAGACGCAATACTGACCCCATTGCTCATCCAAGGCTCGGAAGACATCACGGACTGGCTCGAAGGGGCCGGCGTGCATTTCCAGTCTCACGCGAGTGGCGTGCTGCCGCCCTCGCGCAAGACGGCCTTCCTGCTCGGCGGCGGCAAGTCCATGCTCAACGCCCTCTACACGACCGCCGAGCGCCTTGGTGTGGTCTTGAACTACGCCACCGAAGTCCAGGATCTCAGCATCCGCGACGGCCGGCTGGAGCAAGTGACCATCAGCTCCGGCGGCCATGTCCACACCCTCAGCCCAAGGGCCGTCATCGCCTGCTGCGGCGGCGCCCAGGCCAGCCGCGACTGGCTGCGCACCCACTGGGGCGACGCGGCCGAGGGTTTCATCAACCGCGGAACACCCTACGCCGAGGGCAAGGTCCTGCGCTCCATGCTCGCTCAAGGCGCCGTGTCGGTCGGCGACCCCGAGCACGCCTACCTGGTCGCGGTCGATGCGCGCTCGCCCGACGACGACGGCGGTATCGCGACCCGTGTGCGCTGCATGCCGGCGGGCATCGTCGTCGATGTCAGGGGGCGACGCGCCTACGATGAAGGCGGCGACACGGCCTCGACCCGCTACGCCCTCTGGGGACAGCGTCTGGCGCGCTTTCCGGGACAGATCGGCCACCTCATCCTGGACGCGCGCGGCGTCCGCGCGGCCCCGCCCTCGCTCTACCCGCCGCTCAGCGCGGCGAGCGTCACGGCGCTCGCCGAGGTCATGGGTATCGATCCCGTCGCGCTCGCGGCGACGGTGGCGGACTACAACGCGGCCGTCCGTGCGTCGGATGATCCTGGGGATACGGCCGCTTGGCACAGCGTCGGGCTGGATCCCCCCAAGTCCGGACATGCCCTGCCCCTCACCGAGCCACCCTTCGCTGCCTACCCCATGCGGCCCGGAATCACCTTTACCTACCATGGGGTCGGCATCGACGCTCAGACCCGCGTGAGACTGACCAAGGGTGGAGCGATGGAAAACCTCTTCGCCGCCGGCATGATCATGGCGCCGAATATCATCCCGCGCGGCTATGTCTCAGGGCTTGCGCTGACCATTGGGATCGTCTTCGGGCGCCTTGCCGGGCAGGAGGCCGCGCGCCATGCCCAGCGATGAGCGGCGCACTGAAGCCCGCCGCGTGCTCGGCATCTGCAACGCCTGCGGCTACTGCAACGGCCTCTGCGATCTCTTCGAGGCCGCCAAGCACCGGCCGCGCTTAGCGGACGGCGACCTTGCGCACCTGGCAAACCTCTGCCACGGCTGCCGCAGTTGTCTCTACGCCTGTCAGTACGCACCGCCGCACGGCTTCGCCGTCAATGTCCCGCGCGCCTTGGCTGAAATGCGCCACCAAAGCTACGCCGACTACGCCTGGCCGCGCGCCTTCGCCGGCCTGCTCGAGCGCGGCGTCCTGACTGCGGTGATGGTCGGTCTCGGCGCGGTCGGACTCCTGCTCGCCCTCGTCCTATGGAGCCTCCCCCACGACATCCTCTTCGCGCAGCACACCGGCCCCGGCGCCTTTTATCGCATCATGCCCTGGGGCTGGATGCTGGTCCTGGGACTGCTGCCGCTCGCCTGGTCGATGCTCGCCTTCGGGATGGGTCTGCACCGTTATTGGCGTGCCGCTCGGACAGAAGCTGTCACCCTGACGCTGCGCGCCCTCTTGAGCGCGCTGCGCGATGTCCTACTCCTGCGCAACCTGAGCGGCGGCGGACCGGGCTGCAATGACCTGGACGAGCAGCCCTCGCACAAGCGGCGGTGGATCCATCAAGGCATGGTGCTCGGACTCTTGCTCAGCTTCGCGGCAACGGGCGTCGCAACTTACTATCATCACGCGCTGGGGTGGGAGGCGCCCTACCCGCTCACCAGCGCACCTGTGGTCCTGGGCACCCTGGGCGGCCTGCTGATGTCCGCCGCGATCGCCGGACTGCTCTGGCTCAAGCGGCATGGAGACCGGGAGCCTACCGCAGCGGTCGCACTCAAGGCGGACTACGCCCTGCTGGTCTTGCTCTTGTCCGTCGCCCTGACGGGATTGGCCCTGCTGCTCTGGCGCGAGACGGCCGCCATGGGGCTCCTGCTGGCAATCCATCTCGGGAGCGTACTCGCGTTCTTCTTACTCATGCCCTACAGCAAGCTGGTCCACGCCGGGTACCGCTTCATCGCCTTGCTGGTCGAGGCCAGTGAGCGGACGCGGCAGCGAGATGAGTGAGACCAATCGCGGCAGCCGCATCCAGGCGCGGTGCCGGATCGGGCCTTCAAGACGGCGGTTTGACGTCAGACCTAGCCTGGCTTCGTCGCGCTGACCAAGACGTAGTCTAGGCCGCTGTAGACGCTGCTCGCGTCGAAACGCAGTGCAAAATACGCGGCCAGTCTGGCGATCGGATGCAGGCGCCGGACGGTCTCTGGGTGCTGCTGGAGATAGGCATGCAGCGGCGCGTAGACTTGATCGCGAATCGACTCCACACGGACATCCTCGAATCCGCGCAAGGTCAGCAGGGAATGGTAGGTCGGTCGGGTGTAGGTATTCGCCTCCGGAATGGCGAACTTGCTGGCCACCAGCCACCAGGACAGCCCCTGCCTCAAACGCGCCCAGACACCGCTGACCCTGGGCATCGGCAGGATATCCGCCGTGACCAGGCGCCCGCCGGGGCGCAGCACACGCCAGGCCTCGCGCAAGAAATCCTCCCGAGTCACGAAATGAAAGGCGCACTCGACGGCGACGACCTTGTCGACCGAGGCATCCTCGAGCGGCATCTGGGTCGCCGAGCCCTGACGCAGGTCGAGGCGATCGCCAAGCCCGGCCGCCTCGACCCGCTGACGCGCCACAGCCACTTGCGAGGCCGTCACATTGAGCCCAATGATGCGCTCCGGACGGCACTGACGCGCCCACAGCAGGTCCTGGTCGCCAAAGCCGTAGCCTACGTCCAGGACCTGATCGCCAGCGCCCATGTCCGCGCTGTCCGCGACCAGCATCGCCAGGGCGTCACAGGCGCTATCCAGGTCCTTCGCGTCCGGCCAGTATCCCAGGTTGAGATAGAGCCCCTTCTCCGTGGGTGAGCCGGTCGAGAGCAGGTCGTAGACACCCACGACGCCCAGCCGTTGGAAGGGATTGAAGACCCAATTGAGGTAGCCGAGCGCGCTTTGCAGCCGGCTCGGTGAGGGTTGAATGCTGGTGGTCACCATGCCCGGGGCTCCGTTCGGTTGAAGACCCCCAAGCAATTGAGGCACGACCGCGAAGCATCAACCAAGACATGATGAATCCATGTCTGAGCAAAATGCTGCCCTTTGCCCGCAGCGCGTATAAGATAGGCGCGCGGTCCAACTCGGACCCGAGCTTTCCAACCCTCTCCATCCCTGTATTGAACACGAGGTGACAACCTTGGCCACCATCCCGCGCTATACCCTACTGCAGCGCCTGCTCCACTGGCTGATTGCACTCATCGTCTTCGGCCTGCTCGGTGCCGGCCTGGCCTTCTGGGCACTCGGCTACGGCGGACTCAAGGACCTGCTTGGTGAAGAGACCACCAACACGCTCTACATGGTCCACAAGAGCTTCGGCATCTTGCTCCTGCTGCTCACCATCCTGCGCATCGTGCTGCGCCTGCGCACACCGCCACCGCCCTATGACCCGCCGCTCGGGGCTTTGGAGCGTCTGGTCGGCGGCGGCATCCATCTGCTGCTCTACGTCTTCCTGATCGGTCTGCCGATCGGCGGCTGGATTGCGACCGCGGCCTCCGGCTACCCCATTCAGTTCTTCGGCATGACGCTTCCCGGGATCATCGGTGAGAACAAAGAACTCGGCGAAATGATGTTCTTCTACCACGGGATCGGCGGCTTGATCGTCGGGGTCCTAGTGCTGATCCATATCGCCGCTGGCATCAAGCATTGGCGGCTCAAAGATGGGATCATGACGCGGATCAGCCTGCCTTAACCGCTGCACCTGGCATGGCTCCGCGATGTCAGGTCTGCCGTGGCGCCGAGCGCCACGGCCATGCGCCCAGACCGATTCCCGCCAACCCGCAGCACCAGCCCCTTCACCGCAGACCGCGCTGCGACGCCCAGCACGGCGACATATCGCAACAAGGCCAGGGTGCGCCACCAGTAGCTATCCCCGCATGACATCCCGCATCCTGATTCTCGGCGGCACGACCGAGGCCTATGGGCTCGCCGACGCCCTCGCCACCACCCCCACACTCAGCGTCATGACGTCACTCGCCGGACGGACGGCCAATCCGCGCCTGGCGGCCGGCGAGACACGCATCGGCGGCTTCGGCGGTGTCCCAGGCTTGACCAAGTATCTGCGGGATGAGGGAATCCAGGCGGTTGTCGACGCGACCCACCCGTTCGCCTCGGGCATGGGCTGGAACGCGGCCGAGGCTTGCCGCTTGGAAGGCGTCCCGCTGCTACGGCTCGAGCGTCCCGCTTGGGTCGCCACCCCAGGCGATCTTTGGAGCCCTGTCAATGATTGGGACGCGGCAATCGACGCCTTGAGGGAGACTGCTGCGAAACGGGTCTTTCTCGCCGTCGGCCGGCAGGAACTCACCCCCTTCGCCAGGCTGGACGACATCTGGTTTCTGATCCGTGTGGTGACGCCCCCCGACCCCATGCCGCCCTTTCGTCTGTCGGAGTTGCTGCTCTCGCGTGGCCCCTTCGATCTGGAGCGCGAGCGCAGACTGCTCGACGCACAGCGTATCGACACCATCGTCTGCAAGAACAGCGGCGGAGAAGCGACCGCGGACAAGCTGGTCGCGGCACGCGAGCGCGGGATCCGCGTCATCATGCGCGAGCGCCCCAAGCGACCCCAAGTCCCGCTGGCGCGAAATGTGACGGAGACTCTCGCGTGGATCGAGCGGACGCTCAGGCGGCGTTAGGCTGACTGGCGTCAGTGCTCCGCGGGCTCGCCGTCCGGATACCAGCGTGGGGTGTAGACCCAGGCGCCGCCGTCGCTGTCATTGCCGCGCGGGAACTGGCGCGTCAGGGACGAGCCGATGATGACGACAGTGCGCATGTCCACCTGATCGGGCCGCACCTCACCCAGGGTGGTCGTCAGCACCCGCTCAGCCGGACGCCCCACGTCGCGGCCGAGCACCACCGGGGTCGCGGGCAGCCGATGTCGTCTCAGGAGTTCCAGCGCCTGACAGAGCTGCCAGGGCCGCGCCTTGGAGCTGGGGTTGTAGAGCGCGATGACGAAGTCACCTTGGGCGGCATGCTCCAGCCGGCGCTCGATCTGAGACCAGGGCTTGAGATTGTCCGACAGCGAGATGATGCAGAAGTCATGACCGAGCGGCGCACCGACCCGAGCGGCGGCGGCTTGAGCGGCGGAGATACCCGGTAGAATGGCGAGGTCGACGTTGCGCCAAGCGGGCTCGTCGGACTCATCCAGTGCCTCGACGACGGCCGTCGCCATGGCAAAGATGCCTGGATCTCCGGAGGAAACCACGACCACGTGCCGCCCCTCGGCCGCAAGTCGGAGCGCTAAACGCGCCCGCTCCATCTCGCAGCGGTTGTCTGAGTCGAGAATGCGCTGCTCTGGGCGAAGGTTCCCGGCCATGCGCACGTAAGTGGTATAGCCGACGATATCCTGAGCGCGGTCCAGCTCATCCCGCACGGCGGGCGCCATCAACTCCGGGGCACCAGGTCCAAGGCCGATCACCGCGAGCCGACCAGGTCGCGGCGCTGGCGGCGCGGCGCGCAGCGCCTGCTCCAGCGCTCGGGACAAAGCGTCAGCACCCTGCCCTAGACCAAGGACAGGCGTCACGCTCGAAGCATCCGCGGCGACCGCGACCACGACGAAGGCGTGCTCGCGGCTGCCTAGTGCCGGTGCCAGGGCCATGACGAGCGGCTCAAGTGCCCCGACGAAGATGACCGGGCGAGCGGCGGCAAGCGCAGCGCTCAGGAAGTGTGTCAGGCGGCCCGGGTCGCCATCCGCCGGCACAGGCTCCAAGCCCCAGTCGGGCAAGGCCGCCCGCAAGCGCTCGGCGATGTCCGTGCCCGTTACGTCGGCAATGATGAGGAGCGGCACAGGCCCACCTAGGGACGCCATCAGCCCTTCCACCGCTCGCCCGGAATGAGCACCATGGAGAAATAGGGCACGCTCTCGGGTGAGATCTCACCGAACGGCAGGATGCGCTCGCCGTCCATGGTCGCGCGCTCGACGTAGAGCGCCCGGTCCTGGAGCCCGAGGTCGAAGATGACCCGGCGCACCTTCTCGAAGTTGCTGCCGAGCTTCATGATGGCGGCCGCCTCGACGCCGCAGAGCATCTCGGCCAGGGTCGCTTCCGGCAAGGTCGCGGCCAGCACCTGGAGCCGTTGGTCACGATAGACCAGCGGCGTGCGCAGCACAGAGGCACTGGCCACCACGGAGCAGACACCGGGAACGACCTCCGTCTCGAAGCGCTCGGCGAGCCGATCGTGCAGGTACATGAAGGAGCCGTAGAAGAAGGGATCCCCCTCGCACAGGGCCGCAACGTCGCGCCCGGCCGCGAGGTGCTCAGCCACCTGCTCGGCGGCCTCGTCATAGAAGGCGCGCATCACACCCTCGTAGTCGTATGGCGGATCCGGCTTCTTTCCGGTGATGGGATAGACCAATGGCAGACGGATTTGATCCGAGCGCAGATGCGGCTTGACGCTCGTCAGGGCATTGCCGCGCTTCGCCTTGCCGACATAGTAGGCAACGACGGGAGCATCACGCAGATAGCGCAGCGCCTTGAGGGTAATCAGCTCTGGATCGCCCGGGCCGACGCCCAGGCCAAGTAAACGCCCCTTCTCCATGACTCAGCCATGCTCCCGCCCGAGGGCGTTCACGGCCGCTGCCGCCATGGCACTACCGCCACGGCGCCCGCGGAGCGTTACGAAAGGCACGCCTCGGCTGTCCTCGGCGAGCGCCTCCTTGGACTCGGCGGCGCCGACGAAGCCAACCGGAAAGCCAAGGATCAGCGCCGGCTTGGGCACGCCCTCGTCCAGCATCTCGAGCAGTCGGAAGAGCGCGGTCGGGGCATTGCCGACAACGACGATGGCGCCTTCCAAATGCGCACGCCACAGCTCGAGCGCTGCCGCCGTCCGCGTATTGCCGAGCTTCTTCGCGAGATCAGGGACGCTCGGGTCCTGCAGGGTGCAGATGATCTCATTTGCCGCCGGCAGCCGTGCCCGCGTGATGCCTTCGGCAACCATGCGGCTGTCGCACAGAATCGGGGCACCAGACGCCATCGCGGCGAGTCCAGCCTGGCCAGCCCCCGGCGAGAAGCGCAAATCGTCGATCACATCCGGCATGCCGCAGGAGTGAATGACACGAACCGCCAGCGCTTCGAGATCATCCGGGATCGGCTCCAGATTCGCCTCGGCGCGAATGATGGCAAAGGATTGGCGATAGATGTCGTGGGCATCTCGGACGTAGTCGATCATTGCGAGTCTCTGTCACGCGGCAACGCGCAATCGCTCGGAGCAGCGCTGCTGTCCGAGTCGTGGCCCTGGCCGGAAGTCAAGAAAGAAGGGAGGGATTTGCTTCAACAAGCAGAGCAGTATAATTGCAATGTTGCTGCGCGGCCAATGGCGGCGCCAGCACCAACCACCCCACTCAACCCCGAGGGTCGATGAGCAAGTGCGAAATCCACCACTGGCAGCAAGGCGCTCGGTGGACTGCACGATGTTTTTCCACCCGTAGGGCTAGGAGCACAGTCTCCTGATCCGAGCACTCCCCCTGATCCGAGCACCCCTCATGCCCAAGGCCCGACTGACTGCACACGACCTCACACCCTATTTGCAACCTTCTGCGATTCTTCAACCTTCAGTGCCTTGGGGTAAGACGCCATGAGCCTCTGGCTCACCATCGTCGGTATTGGCGAGGATGGCCTGACCGGACTCGGCGAGGCGGCGCGGCAGGCTGTCTCGGAGGCACGCATCCTCTTCGGCGGCGAGCGGCATCTCGCCATGATTCCCAGCCAAGCACAGCAGCAGCGGCTGCATTGGCCCAGTCCCTTCAGTGCGGCCTACGAGCTATTGCTGGCGCATCGCGGCAGCCCGGTTTGCGTCCTCGCCAGCGGCGACCCCATGCTCTTCGGCATCGGCGGCAGCCTCGCCTCACGCGTGCCAGCGGATGAGATGCGGATCATGCCCGCCCCCTCGTCCATGTCCCTGGCTGCCGCGCGCATGGGTTGGCCACTTCAGGACGTGCAGCTCATACCGGCCCACGGACGCCCGCTCGAGCGCGTCAACCTGCACCTGGCACCCGCAGCCCGCCTGCTGGTCTTGTCGGCCGACGGCGAGAGCCCAGCTCAGTTGGCCGCGCTCCTGACAAGCCGGGGCTATGGCGGCAGCCGGCTCATGGTCTTCGAGCGCGTCGGCGGCCCGGCCGAGCGCCGCATTGAGGGGACAGCCCTCGCGTGGCAGCAGCCGCCATGCGAGGCGCTCAATCTCATCGCGGTGGAGTGCGTCGCGGACGCCCAGACCAAGCCGCTGTCGCGACGCGGCGCCCTGCCCGACGACGCCTTCGAGCACGACGGTCAGCTCACCAAGCGAGACGTCCGGGCCGCCACCCTGGCCCGACTCGCGCCCCTTCCGGGCGAGCTGCTGTGGGACGTCGGCGCCGGCTGCGGCTCAATCGGCATCGAGTGGATGCGCGCGGACCTCGGCTGCCGCGCCATCGCCGTGGAGCCCAACGCCGCCCGACGCTCACTCATCGAACGCAACTGCAGGAACCTCGGCGTGCCGGATCTCACGTTGGTCGCCGGACGGGCACCCGAGGGGTTGGAAGGTCTGGAGCCACCGGATGCCGTCTTCATCGGCGGCGGCCTGACGGCCGAGGGCGTTGCCGAGCACTGCTGGCAGGCACTCAAGCCAGGCGGGCGGCTGGTCGCTAACGCCGTGACCATCCAGAGCGAAGCCTTCCTCGTCACCCTGCGTGAGCGCATTGGCGGCGAGCTAACGCGAATCTCAGTCGCCCACGCCAGTCCGCTTGGTCGCTTCGATGGCTGGCGGACGGCAATGCCGGTGACGGTATTGACGGCCGAAAAGGCCTAGAATCCTTGAGGGCGCAAAATGCTTGCAGATGAGTCGAATTTCGATGAAGCGTCCGACCATCCAAGGCCGTCGGTATCGGTATCGGTATCGAACCGACGATAGCGATCCCGATGGCATAAGTCATCTTGGATACTCCAGCTGTATTTCACCTAGGTATACTGACGCGCCTCTTTGGCTCACTCTTGGGAGTGATGCCTTTGACGCGATCAGCCCAGCAACTGCAGCACCCTTTCGTTGAGCCTCGGACCTCGACCCCACCTACGCTAGGGATCAGTTGTGGTCACACCCTATGCGGAGACGCAGTTGGACCCAAGACGAGCGCACACCCTAGACAAGAGACCGCATCAGTTCCGGCCAATTGAAGGGGCCGTAACGACCCTCCTCGTCCTAACCCTACTGACCGGTTCGGTGCTCCCTGCTGCATTGGCGCAGACGACAGACGCGATCACAGCGCCAGCCAAGGATCCCCGAGCGACGGCCACTCAGATCACTGATGCGCCTTGGCGCCAGGCAACCCTCTCAGCCGTGAAGCATCCCTGCACCCTGGCCGCCCTCGTCCTGCTCGGACTTGGCGGTTTCAGTCTGCACCGAATCCTGACACTTTCTGCCCGTCTGCAGGCTGCTCAGCACTCCCTAAGCGAACACAGCCTGGCCCTCAATGACATCGAGTACCAGCACCGACAGACCCATGCCGCACGGCGTGCGACAGAGGCGGCGCTCGAGGAGAGCCGCCACAATTTCTCCTGCTTGGTACAAGAGAACCAAGCTGGCATCCTCGTTCTCGACGCAGAGGGCACCGTCCTCTATGGGAACCCCGCCGCCTCACGGCTCTTGTCGATCAAGTCAGAACAGCTCCTTGGCGCCCCCTTCGGCATCCCGTCGGTGAGCAATTTCGAGACCGAGTTCAACGTGAAGCGTGCCGACGGCAGCCCAGGAGTCGCCGCAGTCTCGGCCACCGAGACCCGGTGGCAGGATCGCTTCGCGTATCTGGTCATGCTCTACGACATCACCGAGCGCAAGCAAGCCGAGGAGCAAGTGCGCCATCTCGCCTTCGAAGACAGCCTGACCGGACTGCCCAACCGAGGCCTCTTCTTCGACCGTCTGGAAGAGGCGGTGAAGCGCATGCGTCGCGATCGGCATGGTTTCGCGCTGATGTTCATGGATTTGAACAACTTCAAGGGCATCAACGATACCCTCGGCCACGCGACCGGCGACGATCTGCTCTGTGCCGTAGCGCAGCGTCTATCCGCAACCATGCGCGCCTCAGACACCCTCGCGCGCATGGGCGGCGACGAGTTCACCGCCATCTTCCCCGGCGTGACGACGCTGCGGGCCGCGACCGAAGTCGCACACAAGCTCCTCGAGCTGTTCGAGCGGCCGTTCCAACTCGCTGATCGGGAACTGAGCATCGGGACCAGCATCGGCCTGAGTCTCTGCCCCCTGCATAGTCGAGACCCGCGGGAACTCCTGCGCCAGGCCGACAGCGCTATGTATGACGCCAAACGCCAAGCTGGGAGCGGCTTCAGTGTCTATCGCACGGACATGACCCAAGTCCAGAAGTCACGCCTGGAACTGGAGCAGGAACTGCGCGAGGCCTTGTTGCACGAGCAATTCGTCCTCTTTTTTCAGCCCCGGACGGACCTGCGCAGCGGGGCCTGCGTCGCCGCCGAGGCCCTGCTGCGTTGGCGTCATCCAGAGCGCGGTCTGGTCGCCGCCAATGACTTCATGCCGATTCTGGAGAGCACGGGGCTGGTCGTCGAGGTGGGCCGGCAGACGCTGTCGATGGCCTGCCGGCAAGCGCTTCGCTGGCGCGAGCAGTGCAAGCGCCAAGTGTCGGTGGCGGTCAATGTCTCGCCGCTACAGCTCGAGCAATCTGATCTGGCGAAGGACATCGACAGCGTACTTCGCGACTCGGGCATCTCCCCAGACGCGCTGACCCTGGAGATCACCGAGACCGCCATCTTTCACAACAAGAGTCGCTCGACCGAAACACTGACTGCGCTCATGGACCTTGGCGTGCAGATCCATATCGACAACTTCGGCAGCAGCTATACCTCGCTGGAGATGCTCAAGCTGCCGCCCATCTCTGCGGTGAAGATCGATCGCGTCTTGGTCGCCGGCCTGAGCGAAAACCGCGCGGATCGGGCCTTGATCGAAGGCACCATCGCCGTTGCCCATGGACTCGACAAGCGGGTCATCGCTGAGGGCATCGAGACCGAGGAGCAGCGGCGCATCCTCGTGGAGTTGGGATGCGATGAAGGACAGGGCTATCTGATCGGGCAGCCGGTGCCGGCCGAGCGTCTCGCCCTCTGCTGATCCCGGGCGGCCGCACCAACGCGCGCAGCGAGGATCACGCAACCCCGAGATCGCCGAGAGCCATCAGTCGCTCGGGGAAACATCCTTGAACAGCTCTTCCATGCGCTCCAATTCACGTTGCGGGATGTGTTGCGGATGTCCGGCCAGGATGCCCGAGACGCTGCGGAAGGCATGCCCGATGTGCATACCGGTGCCGTCGATGTTGAACTCGCGGATGCTCTTATCGTGCGGCGAACCGCGCATCTTCAGCACCGTGAGTCCGCGCTTCATCTCGCCGAGCATCTCGACGTAGCGCAACAGGATGATGGAATCCGTGATGGTCGAGATGTGCGCCTCGGTCACCGATTCGCCGCCGAGAAGCCGCTCCGTGGTGGCCGTGAACAACCCCGCGACCTCAGTGTCCTTGATAAAGGATGTCAGGCTGATAACGAATTCGCGAAAGCCCTTGACGGTCGAAACCCGCTCGAGCGCCGACAGGCTGTCAACGGCGACGCGGTTTGGACGAAAGTCGTCGATGGCCTGCTTGATCGCGATCAGGTGGTCTTCGAGCCCGCAAGATTCCGGATAATTCGCGATGATCTTCAGTAAGCCACCCTGCTCATAGGCCTCGTAATCACGCCCCCAGCCGGATGCATTGCGCATCAGCTGATGGCGGCTTTCCTCGAACGCGAGCAGCAAGCAGCGCTCGCCGCGGTCGGCGCCACCGGAAATGAACTCGGTGGTCATCAGGGTCTTACCGCAACCCGTTGCGCCAGAGACCAGCACGATGGAGTCACGAAAAAAGCCCCCGCCGCACATGGCATCGAGTTCGGCGTTGCCGGCGCTGATCCGCACGTTCGAGGAACGCTGCCTCAGCTTGATGGCCGACAGCGGGATGACGACGATGCCCTGCCCCTCCATGACCGTGAAGGGATACTCGCCCTTTTGATGCGTGGTGCCGCGAAACTTGAGCACCTCGGCGGTGCGTCGACGCTTCTCGCCCTCAAGCACATTGCGCAGCACAATGACATTGTCGGTAACGAACTCCTCGACACCGTGGCGCGCGATGGGGCCATACTCGTCGTCGCGCTCGGCGGTCATGAGCGCGGTAACCCCCATCTGCTTGAGTGCCACGGTCAGCCGAAACAGCTCGTTGCGGATGATGCTGACGTTCTCGAATTGGTTGAAGATGGCACCCAAGGAGTCGAGCACGACACGCGTAGCGCCAACCGCCTTCACCGCCATCTCGATGCGCACGATGAGCGCGCCGAGGTCGTAGCCGCCGGTCTCGATCACCGGCTCGCCCGGCTCCGGCGAGGCGTCGACGAACATCCAGGCACCAGCCGCCTCGAACGCGGCGACGTCCCAATCGAGCGAGGCGACATTGCGCCGGATGTCCTCGGCACTCTCCTCGAAGGTGATAAAGACGCCGTGCTGGTCGAATTGCCGCACACCCTCCACCAGGAACTGCGCCGCAAGAATGGTCTTGCCGCTGCCGGCGGTGCCGGCGATCAGTGTGGTACGGGCTCGGGGCACACCGCCGTCGGTGACGATGTCCAGACCCGGAACACCGCTGGGCAGCTTTTCAACTTGGGGGGTTCGCACTCTACTCATGGGCGTCTCCGTCGTCGTTCAGGATCGGGAAGATATCCAGTCCCGATAACACCCGCTCTTTGTCGGATAGGTCACCGATGATGCGCCGTAACGGCGGCGGCAGTTGTTTGATCAGGGTCGGGGTGGCGATGATGCGTTGGCGCTCGCCCTCCTCCGGGTCTTCCATCAGATCGACCACCTCCATTTCGTAACGCCCCTGCAGCTCATCTGCGCAGATGCGCTTGAGATTGGCGATGGCGCGTTCCGCCTGCGGCGTATGACCGGTAATGAAAAGACGCAATGTGTAATTGCTCATATGGCATGTTCTCGATTCATGGCCGGATTCGTCATTCCTCTACGCTCCGGATGCCCATGCTGCCAACATAGTAGCGCCGGTAGTAGGACGCGAGGTAGCCCATCAATTCGAGGATCGTGATACGACCCTCGCTCACCAACAAGCGTTCCTCCGCGGGGCCAACGGCCGGGGTGAGCGCAGCCAGCGCCGCAGTGTGCAGGTCGACCAGGTCGCGGGGACTCGCCCGCACAAAGCCAAGCCGGTCCGCCAACTTGCGCAACTGCTCACTCACCGGGTGCTCCACCTGATAGACCTGGCGCTCGGCAGCGGCGGCGAGGATGCCGCCGTAGGCATCGCGAATCTCGGCAAAGAGCTTCGCATCGCTCTCCCGCAAGGGCCGCAGCCCGAAGGCACCCGCGCTGACCTTGAGCTTGGTGCCGGCGTCGATGCGGTCCATCGCCAAGGCCTCCCGCTCACGTTCGGCCGCTTGCAAACGACGACGCAACCGATTGCGCTCCCAGGCGAAACGCAGCGTTCTTTGGACCAGCGCCGCATCGTTGAGCCAGTCCTTTTGTATGAAGTCCTCCGCGCCGAGGCTCAGGGCCTCGAAGCCGAGGCGATCATCATCAAGGCCGGTCATCACCACGATCGGCAACCCCGGCGCCATCTCCAGCAGTCGCGCGAGCCCATCCAACTCCTGGCTGTCGGGCAACCCGAGATCCAGCAAGACCAGATCAAGACCGCGCTGACCCTGGACCTGATTCAGCTGAGCCTCTGCTGTGGTCAGGCATTCCGCCGCATCGACGTCGATGCCCGAGCCGGAGAGGATCAACTCGATCAAGCGCAAATCGGCTGGATTGTCCTCGACCACCAGCAACCGCAGCGGCGCAGTGGCGTCATATCGTGCAGCGGGGCTAGACATGATCAACTCCGGAACCTACGCGGGCACTTGCCCCAAGACGTGATCGGGCAAGGTGATTGGACTTCTAATTTGGCAACCTCTGCGCCTTGCGTCAGTCTCGCGGCGGCAATCTAACGACGGTGAACCAAAAGCCTTCGATCGACTTGATGACGCGCGCGAACTGCTCGAAATCCAGACCTTTGGTGACCTAACAACTCGCTGGCAGCCGTTAGCGGCGCAGGATGTCAAGAAGATGCGCTCGCAGCAAGGAACAGGCCGCGACTATACACCCGATACCTCACCGCCACTAAGACTCCGCTGCTCAGGGCGGCAACCCCAGGGAGCGTCGTGACACGCCGGCGACGCATCGGGCAGACAAAACGAAAACAGGCTCCCGTTGCCGGGCTCCGACGCGACCCAGATGCAGCCGCCATGGTGCTCGACGATACGCAGGCACAGGGCCAGGCCCATCCCAGCGCCGGCGATACTGCTTGAATGCAGCCTCAGCCTTGGGTGGACGCGCCTACCTTGCAAGGCGCCCCGCTGGAAGGATGGCCACGCCCGCCAACCACCAGCCCTCTGAACGAGGCGCATCGCGCGAGTTTTGCCCATCCGAGATCCGGACGACAGGTCTGTTGTTTCCCGGAAATCACCTTATCAGCCTCAATCCGGCAGGAACAGGGCCGCGGCCGCCTCAGGTGCCGACGGGAAGTAGAGGTGGAGATAGCTGGCCCGCACTGGCCCCTGACGATAGAAGGGCTCGCCCGCCTGACCGTCCCGTTGCCGTGTGCCGAAGGCGGCTGGCTGAACCTGGGCCTGCATCGTCGAGTGATGAAAGCTATGCCCGCGCAGACAGCCCTGGGGCAGCTCAAGCGACTGCATCCCAAGGCCCGCAAGACGCTGCTGCATGCGCCCTTGCCCCGGCAGAAGCCCCGCAAGCTCGGCCTCGACGCCAGCCTTGTCGATCAAGCGCTCCAGCAGATAGAGCATGCCGCCGCACTCCGCGTACATGGGTCGGCCGGCAGCCACATGCGTTTGCAGTGACTCCTTCATGGCGACATTGGCGGATAGGGCCTGGAGGTGCAGTTCAGGATAGCCGCCAGGCAGGTAGATGGCGTCCGCTGTCACCTCGCAATCAGCCAGGGGCGAGAAGAAGCTGAGTTCGGCCCCCAAGGACTCCAGCAGCCTCAGATTGTCCTCGTAGATGAAGGAGAAGGCGGCATCTCGCGCGACGGCAATGCGCCGCCCGGCGAGCAGCCGGGGCAACTCGGTCCACTCCGCAGGTGCGTGGAAGGCGACTGCCGCCGGCAGCTCGGCCAAGGCCGTCACGCCGATGCGATCCGCGGCGGCCTCTAGGCGCTGCTCTAGATCGGCGATCTCAGCGGCCTGTACCAGCCCCAGGTGACGGCTCGGCAGGGCCGCTTCGGCCAGGCGCGGGAGGCTGCCCAAGTAGGAAACCGAATCCGGAATCCCCGCGCGGAGCATTTCCTCATGGCGCGCACTCGCGACCTGATTCGCCAAGACGCCGCGAAACCTCAGCACGGGCCGATAGCTCGCCAGCCCCAGCGCGATCGCCCCAAAGGTCTGGCCCATGCCGCGCGCATCGATCAGGGCCGCCACCGGGAGCCCAAAGGTCTCGGCCAGATCCGCACCCGAGGGTGTGCCATCGAAGAGCCCCATGGCGCCCTCGACCAGAATGAGATCCGCCTCCCCCGCAGCCTGGTAGAGCTTGCGCCGACACTCCGCCTCGCCGACCATCCAGAGGTCGAGCGGACCAACCTCCGCGCCGCTGGCCCGGCCGAGGATCATGGGATCCAGGAAGTCTGGACCGGTCTTGAGCACAGCAACCCGGCAACCCAGCCGGTGGTGATAGCGGGCAAGCGCCGCCACCAGGGTCGTCTTGCCCTGCCCAGAGGCGCATGCGGTGAGAAAGAGCGCCGGGCAGTGGCGTGTGGATTGATCAGGCATGATTGAGCCTATCGGCCTAGAAACAACAGCTTAGAGAGCGCCCATCAATTATTTCCCGCTGCGAGCGATGCCGCCCGAAATCCCCCCTAGCCCCCCTTTACGAAAGGGGGGAAGTTGTTGATGGACACTTTCTTAGCACGTGCCCATCAATTATTTCCCGATGCGAGCGATGCCGCCAGAAATCCCCCCTAGCGCCCCTTTGCGAAAGGGGGGAAGTTGTTGATGGACGCTTTCTTAATCACTCAAGAATGCAAAGCTCGCAAAGGATTTCAAGGGGGTGACGCGCGCGGGAATGCCCATCCGAAGGGCGACCCTTTGCGTCTTTGCCGTTCCATTTCCCGGACTCAGGTCGAGACAACAAAGGCGGTTGGAATCAGCATGACTCAGAGCATCCCGGTCTGCATCGGCGTCGGCTGTCAGCGGGGAACCGCGCTTAGCACGCTTGAAGACGCCGTCGACGCGATCCTGGCGGAACTCGGGCCAGTCGAGGTCCGCTGCATTGTCAGCCACCAGCGCAAGGCCGAGGAGCCGGCGCTGCTCGCACTGGCGCGCAAGCGCGGATGGGTGCTCCAATGCTTCCCATCCGAACAGCTGGCTGCCGTCGCCGTTCCCAATCCTTGCGCGCGGGTCGGCGTCGAGGTCGGGACGCCCAGCGTCGCCGAGGCCGCAGCGCTGCTTGCCGCCGGGAGTTCTGAGCTGCTTGTCGAGAAGCGTCGCCACGTCGGAGCCGACGGCAAGGGCGCGACTCTGGCCGTCGCGCGCTGTCGATAAGGATGCGAACTCCATCGCGCGTCAACCCTGAGTCATCTCCGACTTGCCCTCCCGAGGCTCACACGCCCAGGGCAGCACATAGTCCAGCCCTTCATGCACGCCCGTGATGGCACGAATGCCGTAGACGCTGCGCAGGTGTTGGGCGGTCAGCACCTGCGCTGGAGCACCAAGCGCGATCCCCGCGCCGCCATCCAGCAACAGCAGTTGGTCGCAGAAGCGGCTTGCCAGCGTCAGGTCATGCAGCACCAGAATGAGGCTCCCGCCCTGGTTGCAGTGTTCGCGCAGCAGCGCCATGACCTGGATCTGATGCCTGGGGTCCAGCGCCGCCACTGGCTCATCCGCCAGGATCAGCGGCGCCTGGACCGCCAGCACGCGCGCCAGCCGTGCCCGCGCACGCTCGCCGCCCGACAGCTCGGTCACCTTGCGATGACGCAGGTGCTGAATGTCGGCGGCCCGCAAGGCGGCATCGACGGCCGCGCGATCCTCGGCGCCTGGCGTCCCAGCACCACGCCACCAGCTCCCGCGATAGGGGTGTCGGCCGAGCGCGACCAGGTCCTGAACGGCAATCGGCCATTGCACGGCATCACCCTGGCTGAGGTAGGCGATCCGGCGCGCCCGCTCCCGCGCCTCGACCCGAGCCAAGTCTTGACCATTCAGCCGGATGCGACCGCGATACGGCAGCAGCTGCGCGATCGCCTTCACCAGCGTGCTCTTGCCGGCACCATTGGGGCCAATGAGTCCCAAGAGTTCGCCCTCGCCGACCTTCAAGGACAGGTCGCGCACGCAGGCCTTGCCGCCGAGCACGACCTCGAGCCCGGAGACCTCGAGCAGACTCACAGCAGATCCCTCCGCGAGCGCAGCACCAGACCGAGAAAGAAGGGGGCGCCGATCAGGGCGGTGACCACCCCGAGCATCAGCTCGCGCGGCGTGTCGAGGAGTCGCACGCTGATATCGGCGGCCAGAACCAGCACGGCACCACCCAAGGCACTCGCGAGGAGGAGCCGTCCAGGGCGATAGGCGACGAAGCGCCGCAGCAGGTGCGGGACCACCAAACCGACGAAGCCGATGGTCCCGGTGACGGCGACCGTGGCACCGACGCTGAGGGCCGAGCCGAGAATGATGAGTCTGCGCAGCCGGCCCAGGTCGACGCCGAGCGTCGCGGCCTCGGCCTCACCCAGACTGAGCACATCGAGCGCGGGCGCGGCCATGAAGAGCAGGCCAAGCCCGATAAGGACGAAGGGCAGACAGAGCCACACCTCCTCGAAGCTGCGATCGCTGATCGAGCCTAGCAGCCAGAGCAGGATGTCCTGCACCCCGCCCGGATCGGGTGCCAGGTTCAGGGCCAGCGAGGTCAAGGCCCCGGCCAGGGACGACAGGGCGACGCCGGCGAGGATGAGGGTCAGATTGTTCGAGCCGGCCCGTGCGAGGGCATAGAGCAGCAGGGTCGCCAGGAGTGCGAAGGTCATGGCTGCCGCCGGCAGTATCCAGAGACTCATCGCACTGATGCCGAAATAGAGCGTCAAAACCGCGCCGAGTCCCGCGCTAGACGAGATGCCGAGCAGCCCAGGCTCGGCCAGCGGGTTGCGCAGGAGCCCCTGCAGCGCGGCGCCGGACGCGCCAAGCGCCAGCCCGACCAGCCAGGCCAGGGCCACCCGCGGCAGCCGGATCTGCTGCACGATCAGTCGGTGTTCCTCGGGCCCGGTGCCGAGCAGGCCGCCCACCACCTCGCCGAGCGACAGCGGTGCGCTGCCGAAACGCAGCGAGACCAGACTCAGCGCCAACAAGAGCCCGACCAGAAGCAGATTCAGGGGCAAGGGCCGGCGCCGAGGAAGTCCATCCGAATGAGCGGTATCGATCATGCTTGGGTCCAACCGCACACCCGGAGGGAGCGACGCCCCGCCGCGACGGGCGCGCGATCGCGGCGGGGCGCCGCTCCCACGTCGCTTTGCCCGAAGGCCGCGCGGTGCCAGATCGCGCAACTGGGCGGTGTGATGATCAGCGCCGAATAAGCCAAGCCCTCAGTCTCCCAAGTCTGCTGCGGCGCCAAGCGGCAGCCGATCCAAGTGCGCGGCGATCTGCTCCGCCGCGCCAATCAACTCAAGACCGCCGCATCCCCAGGCATTTCCCGGAATGCGGATGTTGGGAGTGCGCGCCAGCAGGGTCCGGAACAGCGGATGGCGGCCATAGGCCGAGCCGGTCTTGGAGCGGCTCCGATCGAAGTAGCCGAGCAGAAAGACATCCGGCGGCGAGGTGATCAGCTGCTCCAAGGGAAAGCGGCCCCAGCCGGACAGCCCCTGCTCCCTGGCCAGATTCTGCAGACCGAGCCGGGTGATGACGTCGTCGACATAGGTGCCCTGCCCCGCCGTGCCGCCGTTGGGGCGCAGATAGAGCATGCGGTATGGCCGCTGCCGCTCGGCCAGGGCGCGCATCCGTCGCTCGGCCTCGGCGGCCTTGGCCTCGCCGACCGACTTGCGCCCGATCTGGGCGGCGATCTCGCGCACCGCAGCCAGGCTGTCCTGCCAATTGCGTGGATAGGGGGCAGAAATAGCGCGGATCCCTTGGGTGGCGAGCAGATCGGCGTGCCGTCTGGCGGTCCAGCCGAAGTAGACCAGGGCGATGTCCGGCTTGAGATGGAGCAGATCCTCGACGCTGCCGCGGTTCGCCGGATAGCGTCGCGCCTGCTCGGCGACCGGCGACACCTGCGGATCCTGGCTTTGGCGCGAGACAGAGAGGATCTGCTCCGGTGCGGCGATCTTGAGCAGAAGAAGGTCCGAGCAAAGGTCGGTGCTCACGACGGTCGGCAGCGCGGCCTGAGCCGAGCAGGCGCAAAGCGCGAGGACGAGGGCGAGCGCGGTGGGAGCGCCGCGCCGACGCGACCGCTCGGTCAGCACAGTGCCTGTCGCGCCGAGGCGGCGCTCCCACATCTGCGCAGCGCAGACGCCGCGCCAACGGTGGAAGGGCTGCGCCTCCCACAGAGGCGCGTCGCGCGGAGAGATGCTGATCCTGCCCAAGGCCGATCAGTCCAGAGGCGACCCGAGCCGGGCAAGATCGAGGACATGGCCGCCCGCAACCAGATAGACCGCCGAGCAGCGGGCACCGAGCCGTCGCGTCAAGCCGCCGAGCCGGTCGCGAAACTGTCGCCCCATCGGATAGGCCGGGATAACGCCCCAGCCGGTCTCCTCGGCCACCAGGATGACCGGCCCCGAGCAGCGCGCCAGCGCCTGCAGCAGCCGCTCGACCCGATCCGCCCAGGCGGCGTCATCCAGTTCGAGCAGATTGGCGACCCAGGTGCCGAGCGAATCGACCAGGAGGCAGTGATCCGGGCTGGAGTGAGTCTCGATCTCGCCCTCCAGCGCCGTCGGCACACAAAGGGTCAGCCAATCCGCCGGCCGGCGCACGCGATGCGCCTCGATACGCGCCATCCAATCCGCGTCGTCCCGGTCCTCCCGCGCCGTCGCCACATAGACAACCGCCCGCCCCGACTCAAGCGCCAGCCGCTCCGCCCACTCGCTCTTACCGCTGCGCGCCGGCCCCGTCACCAACACAGCAGCAGACCGCAAAGCCCCCTCACGCATCAACCACAAGCCTCACAAGCCCCTGACAACTGACAACTGACAACTGACAACTGAACTCCGCGCACGAGCGCAACCTCGGCGCGAGACGGACGTACCCATCTTGCAAGGCGCTGAGCGGGGATGATGGGCACGCCCGTCGACCCTCAGCGCTTCGAACAAAACTCACCGCGAGGGCTTTGCCCATCCTACAAGACCAGCGAGCCGGCCCCGTCACCAACACAGCAGCAGACCGCAAAGCCCCCCTCACGCATCAACCACAAGCCTCACAAGCCCCTGCCAACTGCCAACTGACAACTGACAACTGACAACTGACAACTGACAACTGACCACCGATTCAAACATCATACCCAAGCACCGGCGCCAGCCAGCGCTCGGCCTCGGCGACCGTCATGCCCTTGCGCGCGGCGTAGTCCTCGACCTGATCCTTCTGGACCTTGCCGGTACCGAAGTAGCGCGCCTGCGGATGCGAGAAGTACCAGCCAGAAACCGCTGCCGTCGGCAGCATGGCGAAGTTCTCGGTCAGGGTGATGCCGATGCGCCGATCAGGCTCCAGCAGCTCCCAGAGGGTGCCCTTCTCGGTGTGGTCCGGGCAGGCCGCGTAGCCGGGCGCGGGACGGATGCCGTCGTATTTCTCCGCGATCAGCTCTTCGTTGCTCAACGCCTCGCCCGCCGCATGCCCCCAGTAACGGGTGCGCACCAACTGATGTAGACGCTCGGCGAAGGCCTCGGCCAAACGGTCGGCCAGGGCCTTGAGCATGATGGCGTTGTAGTCGTCGTGATCAGCCTCGAAACGCGCCAGGTGGGCGTCGATGCCCACGCCGGCGGTGAGTGCGAAGGCGCCGATCCAGTCGGCCTGTCCAGCGGGTGCGATGAAGTCGGACAGACAGAAATTGGGCTGATTGCGTCCGGCATCGCGCGGCATCTGCTGACGCAGGTGGTGGAGCACGGCCATCGGCTCACCGCGCGATTCTTCGGCATAGAGCGCGATATCGTCGTCCCCCGCGGCATTGGCCGGGAAGAAGCCGAACACGGCGCGCGCCTCCAGCCAGTGCTCGCCCACCAGGCGTTCCAGGAGGGACTGCGCGTCGGCGTAGAGCTTGCGCGCCTCCTCGCCGATGACCGCGTCGTCGAGGATGTCCGGGAAGCCTTTGTGCGCCAGCTCCCAGGCATTGAAGAAGGGTAGCCAGTCGATGTACTGCACCAGGTCTTCCAGCGGGAAGCCTTTGATGGTGGCGATCACACCGCCGCCAGCTGGCTCCAGCTCAAGGGTCCAAGGCGCGGATTCACGAAACCCGGAATCGAGCACCGCTGGCCTTGGCGGCCTGTAGCTCGCCCAGTCGACTGACAGGCGATTGGCGCGCGCCGCCGCGATGGGCATGGACTTGCGCACCGCCCCCCTGCTCTCGCGCTCCGTGCGGACGCGCGCGTACTCCTCGCGGATCGCGTCGACATAGGGCCCGCGCAGCTCGTCGCTCAGCAGATTGGAGGCGACGCCCACCGCCCGAGAGGCGTCCGGCACGTAGATGACCGGGGCCTCGCGCTGCGGGGCGATCTTGATGGCGGTGTGGACCTTGGAGGTCGTCGCGCCGCCGATGAGCAGAGGCACATCCAAACCTTGTCGCACCATCTCCTTAGCGACATGCACCATCTCATCCAGCGACGGGGTGATGAGACCGGAGAGTCCGATGATGTCGACCTTTTCCTCGCGCGCACGCTGCAGGATCGTGTCCGCCGCCACCATGACGCCGATGTCGATCACCTCGTAGCTGTTGCACTGCAGGACCACGCCGACGATGTTCTTGCCGATATCGTGCACGTCGCCCTTGACCGTCGCCATGAGGATGCGGCCGTTGCTCTTGGCGGCATCGCCAGAGGCTGCCTTCTCGGCCTCCAGGTAGGGAAACAGGTAGGCGACCGCCTTCTTCATGACCCGCGCCGACTTGACCACCTGCGGCAGGAACATCTTGCCCTCGCCGAAGAGGTCGCCGACATGGTTCATGCCGGCCATCAGCGGCCCCTCGATGACCAGCAGCGGGCGCCCGAGCGCCTGACGCGCCGCTTCGGTGTCCTCGTCGATGTAGTCGGTAATGCCCTTGACCAAGGCATGCTTGAGGCGCTCCTCGACCGGCCAACTCCGCCACTCCTGCTCCTCCGGGCGTGCCTCCACCGAGCCGTCGCCCCGATACTTGTCGGCGATCTCGAGCATGCGCTCGGTGCTGTCGTCGCGGCGATTGAGAATCACATCCTCGACCGCCTCGCGCAGTTCGTCCGACAGGTCGTCAACGATGGCGAGCTGGCCGGCGTTGACGATGCCCATATCCATGCCGGCCTTGATGGCGTGGTAGAGGAAGACCGCGTGGATCGCCTCGCGCACCGGATTGTTGCCGCGGAAGGAGAAGGAGACGTTGGACACGCCGCCGGAAATCAAGGCGTGGGGCAGCGTCCGCTTGATCTCGCGCGTCGCCTCGATGAAGTCGACCGCGTAGTTGTTGTGCTCCTCGATGCCGGTGGCGACCGCGAAGATGTTCGGGTCGAAGATGATGTCCTCGGCCGGAAAGCCGACCTGTTCGGTCAGCAGCTTGTAGGCCCGGGTGCAGATCTCGACCTTGCGCGCCCGGGTATCGGCCTGCCCGACCTCGTCGAAGGCCATGACGATGACCGCCGCGCCATAGCGCCGGCACAGCCGCGCCTGCTGAAGGAACTTCTCCTCGCCTTCCTTGAGCGAGATGGAGTTGACGATGGGCTTGCCCTGGACGCACTTGAGCCCAGTCTCGATGACCTCCCACTTGGAGGAGTCGATCATCACCGGGACCTTGGCGATATCGGGCTCGGCCGCGGTCAGGTTGAGGAAGCGCTTCATGGCGGCGACCGCGTCGAGCAGCCCCTCGTCCATGTTGACGTCGATCACCTGGGCGCCGTTCTCGACCTGCTCCAGCGCGACGCTGAGGGCGGTGTCGTAGTCGTCCTCCTTGATCAGGCGCTTGAAGCGCGCCGAGCCGGTGACGTTGGTGCGCTCGCCGACGTTGACGAAGAAGGACTCGGCGGCAATGTTGAGCGGCTCCAGCCCGGAGAGGCGGCAGGCCGGCGCGATGCTCGGCTTGGCGCGCGGCGCCATGCCGTCGACCGCCTTCGCCATCGCACGGATATGGTCCGGCGTGGTGCCGCAGCAGCCGCCGATGATGTTGAGGAAGCCGTTCCGCGCCCAGTCGGCGACCTCCTCCGCCATCTGCTCCGGCCCAAGGTCGTAGCCGCCCAGCTCATTCGGCAGACCCGCATTCGGATGCGCCGAAATCAGGCACTCGCCGATGCGCGACAGCTCCTCGACGTAAGCGCGTAGCTCGTATGGACCCAGGGCGCAGTTGAGGCCGATGCTCAGCGGCTCGGCGTGCCGCAGCGAGTTGTAGAAGGCCTCCGTCGTCTGGCCGGTCAATGTGCGGCCGGACTGATCCGTGATGGTGCCCGAGAGCATGATGGGCCGCTCGACACCGTCCTCGTCGAACACCTGCTTCACGGCGAAGACCGCCGCCTTGGCGTTCAGGGTGTCGAAGATCGTCTCGATGAGGATGATGTCGGCCCCGCCCTCGATCAGTCCGCGCGTGGACTCGGCATAGGCGGCGACCAGGGTGTCGAAGTCGACATTGCGCTTGCCGGGGTCGTTGACGTCCGGCGAGATGGAGGCGGTGCGGTTGGTCGGGCCGAGGACCCCGGCCACGAAGCGCGGCTTCTCCGCCGTGCTGTAAGCATCGGCCGCCCCCCGAGCCAAGCGCGCCGCAGCGACGTTGATCTCACGGGCCAGCTCCTCCATGCCGTAGTCGGCCATGGCGATGCGGGTGCCGTTGAAGCTGTTGGTCTCGATGATGTCGGCACCGGCCTCGAGATACTGCTCGTGGATCCCCCGAATCACATCCGGGCGCGTGAGCGCGAGCAGGTCGTTGTTGCCCTTGAGGTCGCTGGGCCAGTCCGCGAAACGCTCGCCGCGATAATCGGCCTCGGTCAAGCCATGGCGCTGGATCATGGTGCCCATGGCGCCGTCGAGGATGAGGATGGATTCGGCTAGACGCCGATGCAGCAAGGAGGCTGAGTCAGACATGAGTGCTCGCGGATTCTGGTTCTGGACGACGCATCCAAGCAACGCTGGACCGGCGGTAGATCAGACGACGCGCGGTCACGAGCATGGAGGCATGGTGTGAGGAAAGGCCAGTCAAAGTGCCTTTCGCGCTGGAAGCAAGGGGCTTCGCGCCGAGGCGTGCCATGCGAAATGGCCGTCTCGGTGGACCTATGACGCCCGTTCGGCGTTGCGATAGGGCTCGCGCTGCTCCTGTCCGTCCCAGACCCGAGGCCGTTCCAGCCACTTTTGGATGAACGCCCAGGAAGCGCTGTAGCCATCGTGTGGGAGGCGGCACTTAGAGCAGTCTTTACGCCTGAGCCCGTGCTTATCGGTATAGACCCGATAGGGTCCCGGACAGGCGTATGCGATCAGAGGACAATAACAGAAAAGGCAGTTGAATTCTCGCTTGACCCCTTGGTGACAAGGGTAAAAGGGGCAGCTGAGGTTGGTGAAGCCCTTGTAGGCTGGATCCCTGGTGGTGTCTTTGGGCTGCATCTTTGATTCAAGCCATTGGTTATACTGGTCGCGAGACCTGATCTACCATCATGAGAGGTATCGACATGAGCCTGGCAGCGCAAGCCCTTTACATGACTGTGGACGACTATCTGGGTGCCGAGCAATCGAGCGACATCCGTCACGAGTATGTCGCCGGCCAAATGTTCGCGATGGCCGGCGCTGGCGAGGCGCACAACCGCATCGCTGGCAACCTATTCTTCCACTTGAGATCAGCCACGCGCGGCACGCCCTGTGGCGCCTTCATCAGCGACATGAAGGTCCGGGTCGAGAAGCACGATGCATTCTATTATCCAGATGTGCTCCTGGCCTGCGACCGCGACGACAGCGCATCCATCTACAAGCAGTCGCCCTGCTTGATCGCCGAGGTCCTGTCACCCTCGACCGAGGTCATCGACCGCCGTGAAAAGCTCGTCGCCTATCGATCACTCCCCTCACTGCGCTATTACATGCTCGTCAGCCAGGAGCGCCACCGGGTCGAGTTCTACAGCCTGGGAGATGACGGGATCTGGCGACACCAGGTCTTCGAGCAGGAGGGGGAGCTTCAGGTGCAGTGCGGTGATCTCGACATTCGCTTCTCACTGGCGGATGTCTACGAGGACGTGGAACTCGCACCTCAAGGATAGAGCAGCCCCTGGACGCAGGCCGCCTGACCTTGCGGCCACGCCCCTGCTCAGCGCGCCAGTTCCAGGAGCGCGTCCAGATCCAGACAGGCCTCGCAGTGCTCGGCCAGGTCGTCTAGGGCCGCCTCGACCCTGGCCTCGAAATCGATGGTCGCCGCCTGAGCGCCGACCTGCTCGAGCCAGTGCGCCCTAAAGGCATCCGCGCCAAAGATGCCATGCAGATAGCCGCCCATGACACGCCCGTCTGGGGTAATAGCCCCTTCGGGGCGCACCCGTCCGGCGCCATCGTCCAGCAGCATCCAGGGACGCTCCAGCCCGGCACCCGTCGTGCGCCCCATATGCATTTCGTAGCCACTGATGCGGCAGCCGCTGCGCTGCTCCTGGGCATCGATCTCGATCAGCCGCTTGTCCGCCCCGATCTCGGTCTCGATATCGAGCAGCCCAAGCCCAGGCGTCTCGCCTGGCTCGCCCTCGATGCCCTGGGGATCGCGCACCAGGCGCCCAAGCATCTGATAGCCGGCACAGAGCCCGACGACCCGGCCGCCGCGACGCACATGGGCCTTGATGTCGATGTCCCAGCCCTCGCGGCGCAGCACCTCGAGATCCGCCCGTGTCGCCTTCGAGCCGGGCAGGATCACCACATCCGTCTCGGCGGGGATGGGATGCCCCGGATTGATCCAGCGCAGGTTGACGCTCGGCTCCGCGGCCAAGGGATCCATGTCATCGAAATTGGCGACCCGTGATAGACGCGGGATGGCGACATTGAGCGTCCCGCCCCTGGTCTCTGCGGGGCGCTCGAGCGCCAGCGAGTCCTCGGCCGGCAACCGATCCGCCCCTTCGAACCAACGCACCATACCAACGAAAGGCCAACCCGTATGTTCGGTAATGGTCTCGCAGGCGGGCTCGAAGAGCGAGAAATCGCCGCGAAACTTGTTGACGATGTAGCCGACGACACGATCGCGGTCGGCCTGGTCCAACAGCAGCCAGGTGCCCACCAGGGAGGCCATGGTGCCGCCCTTGTCCAGATCCCCAACAACGATGACCGGCACGCCCGCACGCTCGGCGAAGTGCATGTTGGTGATATCGCAATGGCGCAGATAGATCTCCGCCCCGCTACCCGCGCCCTCGACCAGCACCAGATCCGCCTCGGCACAGAGGCGCTCGAAGCTGTCGAGCACAGCCGGCATCAGCCCCTGGCGCATCTCGTGATAGACGCGCGCCGGGCAGTTTCCAAGCGAACGTCCGCGCAGGACGACCTGCGAGCCGACGTTGGTCTGCGGCTTTAGGAGCACAGGGTTCATGTGGATTGATGGGCGCACCCCGCAGGCCAGCGCCTGGAGGGCTTGGGCACGCCCGATCTCGCCGCGCGGCTGCTCGCCGTCCGGTCCTGGAGGCGCGTCGGTATCCAGCGTGACGGCCGCGTTGTTGCTCATGTTCTGCGCCTTGAAGGGACGCACCACCAGTCCGCGTCGGGTATAGGCGCGGCAGAGCCCGGCGACCAGCATACTCTTGCCGACGTCCGAGGCGGTTCCCTGAATCATGAGCACGCGGGCGCGGCGCGGACCACTGTCGCGCAACGGGGGTAAATCAAGCTTAATCGTGGGTGCGGAATCGGACATGGACGGGAAGCATCGTTGGCAGTTGGCAGTTGGCAGTTGGCAGTTGGCAGTTGGCAGTTGGCAGTTGGCAGTTGGCAGTTCAGGCTGTCGGCATGCGCGGCGCTTGTCCAGCATTGCGTTGCCTAATTGAGGCGCTGTCGTCCATCGGTGGATTTCGCTAGGAGCCTGTCCGACTTGGGGGGATCGAAGCGAGGAAGTGGGAGAGCGAGGCCATTTCGTTCCGGTTTTGAGGCGCATAGTGGTTCTATGTAACGAAAAAGCGGGGCGAAAGGGACCCTTCTCCCGATTCCGCAGCCGATTCATCCTAAGTCGGACAGGCTCCTAGGCTCATCCACCCTCGCCAGTTGCAGAGGTGGTCCTCTCAAACAGACACGGGGTCTGCACCCAAGGGTGCAGACCCCGTGTTCTCGCGGATGGCTCGGAGCGAATCCGAACCAAAGAGAGCGGATCAGGCGTTCTCGTATTCCTTGATCTGCTCCTCGGTCATCTGCTGGTCTCCGCCGCCGCAAGCCTTGGGACCACCGCACGCCTGTGGCGCCGCGCCGACCGCGCTGACCGCCGGACGCTTGGCCGGCGGCGCCTTCTTCCAGGAATTGTGATCCGGCTCGACAATCTTGGTCCTGGACTTGTCGTAGTCGAACTTGATGAACTTCTTGAACAGCGGGCCCCAGTAGTTCTGCTTGCCCAGCTGATAGAAGCGACGCTCCATGGCGCTCTTCAAGAACGCCTTGATACAACCGATCAGGTACTTACGGCGGAAGGGATCCTTCACCCAGGGATACTGGAAGAACATCCGCTTCATGTAAAAGCGCCGGTAATTGGCCATGACGCCGTCGAGCAACTCGGCGCGGTCGATGTTGTCGGGCTTCATGATCGGCGAGACGAAGTTGTACTTCGAGTAGTCGAAGACCTCGACCCTGTCGCCCATTTCCGTGAACATATCGGAGAAGGGCCAGGGGGTGTACATCGACCAGTTGGCCATGTCGGCGCCCCAGTCCATGACCATCTGATAGGTCTCTTCGAGCGTCTCGCGAGTCTCGTTCTCGAGGCCGACGATGAACTGCGCCTCGGTGACGATGCCGTTCTGTTGCAGCAGCTGAATGGCGCGCTTGTTTTGTTCGATCGTCGTCTCTTTGACGAAGCGGTCGAGGTTGAGCTGAGCGGCGGCCTCGGTACCGAGTGAGATGTGCACCAGCCCGGCCTTGCGGTAGAAGGGCAGCAAATCCTCGTCACGCATGACGTCGGTGACACGGGTGTTGATGCCCCAATGGATGCCCAGGTCGCGGTCGATCAGCTCCTGACAGAACTCGACGAACTTCGCCTTGTTGATCTGCGGCTCTTCGTCGGCAAGGATGAAGAAGCCGACGCCATGAACTTTCACCAGCTCCTCGATCTCGTCGACCATGCGCTTGGGATCGCGCACGCGATAATCACGCCAGAACTTCCATTGCGAGCAGAAGCTGCAGGTGAAGGGGCAGCCGCGCGCCATGTTGGGGGTCGCAACCGGAACGCCGAGCGGGATGTAGATGTACTTCTTCCACTCCAGGATGCCCCAGTCCGGCCAGATGGAATCGACATCTTTGATCGAAGGCTCTGCCGGCGTGGCCACGACCTGGTTGTCTTCGCCTAAGAAGGCGAGTCCGTTAATCGTCTCGCGCTCGGCCGGCCAGCGGCCCTCGTCGATGGCGCGCACCAGATTCAAGGTGACGGCCTCGCCCTCACCGCGGACGATGACGTCGATCCAGGGGGCCTCGGCCAGCACCTGCTGGAACATGAAGGTGCCGTGGATACCGCCGAGCACCCTGACCGCATTCGGGCACTCCTCCTTGGCGATCTGCAGGACACGCTGCGCGGCATAGATCATCGGCGTCATCGCCGTGGTCGCGACGATGTCGGCCTTGGCGTCGCGGATCGCCACGCGCAGCTGCTCCTCGTCCAGCTTGTCCACCAGGGCGTCGACGAAGTGATAGTCCTCGTAGCCGCCGGACTTCAGGTAACCGGCAATATAGGCGACCCACGCTGGCGACCAGTTGCCAGCGATATCAGCGGCACCGGCGCTATAGTTTGGGTGGACAAAAAGGATTCGCATTGTCAGCTCCGGGTTTTCAAGAACAGTCGGGCATGGACGCGCTAGTGTAGAAGCAGCACCTTAGCCACTGATGAGGATGCGTCAGTCCCGCCGGCTTAAGCAACCTGTCAGTAGATAGGGTTATTCGGCATTTCCGACTGGGATAAGCGAAATCGAGATCAAGTCGCCGATAATACCAACGACTCGGTAGAATCGCCATGCTGATAGTCATCACCGACCAGGCCCGGACGCGCACCGGCACCACCCACGCGCGCTACCCCTGTCGCTTGCGCGGCGGAGGTCACGGCAGAGCCCCATCGCAACATCCCGAGAAACCATGAAGAAGCTGTACCTCATCGGCATGGGTCCAGGCGGACCCCAGTACCTTACCATCCAAGCCATCGAGACACTCAAGCGCACCAACGTCTTCTTCATGTTAGAGAAGGAGGGCCAGGGGAAGGAAGAGCTGCTACAGATGCGCAAGGACATCCTGACTCACTATTTGGGGGAATCAGGCTACCGTGTCGTCATCGCGACCAGCCCCCCGCGACGCATGACGGCCGAGGGCTACAAGGCCGGCGTCAAGGTCTGGCACGACGAAAAGCGCGCCCTCTTCGAGCGTCTCCTCACCCAGGAGTTGGACGACGGCCAGAGCGGAGCCTTGCTGCTCTGGGGTGACCCGAGCATCTATGATCAGACCGTCAGCCTCATCGCCGAGCTGGCAGCATCCTCCGCGGGCGAGTTGGACTTCGAGATCATCCCAGGCATCACCTCCGTTCAAATGCTGACCGCCAGACACAAGATCCCAATGAACCGCGTCGGCGAGAGCATCACCATCACCACAGGCCGCCATGCCGAGACCTGCGACCCGGCCGATCTTCAGAATGCCGTGGTCATGCTCGACTACAACGCCTCCTTCCAGCGCTTCAAGGGCCAGAATATGGATGTCTACTGGGGCGGCTATCTTGGCTGCCCAGACGAGGTCCTGGTCTCTGGCCCAATCGACGAAGTGACGGATGATCTGTTAGCGACCAAGGCAGCCGTGCGCGACAAGAAGGGCTGGCTCATGGACATCTATCTGCTGCGCCGTCGCGAGACAGACGACAGCAAAGCCTCCTAGTGCTGCGGGTTAGAAGTCGCGAGGCCGTTCTTGGCCATTGTCGTTGTCGTTGTCGTTCTCGTTGTCGAAATATTCGCTATGTCGAGACCGCGATCACGATTACGACAACGACAAGGCACCCGTCTCGGAACTTGCGCGGCGACGCACTAGGCCACCCATGCCGTTCATCGGGCAAGAGGACCGATTGAGCGCGACCACAACTGATCTCTAGCGTCGGTTGGGCCGAGGTACGGGATCCAACGGAAGGCTGCATGTTGGCCCGCCTAACGTCGGCCCAAGGATCGCTGGCAAGCGCCCGTCGCCTATGGCCGCACCTGGAGCCTTGAAATGCCGGATCTAGGGTCAGCGTACTGTGCTAGCATCCTCGACGGGATGCGCGCGGGTATTTCGCTGTAAAATGGCCGGCATCCTGCTCGATGGCGCTCCTTCAGTGCCGCATGCCAAATCATTGAGCAAAATCCTTCTGTCAGAGAGGCGTTGGTCAAACGTGCGTTTGAAAGCCACATTGTGCTGTATGGCGATCTCCGGGCTGCTGCTCACGGGCTGCGCCGGAACCCCAAGCAACTATTCGTCGAACCCCGAACTCAGCTCGGCACCCTTGCCCGGCGATTTCGACCGACTTCCCCAGACCACGCTGCCGGGCGCAACGCGCGATGAGGTCAAGCTGCTGGCCATGGGGGCCGCGCGCAACAAGGGCTGGAGCATCACCAAGACAGGCTCCGACCGACTCATCGCACAGCGCAATGCGGATCCGAGTCTGCTCGACTCCTACGGGACCGGACCACTGCCAGGATCAACGCTGGAGGTCACCTCCTTCTTCGTCCAGCAAGGCAGCAATCTCAACGTCGCGACCAAGGCCGAGGTCGTCTCCCCCGCGATCTCAGGTCAGCCGGTGCGGCGCACGGATGTCACCGAGACCTATCGTGATACCTTAGAGCAGTCGCTGAACTCCCTGCGCACGACCTGGTCGAGCAACCGCGGGCGCGTGGCACGCGCGACGCCACCTGCGCAAGGCTGGGCAGACCCTTGGGCCGGAACTCCCTACGCGCGCCCACCGAAGACGGAAGAGCCGACTGACGATGCCCCCGCACCCGAGGTTGCAAGCACACCCGCACCAGCGGCCGAGCCCGCCGCAGCGACGCCCGACGTTGCGGAGCCCCTCCCGGAATATCGCCCTGAGCCGGAGAGGAGAGCCGCAGAGCCAGCATTCCAGACTCAGCAGACGACTCCAATGACAACGCCGACCCCAGAGGTCGCGGAGACCCAGATCTCGCCTCAAGTCCAGCCATCCTACACCCGGCCACTCCCAGAGCCACGACGGCCCCCACCGAGTGCCGCACCCGTTATCGACGCCACGGCCGCCCTCGACACCCGCTACCGCAGTGACTACGGCAGCCCGATCGGCAACGATTACGGCGCCCCGACCAGCGTCGCGCCACGTGAGAACATGATGGCACTGCCGCAAAGCAGCACCGGCTCGGCCGGCGTCACCTCAGCCGCCTACGCAGAGCAATATGCCCGTCAGCGCGGCTGTCAGGTCTCTGCTTCAGGGTCACAACTGATCGAGTCGCGCCAAGACGGGGAAGTGCACAAGGTGCCCTGCGAAGGCAGCGATAGCTTTCTCATCAAATGTCAGAACGGAAGCTGCCAAGGCCTCCTCTGAGCCCGCAGACAAGGCTTGCCCCAAGGCGCCGGGCGTCTCGCAGCGCGTCGGCGCGTCTCTGCCTTGTCGCGCTGCTCGCCCTGCTGATACCGCCTTGGGCGCTCGCCGGCGCACCACCGAACGTCATGCTGTTCGGCGCGCGACTTGACGATGCCCGAGCTTTCGCGGTGGACAGCGCCGCCAGCCGCGGCTGGCGGATCCTCTCTGCGACCTCAGGCGCGGCCGTCTTCGAGCAAATCCTCGCGGGTCACGACGAAGACGGCGTGCTGATTGCCGAGCGCGTGCTGCGCATCTACGCGGACTTCGCGGAGGACTCGGATGGGTCCCGCGTCAGCCTCCGCGCCGAGGAAGTAGAATGGCCTGGCACTGAGAATGAGTGGCGATCAGACGTCACCGAGCACTATTCCGAAAACCTCATGAAGGCACTGGCGTCGCTGCGCGGCAAGTGGGACGCGCGCGGCACCGGGCCCGACAGAAGCACGGCCATCCGGCCCCGGATGGGGCATTTGACATCAGAATCTCGGCAGCGCGCGCCCGCAACGGTCGGTATTTGGGCCTACGCCGCGGAGCGCTATGCCATGACGCGCGGCTGCTCCTTGACAGAGCAGGCCACCAAACTCGAGGGATCCGGTCAAGGTTGGGAGCAGCACCGCGTCTTCTGTCAGAACGGCGTCCAGATGCTCGTGCAATGTCGCTACGGCGACTGCACGACCCATGAGTAGCAATGTCCGCCATGATTGCGCCCCGCCTAGGAGCCTGCGTCGGCGAAATCAGGACGCCCTAAGAAAGCGTCCATCAACAACTTCCCCCCTTTCGCAAAGGGGGGCTAGGGGGGATTTCGGGCGGCATCGCTCGCGTCGGGAAGCAATTGATGGACACTGTCTAAGCGTTGCATCCGACTCGCATGGATCCGCACCCCGCGACCTCGAATCCTTGGGGGCGCAAAATGCTTGCAGATGAATCAAATTTCGATGAAGCGTCCGACCATCCAAGGCCGTCGGGATCAGGATCAGGATCAGGATCGGGATCGAACCGACGATAGCGATCCCGATAGCGATCCCGATGGCATGACTCGTCGGTCTGAGGCGAAGCCTCGCTAGCCTTTGCGCATTCTCATTGGCGGGAAAAGGCGCGCGAAGGAGAATGTGCCCATGAAAATCACACAGAATCTCATTCTCACCCTGATCGCGGTCGCGCTGTTCAGCGGATGCGGTCGCTCGGGCGATAGCACAACGATCGCCGCAGGCGGAGCGGCGCTCCTCGAAGTGGCCGAGCAGGGCGATCTCCAGACACTGAATCAGCTCTTGGCGCAACACCGCCAGCCCGACGTGCGTGACAGTTGCGACTGGACCCCGCTCATGAAGGCCGCCCTCTACGGCCATCAAGAGGTCGTAGAGCGGCTCATCCAAGCCGGAGCGCAGGTCGACGCGGCCGACAAGGGTGGCTACACGGCGGTCATGCTCGCCGCCTCCAACAACCACGCTCAGGTCGTCGACCTGCTGCTGAAGCAGGGCGCCATGGCAGACCACCAGGAGTCCACCAAGGGCTGGACGGCACTGATTTGGGCCGCCAAGCAGGGACACACCAAGGCCGTCTCGGCCCTGCTCGCGCAGGGTGCCGATCGGACACTCAAGGACTACGACGGTAAGACGGCCGCTGACTGGGCACGCCAAGAGGGTCACAGCGAGGTCCTCGAACTCCTGCAGGGCTGAGCACCGCCCCTGGCGTCGCCACAACAAAGCGACGCCCAATCACGCCATCGCTCACCCGAGATTCGGGAGTTGGGGCTCCAATGGCACCAATGTCACGAAGAAAAGCCTAGGACTGTCTTGCCTCACCACCTATCGGTTTTATATAGCCAGGGCCTCCAGCCCTGGCAAACCAGGCCAGGATGGCCTGGCTATACGCAGGCTTGGAGCGGCTGTTCCGGTTGATGTCGGGAAACCGATAGGTGTTGAGCTGTCTTGCGCGGACTTCCCGTCCGCCGAACCTCTGCGAAGAACAGAAAACCTAACCCTTGAGAGACTGTCTGGAAATCATCGTAGAGGCCCCTAGGAGCCTGTCCGACTTGGGGGGATCGAAGCGAGGAAGTGGGAGAGCGAGGCCATTTCGTTCCGGTTTTGAGGCGCATAGTGGTTCTATGTAACGAAAAAGCGGGGCGAAAGGGACCGTTCTCCCGATTCCATAGCCGATTCATCCTAAGTCGGACAGGCTCCTAGGATCCTTGAGGGCGCAAAATGCTCGCAGATGAGTCAAATTTCGATGAAGCGTCTGACCATCCAAGGCCGTCGGGATCGGGATCGAACCGACGATAGCGATTCCGATCCCGATGGCGATCCCGATGGCATGACGCGTCGGTCTGAGGCGAAGCCTCCCTAGGAAAGTGACCATCAACAACTTCCCCCCCTTTCGCAAAGGGGGGACAGGGGGGATTTCGAGCGGGGTCGCTCGCATCGGGAAACAATTGATGGGCACTTTCTGGGAGTTTCCAGACAGCTTCTGAGCGCGCTGCCGATCCGCCAACTCAACCGTTCAGGAATTGATACTTGGGCTTGACTACGGACCCAGTTATGCTTCAGGCATGCCAAGCCTGAGAGAAAAAATGGCGGAGAACGGGTTCGAGTCGAACGATGACTACGAATTCCAGCTTCGCTGCCTCCTGGAGAGCCCAAGCAGGGGCATTCGCACCCTCAACATCGCCGGCGAGGGCGAGCGCCGCAAGACAGCCTTTGCCAACGCCCTGGCGCGCTCGCTGGATTTTCCGCACCTGCTCTATCACGACTTCACCGACGAGAGCCCACCGCTGCCGGACGTCATTCTCCCGCCCAGCCGCGACGAGCTTGGCCGCGAGGAGCCGCCGATCGAACCACTGGATCAGATCCTGAGCGAGGCCTGCGCCCAGAGCGAAGGCGAGCCGACCGTGCTGATCCTGGACCAACTTCACGCAGCGGACTTTCGCGAGCACATCCGCATCCATCGTCTCGTCTCCAGCTGCTACTGGGACGTCAAGGACGGGCGCTATTTCGCCAATGCGCGCCATCTGCTGCTCTTCCTGATCTCGGAGGAACCGCTCTATCACGCCCTGCAAAAAGAGAGCTTCCGGGTGTGGATCAATCGTGCCTCGGAGCGGCATCTGGACTACCGCCCCACCGAATTTGGACTCACGTCTCAAGCCCAACCGCTCTTTGATGCCCTCGCCCAGCTGTTTCGAGAACTGGATGCGGCACCAACCCGCAGTGAGTTCGCGCGCATCCTTTCTGACCTGCAACTCCATGTGCGCACAACCGAGCACTTACAGCTCAGTCTGTTCGGACGTACCGAAGGCCTCGAACGCGCTGCCATCGCATCGCCCGAGCATCAATCACGCTTGACCAGCGTCGTCGACGCGGCGCAGACATTGCTGGTTACGGAGCACATCGAGCTGTCCGGCTCGCCTGACCACAAGCGCGACCCGGAATAAGAAAAACAATTTGAGTTTGGGAGAGCCGGGGCAAGGAAGTCGACCCGGCTCCTAGCATAGCCCCCACATGGGGCACCACGCGGAGGAAGAGCCATGAATCGAAAGCAGCGCATCGAGAGCCAAATCAAGGAAGCGCTCCAGCCAATGTATCTAGACATCGTCGATGAGAGCTATATGCACTCCGTGCCTCCGGGCTCGGAATCGCACTTCAAGCTCTTGGTAGTCAGCGACACCTTTGCCGACATGCCCTTGGTCGAGCGCCATCGGCGCGTCAACGCAATGCTCAGCGAGGAACTGAGAGCCGGGTTGCACGCCTTGACGATGCACACCTGGACTCCCGAAGAATGGCAGGAGAAGGGAGGGGTTCCAGAATCCCCCCCCTGCCAGGGCGGCTCCAAGGCGACTGCATAGCGCAGAAGACGCAGAGACCGCCGCCAAGCGGCGGTCTAGAGGAGCCTGTTGGTCAAGCAGGCTTGCTCGCGAAATGATCCCGAGTCAGTTTGAAGACCACCGGACTCAAGAGCAGCAGTGCAACGAGGTTCGGCAGCGCCATCAAGGCGTTCAAGGTATCCGCCACCAACCAGATAAAGTCGAGCTGGGCCATGGCACCGAGAGGCAGCGCCAAGACCCAGAGCACGCGAAACGGCAGAACGGCGCGCTCACCGAGCAAATACTCGGCACAGCGCTCACCGTAGACGCTCCAGCCGAGCGTGGTGGTGTAGGCAAAAAGCACCAGCCCGAAGGTGACGATGTAGGAGCCAACGCCAGGCAGCCCGGTCTCGAACGCCAGTGAGGACAGGGCGGCACCCGTCTCACCCGAATCCCAAACACCTGAGACGAGGATGACGAGGCCGGTGATGGTGCACACGATGATGGTATCGATGAAGGTCCCCAGCATGGCAATGGTCCCCTGAGTGACCGGATTGCTCGTTTGCGCCGCCGCGTGAGCAATGGGCGCGCTGCCCAGACCGGCCTCGTTCGAGAAAACACCGCGAGCGACACCGAATTGGATGGCCGCGGCCAAGGTCGCACCCGCGAATCCCCCCGTCGCGGCAATGGGATTGAAGGCGTGGACGAAGATGAGTTCGAAGGCCGCGCCAATCTGATCAGCACTGAGCGCCAGGATGACGAGACCACCGCTGACGTAGATGATCGCCATGAAGGGCACGAGCGCGGCCGAGACCTCGCCGATACGCCGAATGCCGCCGATCAGAACGATTGCCGCAAAGACCGCCATCACCACGCCAGTGATCCAGACAGGGACGCCGAAGGTCGTCTCAGTCGCATGCGCGACGGAATTGGCCTGCACTGTATTGCCGATTCCGAACCCGGCGAGCAGCCCGAAGATTGCGAAGGCCGTGGCCATCCAGAGCCATTTTTTGCCAAGCCCGAGCTTGATGTAGTACATGGGGCCGCCGAGGTGGCTGCCCTTGCTGTCGACCTCGCGATAGTGAACGGCCAGCACGGCTTCCGCGTACTTGGTCGCCATGCCAACGAGCGCGGTGCACCACATCCAGAACAGTGCCCCGGGTCCGCCGAGGAAAATGGCGGTCGCCACGCCGGCGATGTTCCCTGTCCCCACCGTCGCCGACAGCGCCGTGGTCAGCGCCTGGTAGGGCGGGATGTCACCCTCCCCCTGCTTGATGCGCCCGCGCCACAGCATGCGAAAGCCGTAGCCGAGCTTGATGATTGGCATGAGCCGCAGCCCAAGCATCAAGAAGAAGCCTACCCCCAGAATCAAGACGAGCATTGGCGGCCCCCAAACGAGGCCGTTCAACGCACTCACCCAAGCTGATATTTGCTCCACAAAGATCCTCCAAAGATTCGCTGTGATCGAGTTTCCGCAGGGCACTATACAAGGGGCCAGGTCGCGTTCACAGTCTCACCAAAAGCCTGCTACAGGCTTTACCCGAGCCCCCGAGCATCTTATCCTGCGCGGCCACACACCGAAGTAGGCGGTTCCTCGCACCAGAACCGGCCGAGCATCTGGCGTCGGGGCTTAGGCTAGATTCAGCCAAAGATTCGGAACACTCAACCCCGACTGTCTGTTCCACGCGGGAACCAGCGGATCCGGAGGCATCCAAGACAGGTGAGGAGCCGCTGGCTTCGTTAAGCGTCGGCGCTCTCGCCGCTCTCAAGGGTCACCTAAGGCCCGGATATCATCATGAAACTATTGATCGATTTCTTTCCCGTTCTGCTCTTCTTCGCCGTCTACAAGCTAGCGGGGATCTACTGGGCGACCGGAGCGGCCATTGCGGCGGCGGCGGCTCAAGTGGGCTGGTCATGGATGCGTCGGCGACACGTCGAGAAGATGCACCTCGTCACGCTCGGACTCTTGAGCGTCTTTGGCGGACTCACCATCGCGCTCCAAGACCCGATCTTCGTCATGTGGAAACCAACGCTGGTAAACTGGTTGTTCGCTGCGGCCTTCATCGGGAGCCATCTGGTCGGGGAGCGCACCCTCATCGAGCGCATGATGGGACACGCAATCCAAATGCCTAAGCCGATCTGGTCGCGCCTCAACCTTCTGTGGACGGGATTCTTCGTGTTCCTTGGGCTCGCCAATCTCTTTGTGGTCTACGTCGGGAGCGGCTTCTACGAGGCTCAGCAAGCGCTGCTCGCAGCCTCGGGGCAGCAAGGCGTCGACCTCTCGGCATGCGCTGAGACCTTCAAGGGGGATCTCTTGAATCTCTGTCGGGACGCCCAGGCCCGCGAGGAGGTTTGGGTGAACTTCAAGCTGTTCGGTATGATGGGGCTGACGATAGCCTTCGTCATCGCGCAAGCCTTCTACCTTTCCCGCCACGTCCACGACGATCCCCAAGCTCTGGAGACTGATTGACGTGCTCTACGCCATCATCGCGATCGACAACCCAGGTTCACTCGAGGCCCGGCTCAGCACCAGACCCGCCCATCTGGCACGGCTTCAAGCGCTCCAGGACGAGGGACGACTCGTCCTGGCTGGTCCGCACCCTGCGATCGACAGCCCGGACCCGGGTGAGGCGGGCTTCACGGGATCTCTCATCGTCGCGGAATTTATCGACCTCAAGACTGCCGAAGACTGGGCTGCCGCCGACCCCTACCGGGCGGCCGGGGTTTATCGCGATGTGACCGTGAAGCCCTTCAAGCAAGTTTTTCCTTAATGCCTCGGGCATGCTCGTGGCGTCCCATTGTTCAAAATCCATGGATATGTTGATCATGAAGACAGCTCGTATTCCTCTACTGCTTTGCGCCCTGCTCGCGACCACGACCACCTTCGCGGAAGACGCCAAGGAGGCCGATTCCCCGGACACCCTGATCGCCACCGTCAATGAGGTGCCCTACCCGCTCGACGTCTTTCGTATCTTCTACATGGAGCGTCTCCAGGGCAATCAGGCCCAACAGAACAATCCGGCCTTTCAGCAGCAGGTCTTCGACGAATTCATGGGGCTGATCGTCGCCTCTCAGGAAGGCGATCGCCGCAAGCTTGAAGACAACCGCAATGTCGTCGCGGCCCTGCAGCTCGAGCGCATGAAGGTCATGTCCAACGCCGCGCTCTCAGCCATGGCCGACGAGATCGAGCCCACCGAGGACGAGCTGAAGGAGACCTACGAGAAGGTCAAGGAAAAGACCACCCGCATGGAGTACAAGGCCAGACATATCCTGGTGAAGGAAGAAGACGAGGCCAAGAAGCTGATCAAGCAGCTCGACAAGGGGAAGGATTTCGCCGAACTCGCCAAAGAGCACTCGGAGGGACCGACCGGCAAGGACGGCGGGGAACTCGGCTGGTTTGACGCCAAGCAGATGGTAGCGCCTTTCTCCGAGGCCGTTGCGGCGCTTAAGCCTGGCAGCTACACCAAAGAGCCCGTGAAGACCCAGTTCGGCTGGCACGTGATCGAGCTTGAAGACAGCCGCACGGCAGAGCCGCCGGCGTTCGAGGACGCCAAGCCGCAGCTCATCGCCCTGGTCAAGCGTCAGAAGATCGCCGAGAAGGTCAACGAGATGCGCAACGGCGCAATGGTCGAACTCAATGAAGATGTCGTGAAGATGAAGGAACAGGACCAGGACGCCAAGTCCGAGTAAGTCCACCTTGCCTCGACGCCTTTGGAAGAGCCGACCCACTGAGGGTCGGCTTTTTTGCTCTTGCCTCCTGAGGCTGCGCCTGTAGAGATGACAGCACAGTCCCAAGCTGCCCGATTCTGTCCACTGGAAGACCGAAACCGACAATGCCAGGTAGCATCGAGCGACATCCTTCGGCGCAACGGAGTCTCTAATGAACACTGCGACCTTCTTGCCAACCGCCCTCTTGGCGCTGCACCTCGCCATCCAAGTCGCCCTGATGATGCGGATTCTACTGCGTCCGCATCGTGATCCTGCCTCGCGCATTGCCTGGGTAGTCGTCGTCATGGCGCTGCCGGTCGTGGGCATCCTGTCCTATCTGCTGCTCGGCGAGGTCAACATCGGCCGACGCCGAATCGAGCGCATGCGTCAGGTGTTGGCGGGCATGCCCAGCGTCGAGGATGCGCCGGGCGCGGATGCCGCTGAGCTGAAGGCCGATGTTCCGGAACGCCATGCCCACCTCTTCCGCGTCGGGCAGTCGATCAGCGGCTTCGCGCCCCTAGGTGGCAATCGCGCCCAACTCCCGGAGGATTCAGATGCCGTCATCGACGCCCTGGTGGCAGACATCGATCACGCTCGCGACCATGTCCATCTCCTGTTCTACATCTGGCTGCCTGACAAAAATGGCCTCAAGGTTGCCTCGGCCCTGATGCGGGCCGCCGCGCGCGGTGTCACCTGCCGCGCGATGGCGGATGATCTGGGTTCACGCCGCATGATCCGCTCGGAGCATTGGCGCGCCATGGAAGCGGCCGGTGTGCGTTTGGCCCGCGCGCTGCCTATCGGTAACCCCATCCTGCGCGCGCTCGGCGGGCGTATCGATCTGCGCAACCATCGCAAGATCGTTGTCATCGACGACGACATCACCTATTGCGGCAGCCAGAACTGCGCCGACCCCGCCTTTACAATCAAGGCCAAGTACGCCCCCTGGGTGGATGCCATGATTCGGTTCGAGGGTCCAATCGCCCGCCAGAACCAGCATCTGTTCGCCAGCGACTGGATGGCCATCATGGACGACGACATCGCCGCGCTGCTGCATCGGCCGCTGCCGCCGACGCGGCCGGGACTGGCGGCACAGGTGATTGGCACTGGGCCGACGGTGCGCTACTCGGCCATGCCCGAGATGTTCGAAACCTTGATCTACAGCGCGCGCCGCGAGCTGGTCATCACCACGCCCTACTATGTCCCGGTCGAGTCGATGCAGGCCGCGCTGTGCGCCAGCGCCCGACGCGGCGTCGACACCAGCATCGTGTTTCCGGCCCGCAACGACAGCTGGGTCGTCTCGGCCGCCAGTCGCAGCTACTACGCCGATCTACTCGCCGCCGGCGTGCGCATCCACGAATATGTCGGCGGACTGCTGCACACCAAATCACTCACCCTGGATGGCGAGATCAGCCTGATCGGCTCCGCCAACATGGACCGACGCAGCTTCGAGCTGAACTACGAGAACAACATCCTGTTCTACGATACGGCCCTGACCGCAGACCTGCGTCAACGCCAACAGAGCTACATCGACAAGTCCGTACCCATTGACCCGCAGAGCGTCGCGCGCTGGACCCGGCGGCACAGGCTCTGGAATAACGCCATTGCGATGCTGGGGCCGGTGCTATGAGCCTGGAAGGCGGATCTGCGGCCTTGCCGGGTGCGCTATGCTTCTTCGGCGCCAGCGATCCGATGATCCCAGGGCTGTTCGAGGCAAACGCGCTGGCGTCCAGCAAGGCCGCCCCTTAGAAAGTGTCCATCACAACTTCCCCCCTTTCGCAAAGGGGGGCCAGGAGGGATTTCGGGCGGCATCGCTCGCATCGGGAAACAATTGATGGGCACTTTCTTAGCCGCGGGCGGCAAGGCGTCGGCCTAGAAAGTGTCCATCACAACTTCCCCCCTTTCGCAAAGGGGGGCCAGGAGGGATTTCGGGCGGCATCGCTCGCATCGGGAAACAATTGATGGGCACTTTCTTAGCCGCGGGCGGCAAGGCGTTGGCTTAGAAAGTGTCCATCGCAACTTCCCCCCTTTCGCAAAGGGGGGCCAGGGGGGATTTCGGACGGCATCGCTCGCATCGGGAAACAATTGATGGGCACTTTCTTAGCCGCGGGCGGCAAGGCGTCGGGATGGAAAGGGGCCAAGGGCACCCTTCGCCGCGACCATCGAATCAGCGGTTCTTCACACTGACCAACGCGCGGGAGTTCAAGCAACATGGTGACGAAAAAGATCGAGGCCATCGAACCGGACGAAACGGATTGGATGCTGGCGCCCGCCTACGGGCGACGCGGCATGACCCGACCGGTGCCCAAGTACCGCCTGCCGGATCACGAAATGGACCCGGATACGGCCTATGGCATCATCCACGATGAGCTGATGCTGGACGGCAATGCACGCCTGAACATGGCGACCTTCGTCACGACATGGATGGAGCCGCAGGCCGAAAAGCTGATGGCCGAATCCTTCGACAAGAATATGATCGACAAGGACGAGTATCCGCAGACGGCCGCCATCGAAGCACGCTGCGTCAACATCGTCTCGAACCTCTTCAATGCGCCGGAGGAAGGTGTCGGTGCCTCGGCCGTCGGCTCCAGCGAGGCGATCATGCTCGCCGGCATGGCGCTTAAATGGCGCTGGCGTGATCGCCGTCGCGCCGCCGGCAAGCCAACCGACAAACCCAATCTCATCCTCGGCGCGAACGTCCAGGTCGTGTGGGAGAAATTCTGCCGCTACTGGGAAGTCGAGCCGAAATATATCCCGATGGAAAAGGGGCGGTACGTGATTACGCCGGAGGAAGTCGTGCGCTTGACCGACGAGAACACCATCGGTGTCGTCGCCATCCTGGGCACGACCTTCACTGGTGAGTTCGAGCCAATCGAGGCGATCCACGAGGCGCTTGTAGAGCAGAATGCACAGACCGGCTGGGAGATCCCGATGCACATCGACGGGGCCAGTGGCGGCTTCGTCGCCCCCTTCCTGCACCCGGATCTCAGGTGGGACTTCCGCTTGCCGCTGGTCAAGTCCATCAATGCCTCGGGCCACAAATACGGTCTGGTCTATCCGGGTGTCGGCTGGGTGGTTTGGCGCAGCCATGAAGACCTGCCCGAAGATCTAATCTTTCACGTCAACTACCTGGGCGGTGACATGCCGACCTTCACGCTGAATTTTTCGCGCCCCGGCAACCAAGTCGTGGGGCAGTACTACAACTTCCTGCGTTTGGGGCGGGCCGGCTATCTGCAAATCATGGAGACGCTGCGCGACACCGCGATGGAACTGGCCAAGGGCATCGCCGAGATCGGTCCCTTCGAACTCGTCAGCGACGGCAGCGCCATCCCCGTGTTCGCCTTCAAGCTCAAGGACGCGGTCACCAGCTACAGCGTGTTCGACGTCTCTGACAAACTGCGGCAATACGGCTGGCAGGTCCCGGCCTACACCATGCCGGAGCATGCAGAGGAGGTCGCGGTGCTGCGTGTCGTGGTCAGGGAAGGCTTCAGCGCCGACATGGCGGAGATGCTGCTCGAGGATATCCGCAAGACCGTCGAACACTTCGATGGGCGGTCAGATCACGCGCCTCAGGTTCAGGCATTCGCGCATTGACGTGGACATCCGGTTGCGCAGGCGCGCTGGATGCGCCTGTGCCTTGCTTGCGGGGCGCTTAGAAAGTGACCATCAACAACTTCCCCCCTTTCGCAAAGGGGGGCCAGGGGGGATTTCGGGCGGGATCGCTCGCATCGGGAAACAATTGACGAGCGATTTCTTACCTCAAGAGGTACTGCCTGGACTCTTCCTGCTCAGCCCGGCCGCGACTTTGTCATCAACCAATTCGGCATGGCTAGATCCCAGCGAATCGCGGCGGCGCGCAGCGCAAAGATGAGGGCACCGCAGCCGAGCGCACTAGCGAAGCGGCTGTCCGGAGCCCAGCTCAGCAGCGCCACGTAGAAGGTGCAGCCGATCAACACAGGCGTCGCGTAGAGTTCGCGCGTCATCAAGAGCGTCTGGCGTCCCGCCAGGACATCGCGCATCAGACCGCCACCGATGGCCGTGATGATGCCCAGGATGATGGGCGCGAGGGGGCGACCGAAGTCCATGCCCCAGGCCTTGTCTACGGTTTGAATCGCGAATAAGGCGACACCGAAGCCGTCGACATAAAGCATCAGGCGGAAGATCTCTTTGCGGGTGAGCCGCGCATCGGCGAAAAAGGTCACCAGGCTTGCAACGATGGCGACCCAGAGATAGTTGAGATCGACGGCCCAGAAGACTTGCACATCCAAGATAAGGTCGCGGATGGTGCCGCCACCGACCGCCGTAATGATGCCAAGTACGATGGCGCTGAAGAGATCGATCCCTTTGGGCGCCAAGACGAGCACCGCCGTCACCGCGAAGGCGGTAATGCCCGCCATGCCGATCCAATAGCTGAACGCTTTCAATCACGCCTCCTCGTGGTGTGCTTGCGCCAGGCCCAGCACCTTGGGGCGGTTCGGTGTCCCCTTGGCAATTTTCTTCGTAAAGTATCCGCAAAGCCCCGACGCGAAACAATCCGGGGATCCGGCAACGCCCTCTTCATTGCCATCGACGTGGCTCACGAGTGTCAACCTGAGCGGCCAGATGTCGCCCCCAGGGGCCTTGATCATCGTTCCGGCCAAGTGGGCGGCTTACTGCGTAGTCAGGCCATCTTGACCTGACGGAATCAGGGCTGGAAGCCGAAGGCCGGGCGCAATAGCAATACGACGCGCGCAACCCTCTGTTTGCGCGACTCGAGCTATTTGCCTGGGAAGATCATCATCGGGTGCAGCCGCGGGCGGGGTACCACATCGTCTGCTCGCACCTGATGAAGTGGGCTCGCCATGACCAACGTCATCCTCGCCGAAACAGCCCAGCGTCGTCCGTGACATCGCGCGGGTGCTCGGCGCTGGTCACAAGGGCGCTTGGTATCTAGAAGGCTCGGCTGTCGCGTGACCTGGGCGCGGGGCCATCTGGTCCAGTTCGCCGAGCTGGGCGCATTCGCAGGGCTTGGGCCGAGCGCTGGTCGTCGGACCCGCTGCCAACGATCCCGGAGCAGTGGAGGCTGCGCATCCGCAAACCGACCGCGAAACAGTTCAAGATCGTCTAGGCGTTGATGACCGCCCCGGAGACCGAGCGTCTCATCTGCGTGACGAGCGCCGGGCGCGAGGGCAAGCACATCTTCCGCCTAACCCATGAGCACGCCCGCTGCGAAGGCCGTTCGCGCGGCTGTGGAAATTCCGCCTGACTGAAGAGGCCATCCGCGCGGGCTTGTCAGTATCAATGGCTCAGGATTGCAACGCGCCAGTCTTGCGCCGCAAACGGGCAACCCCGACAAGTCCGAGCAACGCCGGCCCGAAGAGCAAACCGGCCGCAGGGATAGGAACTGCGCTCACCTGGACTCGAGCGACATCGAAGCCATCCTTGCTCCGACTACCTAAGGAAGTCGAGTTGTCTACGATCAGTAGAAAGGAGAAGGTGCCGGTCGCGTCCAGGGTGCCGCCGCTCTGCGCGGTGCCATTCCCGATCGTACCGAGCGAAGTCCAGCTGTTGAAGTCCAGACCGCTGAAGTCGCCATCCCAAGTGTTTCCCGCGTAGACATTGATCTGCTCAGGATGGTTGCCGCAAGTTACGCCGCTTCCCGTGCAATTGAAGGTGGTTTCCCAAATGGTCACCGGCCCGGTGAAATCCGTGCCGAACTCGAAGACACCAGCGCCTTCCAGACCAAGGCTTCGAAAGGTGTCTGGAGTGTCGCCGAGTGCGTTCGCGTCAACATTTCGGTTGTTGGCCGTCGTGATGCCGGCTTCACCAGCTCCGTACTGAAACTCAGCGTCGGTCGCGAAAAGCCCCCAGTGTCGCCGACATCGCCGGTGCGCTGTAGGCACAAACTGCTGTGAGGGCCAGCATGGGGGCTAGAATCTTTTTCGCACTCATTGTGTTAACTCCTTGAACGTCGGGCGAAAATTTTTACATTGTGATTGTCGGGCTGTGGGGCACTACGCGTCCGTTGACGGCTTGGCTGCGCGGAGTCATCACAGGCTTCATCAAATTCAGAAGGCACAATCCGCGCCCTTTTTATTGTTACCTTCGTTTATACTTGACTTTAGCCATTTCCACCTCAAGAATAATATTTATAATCAGCAGCTTAGGGTTGAACAGCTAATCGCAAAATTTAGCGCTCGAGGCGTCGATCATTGTTCCGGCCAGTCGTCTTCGGTAGGCTAGACCAGCTTGCCCCGAGCAAGATCGAGGCGCGCAGTGCAGTGCAGTGCAGTGCAGTGCACCAACAACGACGCGGGATTCGCTGGACTTCGCTCTCGCTCGTCCATCTTACCGGTGCCGACTGACGACTACGGCCGGATGAAACGCCTCGCACTCCTCACCCCGCCCAACGGCTTCGCATCACGTGATTTCAAAGAGTTGCGCGGAAGACCAAGACAGAAAATGGCCGAAGTCGAGTCTACAGAGTCTTGATTTAGTTTGCTCGGCTTTCACACACATTCTGCCACTGGATCGGGATATTAAACCGCGTCCAGACCGAGAAACGTAGTTTTTTCGAGACCGGTGCCGCCTAAGACGCTGTATAGGAACTAGCTCTTAATAATTCTTGACTTAGAGCGCGCGACGAATGCGAATAATTCACTCATAAGCTATTTGATTGTTGCAGATTTGACGAAGCAATAGACGTGACGATG
>NZ_JAAIJR010000001.1 GCF_010915725.1 Thiorhodococcus mannitoliphagus
GCGTCGATCGCATTGCACATTGTCTTGCCATCAATGGCCAAGCCCTCGTCGTCGGCGGCCAGCTGCGCATTCCAGCCCTGCAGCGCCTGATCGAGGGCGCCGGGATCAACCCGTGTGAGCATATCGCGAATGCGGGTGCGGCTCGGGACCTCGTAGCGCCCGTGACGATAGCGGCAGCCAAAGCGCGCACGGGCGGCCTGGCCAAGGTCCTTCGCCCAGGCGGCGATCGCCTTATCGCCACGCGCCCCGCACAACACCGCACCGGCGGCGATGGCGAGCACCGCCGGCAAGGGATGGCGCCGACCTTGGCTGCGACGTGGATCGGGCACATCGGCAAAGAACTCAGGAAGCGAACGCATCTGCTTGGCACTCAACATCAGTTTCGGGGCTCCGTCGTGGTCAAGAGGATCGCGCATTGGATGGGCCAGACGTGCCTGGGCGCGCGCGATCAAGGGACAAACAAAGACGCGCTTGGCGCCATCGGCACGGTCGCTGTAGTCGGCGCGCGTGCGTCGATACTCGCGCGTCTGCCTGACCTCCGGGCAGTTGGCGTCTCGATCGCTGGTGCCGGTAAAGCAGCGCGGATCGACGAAGGTCTCCAGCAGCCACAGCGGATAACCGAAGCGCGCCTGCCAATCGGCACTGACACGGCGCTCGCACAGCCCCAGCACCCGCGAGGCGAGATTGGGCACATGCCACTGGGGCAGGATCAGAAAGCGGGCGTTGTTGGCGATCAGATGCAGACGGTCGAAGTGGTAGCACCGATCCCAGCCGATCCAGCGATCACGGGCAGCGCACTTCCAGGCCGCCGCGCTCAGCACCAGCAATGCCAGGCACTGATCCCGCCAGGTGGCGACGTGCCAGAGGGTGTGACCGATCTTCGCCACGCCCCCAGATAATGATGCGCCGCGAGCCGTGCTTTGAAGCGCGCTTCTTCCTCAACAGCGACCGGGCGCAGGATGATGTCGTGCAAGTTCACGGCGCTGCCTCGCCAACCAGTATTGGCGTGCAGTTTGAGTCAAACGCTGGGAAATGTCCAGAATCGAGGGTAAGTCCTGCTAGGACGTGTCAATCTACGGAAGAACGGTTTCGCCGTGGAAGTTCTAATTGCACACGACTTTAGCGCCTGGTATTCTTGAGCGTTTCCCAAGATATTCAACTGGCCCATACGGCCAAAGGGTCATCATGAAAGAAGGAATCCATCCTGATTACACTGAGGTGAAGGTGGTCTGCAGCTGTGGCAACGCCTTCACGACGCGCTCCACCAAGGGCGAAGAGATGCATGTAGAGGTGTGCTCCGCTTGTCATCCCTTCTACACCGGGAAGCAGAAAGTGCTGGATACCGCCGGTCGGGTCGACAAGTTCCGTCGCAAGTACTCGCGCTGAATTCCAGGATCGAGCGCGGGGCGTCGGATCCAGGCGATCAGCGCACAGATCGACCTCCCGCCATCGAATCCCTTTCTGTCCGGGCTATCTAAACATTGGCCTAGTCTATTACCTTCGTGACGATCATTTGACTCGCCGCCGGTGCGAGGACATGATGTCGCTTGCGCCGCCTGCCGATGCACGAGTTCCTCCTCGCGCGCCTTCATGGACGTTTTCGCCTGCCTAGGGCGGCTCGACCTCTGTTTCGAGCCTGTCGAGCTGTGGCTCGGTCAGCGGACGGCCGATCCTCATCCATTGGAGTGCACTGTGACTGATCCTGAGAGCTTCGCCCATGCTGACGCCGACCTAAACCGGCAAGCGCTGGAGTATCACGCCCACCCGAAACCGGGGAAGATCGGCGTCGCGGTGACCAAGCCGGCTGCGACCCAGCATGATCTCTCGCTTGCTTATACACCTGGTGTCGCGGAGCCGGTGCGTCGCATCCATGCCGATCCTCTTCAGGCTTACGAGTACACCAACAAGGGCAATCTTGTCGCGGTGATCACGGATGGCAGCGCGGTGCTCGGGCTCGGCAACGTCGGCGGACTGGCCGGCAAGCCCGTGATGGAGGGAAAGGCCGTCCTCTTCAAGCAGTTCGCGGATATCGATTGCTTCGATATCGAGGTGCAGGCCGAGCATCCGCAAGCCTTTATCGAGACGGTCATGCGGATCGCCCCGAGCTTTGGCGGCATCAACCTCGAGGACATCGCGGCACCGCATTGCTTCGAGATCGAGCAGTCCCTTATCGAGCAGCTCGACATTCCCGTCTTCCATGACGACCAGCACGGCACGGCGATCATCATCGCTGCCGGACTGCTGAATGCGCTCGAGATTCAAGGCAAGAGCCTCGAAGAGGCGCGCATCGTGGTGCTGGGCGCGGGTGCGGCAGGCATCGCCGGGGTGCGCCTGCTGATGACCTTGGGCGCGCACCGCAACAATATCTTCTGCGTCGACCGTCAGGGGATCATTCACACGGGTCGAAAGGATCTCAATCCCTATAAGTTCGGCGTTGCGGCAGATACCGACAAGCGGACCTTGAGCGATGCCATGGAAGGGGCCGACGTCTTCATCGGCGTATCCGGACCTGATCTCGTATCGCCCGAGATGTTGGCTTCGATGGCCCCTCGTCCGGTGGTCTTTGCCCTATCCAATCCAGTGCCCGAGATCCGGCCATCCGTTGCCATGAAGGTGCGCGACGACTTGATCATGGCGACGGGGCGCTCCGATTATCCGAATCAGATCAACAACGTCCTCGGCTTCCCCTTCATCTTCCGTGGTGCACTTGACGTACGCGCTTCGCGGATCAACGAGGACATGCAGATCGCGGCTGTAGAGGCGCTGCGGTCGTTGGCCCATGAGCCGGTGCCGGCCGAAGTGCTGGAGGCGTACAAGCTCGAGGCACTGCAATTCGGCCCGGACTACATCATCCCCAAGCCATTCGATCCGCGTCTGCGAGATCGGGTGCCCCGTGCCGTCGCCTTGGCCGCGATTCAAAGCGGCGTTGCCCGTATTCCGCAATCCTCCTCATGACCAGTATGATTGGCTAGAGGCTCGGGCGGACGCTTACCGACGCTGGCAACTCGCGGAGATCCCGAGCATCCGACGGAACAGCCACAATGACCGGAGGAGCAGAGACGTGAGAAAGATCAGCATTGTCGGTGCCGGCCGAGTCGGTGAAACCGCTGCGCAGATTCTGGCGGAAGAGGAGTATTGTCGAGAGATTGCCTTGTTAGACGTGCGCGAGGATGTCCCTGAGGGAATCGCCTTAGACATCCTTCAGACCGCTCCCTTCTTCGAATTCGATTGCGCCGTTCAGGGCAGCAACGATCCGCGCATCCTCAAGGATTCAGACCTGGTCATCGTCACGGCCGGCTTCCCGCGAAAGCCTGGAATGTCGCGGGCGGACGTCCTGGAAAGCAATGTCCGCATTATCGACGAAGTGACCGACCATATCCTCGCGCACGCGCCAAATGCCATGGTGCTCATCGTCTCCAACCCGGTGGATGCCCTCACCTACAGGGTGACGCAACGCACCGGATGGGATCGCAGTCGGGTGTTCGGTCAAGCTGGAGTGCTGGACGCTTCCCGAATGGCTAGCTTCATCGCGCAAGAGACCGGTTTCTCGGCCTTGGACATTACCACCATGGTGCTTGGCGGCCATGGCGATACCATGGTGCCGGTGCCCAGGTTCTGCACCATCAATGGTGTCCCCATCAGTTATTTCCTGACAGAGGAGCGCATTGACGCGATCAATGAGCGAACCCGCAAAGGCGGCGCCGAGATTCTCGCCCTGCGCAAGAATTCGAGTGCCTACGATGCGCCGGGTGCGGCTGTTGCGGCCATGGTCGACGCGATCGTGAACAACCGCCGTCGTTTGCTGCCCTGCGTCGCCCTGCTAGAAGGCGAGTATGGTGAGGCAGATATTGCCATGGGTGTTCCCTGCGTCCTTGGCGAGAAGGGCGTCGAATCCGTCGTTGAGCTGGATCTAAATGCCCGCGAGCGCGCCGATTTCGAGCGATCCGCGACGGCGGTCCGCAAGGAGATCGAGCAACTGCGCAGCCTGTCTTGACACTCTTCCACAACGACCCCTTACCCCCGACTCGAAAACCAATCCCTGTTGTTCCTCGTGATTTCTAGCACGAGGAACGACCTTGGCTAGGAGCGAGCTAATGTCGAACGAGACCATCACCGTCATCAACAATGCCACTGGCGAGCGGCATGATTTTCCGTTGAGACAAGGATCCTTGGGGCCAGCTGCGGTGGATATCTCCTCGCTCTACAAAGAAGCCGGATTCTTCACCTACGATCCTGGTTTCATGTCGACCGCAAGCTGCAACAGCGCCATCACCTACATCGACGGCGAGGAGGGTGTGCTGCTCTATCGCGGTTATCCGATCGAGCAGTTGGCGACCAAGGCCAGCTTTCTGGAGGTTGCCTACCTGCTTCTTTATGGTGATCTGCCGGACGAGAAGGCCCTGGTGGACTTCGAGAAGATCATCACCCGCCACACCATGCTCAACGAGAATCTCAAGGACTTTCTCGACGGGTTCCACTATGACGCGCACCCGATGGCGATGCTCGTCGGCGTGGTGGGCTCGCTCTCCGCCTTCTATCACGATTCGCTCAGCGTCAACGATCCACGTCATCGCGAGATCTCGGCGCACCGGCTCATCGCCAAGCTGCCCACGATTGCCGCGGCCGCCTACAAACACAGCGTCGGCGAGCCCATCATGTATCCGCGCAACGATCTACGCTACTGCGCGAACTTCCTGCACATGATGTTCGCGACACCCTGTGAGCATTACAAGCCTGGATTGGTTGCCGAAAAGGCGATGAATCTCCTCTTTATCCTGCATGCGGATCACGAACAGAACGCCAGCACCTCGACCGTGCGTCTGGCCGGCAGCTCTGGCGCCAACCCCTTCGCCTGTATCGCCGCGGGGATCGCCTCACTCTGGGGACCCGCGCACGGCGGGGCCAACGAGGCGGTTCTAGACATGCTGCTGGAGATTGGTGACGTCAAGGAGGTCCCGCGCTACATCGAGAAGGCCAAGGACAAGGACGACCCTTTCCGTCTCATGGGATTCGGGCATCGGGTCTATAAGAACTATGACCCCCGCGCCAAGATCATTCGGGAGGTTTGTCACCAGGTTCTCGACGAGATCGCGGACGTCAACAACCCGCTGCTCGAACTCGCGATGAAGCTGGAGGAGATCGCGCTCAACGACGAGTATTTCGTCGAGCGCAAGCTCTATCCGAATGTGGATTTCTACTCGGGCATCATCTACCAAGCTCTCGGAATACCCAGAAACATGTTCACCGTCATGTTTGCCGTGGCTCGCACCGTCGGCTGGGTCTCGCATTGGCTAGAGATGATGTCGGACTCGAACAACAGGATCGGTCGCCCCAGACAGATCTATCGCGGCCCAACGCAGCGCGATTATCTACCCATCTCGAAACGATAGTCGGATTCCTCTTCGGCCAGCATTTGTTCGACTTCTGCGACACTTGCCCCGCGCTGCGGTCGGTCTGTCACTGGATCGAGGGGCGGATGTCGCAGATGGTCGCTCGGCAGCACAATGAGCGACACAGGGACCTCTCCCGCGAGAAACCGAAACTCAGGGTGGCTAGCGCGCTGTCCTTGAGGATAGCGGAAGCTGCGCTCGCCTTCCTGCCAAGGGATATTGCGTTCGATGAGGGCGAAAATCACATCCTCGGCACGATCGGCGAATAGAAACATTTGGACCCCGCCTTGGAGATCACCCGTGCCAGTGAGCGCTGCCCCAACCAAACGCGGTGAAAAGGCCGCGAAGACACGCATGGCGGAGAGCGCATGGCGGCGCAGCTCGCGGCGCTCGAGAAAATGAGCGTCCCCAAGAAAGAGCCGGCGGTGCGTTAGGATGGCCTCTTGGACCGCTTCGTTCGAAGGCCAATTGCGTCGGTCACGGACACCGGCTCGCGCGGCGGCTTTGCGTCGCGCGTGCTCGAAATCGGTCAGACCCTGGTCGACCATGATGCGAGCGGCCTCGTAGGCCAGTGTGTCTTTCAATGCGGCAGTGCGCTCACGCCGGGCCATCAAAGTTGCCTCCTCAGGATTCGGGCGGATTGTCGAGGGGCTAGCGCCTCCTTAGCCGCCGGGCCCTTGAAGATGCGCCGGCAAGCGCATGAATATCCCTTGCCTTAAATGTCAGTGACTCCGCATGAAGCCTCTGTATCAAAGCTACCACAGAATTGTGACGGGGGTCTCAGTTCGCGCTAAATGTCCTTCCTGACGAGCATCTGTCGGCGGCTGTATCCACGGTCTTATGACCGAGACTTGGAACTAACTCACCTTGACGCTGCTACCCCTCTTCGCCGATGTGGCTATAATGGCCCATAGCCTTTCCCGGCATTGCACCTCTTAAGGCGTTAGGATAAATCGGGACAGCAGGGAGGAAGTGGCCGTGCATCAAGGAGAAAACAGGGGGCTCTTGCCAGTTTTGTTCGCGGCGCGATGCGGGTCGCGGCGCATCCGTTGCAACGGCTCCCGGCTTGCAGCAGCGCCACTCCGCGCGCTCTTGTTGGCACCGGAGATTCAAGGATGGCGTATGCCCAGCGCTGAAGAATTGTGGCGTCGGCGTTGTAATCAAGGTCAATCAAGTCGCGATGGATTCAGCAAGGTGAGAACAGTATGTTTGGCCTGAGTCGCAAGAACGCACCCCTTCTAGGTATCGACATCAGCTCGACCGCCGTGAAGCTGATTGAGCTTTCTCGATCTAGCAGTTCCAAAGCAAGCCAGTATCGCGTCGAGCACTACGCGATCGAGCCTCTGCCGGCGAACGCGGTGGCGGAGAAGAAGATCACCGAGCCGGAGGCAGTCGGTCAGTGCATCCGCAAGGCCGTGAGCAAGGCTGGCACGCGCGCGAAGAGAGCGGCGGTCGCGGTCGCCGGGTCGGCGGTCATTACCAAAGTGATCACCATGCCCGCTGCCTTGAGTGATGCGGAAATCGAAACGCAGATTCAGCTTGAGGCAGATCAATACATTCCCTATCCGCTGGAAGAGGTCAATCTCGACTTCAACATCATCGGCCCGTCCAAGAGCAGTCCCGAAGTGGTCGATGTGCTGCTAGCCGCCTCGCGACGGGAGAATGTCGATGATCGCATCAGCGTGCTAGAGCTTGCCGGGCTGTCAGCGGCCATCGTCGATGTCGAGGCCTATGCGATGGAGAATGCATGCTCGCTGCTCCAAGGGACGCACGAGCAGGGCAGTCCATCCAAGACCTTGGCGGTTGTGGATGTCGGCGCGGCGACAACGACGCTGCATGTCCTCAACGGGGGGCAGATCATCTACACAAGGGAACAAAACTTCGGTGGTCAGCAGCTGAGGGAAGAGGTCCAACGTCGCTATGGGCTGTCGCGCGAGCAGGCGATTCAGAAGATTCTTGACGGCGACGTGGCGGAGACCTACGAGATCGACGTGCTTGGGCCCTTCAAGGAGGCGCTCGCCCAGCAGATCGGTCGGGCGCTGCAGTTCTTTTACTCAGGGACGACCTTCAACAAGGTGGACCAAATCCTTCTGGCCGGCGGACCTGCCAGCATCGCCCGGATCGATGCCTTGGTCGAAGACAGGCTCAAGGTCCCGACCATGGTCGCGCAGCCCTTCAGTCAGATGTCCATCGCACCGGACATCAAGTCCCAACAACTTATGCGAGAGGCGCCGGGCATGATGGTCGCGGTCGGGCTCGCGCTGCGAGGGCTCGATTAGATGGCGCGTATCAATCTACTCCCTTGGCGCGAAGAAGCGCGCCAACAACGCCGCAAGGACTTCTTGACTGCGCTCGGGCTCGGATTAGTCGTTACCTTTCTTGGGGCGATTCTGGTACACCTCTATTTCGAGGACCGCATCAGCTCGCAGCAGGCAAGAAACACCTATCTCAAGACCGAGATCGCCAGCCTGGATCGCAAGATCAAAGAAATCCAGAATCTCGAAAAGACCAAGGCGGACCTGCTCGCAAGGATGGACATCATCCAGAAGCTGCAGACGAGCCGGCCCGAGATCGTGAGGCTCTTCGATGAGCTGATTTCCGCGCTGCCGTCCGGCGTCTACCTAACCAAGGTGCAACAGTCAGGGCGCTCAGTCGTCATTGAAGGCAGAGCCCAGTCCAATGCTCGGGTGTCTGCATTCATGGGCAAGATCGAGCAATCCGAGTGGATTGGCAATCCGAGGTTGATGCTGATCGAGAACAAAGACAAGACAGGCACCGGACTCAGTCACTTCAGGCTCTCGTTCGACCAGGTCAGCCCGAAGAAGGCGGACGAGACCGACGAGCAGGTCTAGCCTTGGGCTTCGGAGAACAAGCGAGAATCCGAATGGGATGCCGTTATGGACCTGAATGAGCTAAACGAACTAGACCTTAGCACCTTTGGCGAATGGCCGCTGCCGGTCAAAGCTGTGGCCATTTTGTTGGCCTGTATCGCCCTCGGTGGCGCGGCCTATTACTTCGACACCAAGGATCAGCTTGGGCGTCTTGCGCAAGCCCAGTCACAGGAACGCGACCTCCGGGGCGAACTGGAGCGTAAGCAGAAAAAGGCGGCGAACCTGGACGCCTACAAGAACCAGCTTGCCGAGATGAAGGAATCCTTCGGTGCCATGCTGCGACAATTGCCGAACAAGACAGAGGTCGCTTCGCTCCTGGTGGATGTGTCACAGACAGGCTTGGCGAACGGACTCGAGTTCGAGCTTTTTCAGCCAGAGAGTGAAGTCAAGAAAGACTTTTACGCCGAGCTGCCGATCCGGGTGCGTGTGAACGGTAATTACAACGACTTTGGCCGCTTCATCAGTGGCCTGGCCGCCTTACCGCGGATCGTGACCATCCATAACATCTCAATGGAGAACAGCGGGCAAAAGGGTGGAAGCCCAGGCGAGTCATTATCATTGCAAGCAACGGTGAAGACCTACCGCTACCTTGACGAGGAGGCTGCAGAATGAGCGGCCGTCGGCAAATGCAAGGATTCTTGTGGCTCACCCTGGCGCTGCTGCTCACAGGCTGTGAAGGCGACAGAATGAGCGACCTCGAGGACTATGTGCAATCTGTCCTCAATAAACCGCCGGGGCCGATCGAGCCGCTCCCGGAGATCAAGCCGGTGGCCACCTTCGTTTACGAACCAGCGGATCGGCGAGACCCCTTCACCCCTGACGCGCAGTCAGCGCCCGAGGAGGAAATCGCGCTCGACAACGGCCTGGCACCTGACCCGAATCGGCGCAAGGAGGAGCTGGAGGGTTATCCTTTGGACTCGCTCCGAATGGTCGGTACGCTGGATACGGGCAGCGAGCGTTGGGGTTTGATTCGAACAAAGGAAGGCATCCTGCATCGCGTCAGAGTCGGTAATCATCTGGGCCAGAACAACGGTCAGATCATCAGTATCGAGGACGACGAGATCCAATTGACCGAAATCGTTTCAGATGCGCCTGGCCAATGGCGTGAGCGCGCGGCAACGGTCGCGCTGTCAGAATGATCCGTGGAGGGAAGACTGCGATGAAAAGCCCACTCAACCGCGCCCGGGTGGCCAGGCCCAGAACGACGCCAAGAGACCGATTCAAGTGGTTGTCGACGCGGCTCGCATTGGCAGCCTTGGCGATGATGACAGGTCTTTCAGCCATGGCCGCAGAGCTAAGAGACGTCGGTTTCGCCGCCCTACCTGGGGGTAAGGTCGAGATCCAGCTCAACCTCAGCGGGCCAGTCGAAGCACCCGAGACCTTCGCGACCGAATCGCCCGCCCGTATCGCCATGGACCTCCCTGGTGTCACCAGCAAGCTGGATGCGAGGGCCGTGCCGATCGGCGTCGGCGCGGTTCATAGCCTGGTCGCCGTTGAAGCAAGCGATCGCACGCGTGTTGTGCTGAATCTGACAGACCCGGTTCCCTACGAGGTCAGTACATCAGGTAACCAGATCACCATTAAGGTCGACAACGGGGGTGCGATTGCAGCCGCAATGCCGCCTGCACCACTCCCGCCAGCTCAGCCCAGACCGCAGAGCGCTCCGGTTGGACAGCCGCCAAGCCCCGCGCAGCAGGCAGCCGCACCAAGCTGGAGCTATCCAGCCCGGGAGCGACGCGCAGCGGCGGCCGGTCCTCCCGTGAGAGACATCGACTTCCGACGTGGTGCCAGCGGTGAAGGACGCATCATGATCCGTTTGCCGAATGCAAATTCACGTGTCGCCGTCCGTGAACAGGCATCTCGAGTCTATATCGACCTCTACGAGACGTCCCTGCCCCAGCGCCTCTTCAGACGGCTCGATGTCGTCGATTTCGGCACTCCGGTCACGGCCGTGGAGTCCCGCCCCAACGGCAGCAATGTGGAAATCGAAGTCCAGACCGAGGGTGACTTTGACTACATGGCCTATCAGACGGACGAGATCTTCACCCTTGATTTCAGACCGCTGACATCCGCGGAGAAAGAGGACCTGGCGAGACAGAAGGTCGTCTATGAGGGCGACCGCCTCTCACTGAACTTTCAGGACATCGAGGTCCGCGCCGTCCTGCAAGTTCTGGCCGACTTCACGGACTTGAATCTCGTCGCAAGCGACAGCGTTCAGGGCAACATCACCCTGCGCTTGAAGAATGTCCCTTGGGACCAAGCCCTCGATATCATTCTCAAGACCAAGGGTCTGTCGATGCGTCAAAACGGCAACGTCATCATGGTTGCCCCGACACAAGAGCTGGCCGCCCAGGAGCAGTTGGAACTTGAGTCGCAGAATAAGATCGCGGAGCTTGCGCCACTGCGCACCGAGTTCATTCAAATCAACTATGCCAGAGCATCGGACATCGCCGCCTTGCTTCAGGGTACGGCGGACTTTGCCGGGGCAGTGGCGGCCAGAGACGGTGGCGCTTTTCCCGCCAGCTCGACTCGGCGTGATGAGAACTTCAACGTCATGGCCTCGAGGCTCCAAGCGGGACTCGCTCAAATGGATATCGGGGCCGCGGGCGGAATACTCTCTGCCCGCGGCTCGGTGACCTTTGATGAGAGAACCAACACCTTGATCGTCCAGGATACCTTGCAGAACCTCGAAGCCATTCGCGGCCTCATTAACCTGCTTGATGTGCCAGTGCGGCAGGTCATGATCGAATCGCGAGTCGTCACTGCCGAGAGTACATTTGCCCGTGATCTCGGCGTTCGCTTCGGGGTGTCCGGATCGATGGGCTCCTTCCAGGGCAACGAGTTGCTCGTCGGTGGCGGCCAAGACGGCAACATGGCAATGTCGGGATTCGACGCCGGTCCTTTCGGTCTGAATACCGCTACGGGTACACGTTACAATTCCGTGTTGACCGACGACGCGGGCAACGCGACCTTGATCACCAACTTGCCTGCGGACCCGGCTTCCGGATCCATCAATTTCCTGATGGGTAAGGTCGGCTCTTATCTCTTGCAGCTCGAGCTCTCGGCAATGCAGCGTGAGGGACGGGGTGAGGTCATCTCGAGTCCTCGGGTCATTACGTCGGACAAGCAGGAAGCCACCATCAAGGTCGGTAGCGAGATCCCTTATCAAGCGGCAACCGGCATGGGCAACACAACCGTGTCCTTCAAGGAAGCGGTGCTGCAGTTGAAGGTCACGCCGCATATCACGCCGGACGATCGAATCAACATGGAGCTGGAAGTGAACCGGGATACTCCCAATTACTCGCGTGAAGTGCTCGGTGTACCCCCGGTCGATACGCAGGCCGTCGAGACGAATGTCTTGGTCGACAACGGGGAAACCGTCGTGCTTGGCGGAGTCTTTGAGCGCGAGAAGACCTTCAACAAGGAGCAAGTGCCTTGGGTCGGAGACCTACCGTTGATTGGCCGTCTCTTCAAGACGGAGTCTCGTACGGACAACAACTCAGAGCTTCTCATTTTCGTTACACCCAAGATCCTGAACTCCGAGATCGTTCAGCGTTAGTGAGCCTTGAGCCGACCCGAGCCTTTATCCTGTGCTCTGGTCGGCTCTTTGAGTTCCTGGTCCTCTTTGCAACTGGACCCTTTACATCCTGACATCACCTACGGATCCGGTACTCTCGGTTCCGCTTGATCTGGATGGAAGGCGTCCCCTACCGCAAGCTTGGGGCTCTTGCACCCACATCCCCTCGGGCGAGGATCATCCTGCGGTCGATAGCGCGAGATCCCGCACCCCTCCCTTGCCCGATGGCTGAAAATCTGGCATACCTTTCGCCATGATGCGCGCACAGAACATTTTTATCGTCGGTCCCATGGGAGCCGGCAAGAGCACCGTCGGTCGGCAGCTTTCCGAAGCCCTGTCCTTCACCTTCAAGGACAGCGACCATGAGATCCAAAGACGCACGGGCGTCGATATCCCGACCATCTTCGAGTACGAAGGCGAATCTGGGTTTCGGGCCAGGGAGCGGCAAGTGATCCAAGAGCTGGTCAGTGAGGACCGCATCGTTCTCGCGACAGGCGGCGGGGCCGTGATGAGTCCTGAGAATCGGCAGGACCTTTCGGCCCGCGGCGTGGTGATCTATCTCCATTGCAGCCCGGAGCAACAATACGCCAGGACTGCACGCGACAGGAATCGTCCGCTGTTGGATACCGCAGATCCCCTGGTCAAATTGCGCGAGCTGATGGCTGAGCGCGAGCCGCTCTATCGGCAAGTCGCTGATCTGGTGGTCTCCACCGAGAAGCGCGGCACCAGCTCCGTGGTCAAGGAGATCTGCCGCCGTCTCGAGTCAGACGAGGCCTGAGGGCGGACCAAGCGATGCCGAAGATCCTAACCGTCGACCTGGGGACGCGTGAGTACCCCATCTATATTGGCTCGGGCCTTCTGACGAAGTCCGAGTTCTACCGAGACCACATCGCGGGCAGTCAGGTGATGATCGTCACCAACGACACCGTGGGCCCGCTTTATTTGGACGCGGTCAAGGCCGCGCTCGCGGGCTACCAGGTCCGCGAAGTCGTGCTTCCGGACGGCGAAGTCTATAAGACGCTTGAGGTGTGGAGTCGAATTTTCGACGCCTTGCTGACGGAGAGGTTCGCCCGAGATGCCACCATCATCGCCCTTGGTGGCGGCGTCGTCGGCGACATGGCCGGCTTTGCGGCTGCCTGCTATCAACGCGGAATTGCCTTCATTCAGGTGCCGACGACGCTGCTCGCGCAGGTCGACTCCTCCGTCGGCGGCAAGACTGGCGTCAACCACCCGGCCGGGAAGAACATGATAGGCGCCTTTCATCAGCCTCGCGCGGTCATTGCTGACACGCAGACGCTGGAGACGCTGCCGCAGCGCGAGCTTTCCGCAGGGCTCGCCGAAGTCCTCAAGTATGGTTTTATTCGGGATGTCGCCTTCCTCGATTGGCTGGAATCTCACATGGCCGAACTCTTGGGGCGCGATGCAGCTGCCCTGGCACACGCCATCGGTCGATCCTGTGAGATCAAGGCGCAGATCGTCGCCGAGGACGAGTTCGAGTCCGGACAGCGCGCGCTCCTGAATCTCGGTCACACCTTCGGACACGCGATCGAAACTGGCGCTGGCTACGGAAACTGGCTACACGGCGAGGCTGTGGGAGCTGGAATCTGCCTTGCTGCGGATTTGTCGCGCCGCATCGGATGGCTGCCGGAGGCGGACGTCGAGCGTACGCGTCACCTGATCGCTTGCGCTGGCATTCCGACCGAGCGACCCGCTGACCTCAACGCGGATCAGCTCTTGGAGTTCATGGCGGTGGATAAGAAAGTCATCGGGGGGCAGCTCCGTCTCGTTCTAATGCGGCGGCTCGGGGAGGCGCTCGTGACGAACGAATTCGATCACAACCTCCTGCGTGAAACGCTCTCCTAACGAGCATCCTTGACGACCCCCGTCTCGGCAGATTCCAGTGCATCGCGCATCTTCTTGGTGCATCTGGTGCACCAGACCTCGAGGCCGCTCCTCTAAACTGCTAATTTTCCAGCACCTAGCAGTGGCACGCCCTCTGCAACAGCGGTAAGATTCGCGGTTCGCGATTTCATTTCGGTCGGGTTTCAGGCTCGTTAGGGCTCTCGGTGCCGTCCTGAACGAGCGACACTTTGAACCTGATCGCTGAAGTCTGGTCATCCTTGAGGGAAGGCTTGCGTCCCACCTGACGCCTCGCCTCATCAGGCGACTTCCGGCATTGAGGATCACAGGATTGTGCTGCCTACCTAGGACTCGGCTCGGCTCACCTCTGCGGGAGGAGCCGACGACGGCCATGGGTAAGTATTACGATCGGAATCATTTACCCCAGGTATCAACGAGGTCAGCGATGAGCCTTCGTGCCCTACCACCCGCACAGGGTCTCTATGACCCAGAGAACGAGCACGACGCCTGTGGCGTCGGCTTCGTATGTCACATCAAGAATCAGAGCAGCCACGCGATCGTCCGTCAGGGATTGGAGATCCTCGAACGCCTGACTCATCGTGGCGCTGTCGGCGCCGATCCGAAGGCCGGCGATGGCGCAGGAATTCTGGTGCAGATCCCTGACGATTTCTTCCGTGCTGCGGTTGATTTCGAGCTGCCGCCTTCCGGCTCTTACGGCGTTGGCATGGTCTTTCTCCCACAAGACGAGAAAGACCGCGAAGCCATGCAGAACACGGTCAACCGTCGCCTGCAAGAAGGCGGGCAAAACGTCCTCGGCTGGCGCGATGTCCCTGTCGATAATGCCGACCTTGGCGAGAGTGTCCTCCCGACCGAACCGGTCGTTCGTCAGGTCTTCGTTGGCCGTGGCGAGAATTGCCCCGATCAAGACAGCTTCGAGCGGCGCCTTTTCGTCATCCGCAAGCGGATGGACAATGAGATCCGCAGTGCCGGCTACGACAAGACGGCCTACTACGTGTCCTCTCTGTCTTCGCGGACCGTCAATTACAAAGGCATGCTGCTCGCGGATCAAGTCGGGCGCTACTATCTCGACCTCAGCGACGAGCGCTTCGCTTCGGCCCTGGCACTGGTCCATCAGCGATTCTCGACCAATACCTTCCCAACCTGGGATCTCGCGCAGCCATTCCGCATGATCTGCCACAACGGCGAGATCAATACCATGCGCGGCAACGTCAACTGGATGGCGGCGCGCCGGCATACCATGCGCTCCGACGTGCTTGGCGAGGATCTGGATAGCATTTGGCCGCTGATCCCCGAAGGCCAATCGGATTCGGCATGCTTCGACAATGCCCTTGAACTCCTGGTGATGGGCGGCTACTCCTTGGCGCACGCCATGATGCTGCTGATTCCGGAGGCTTGGTCTGGCAACAAGCAAATGGATGACGACCGCCGCGCCTTCTACGAATACCACGCCGCGCTCATGGAGCCATGGGACGGCCCAGCCGCAGTTGCCTTCACCGATGGCCGCCAGATCGGTGCGACGCTTGATCGCAACGGTCTGCGCCCGGCACGCTACCTGGTGACCAACGACGATATGGTCATTATGGGCTCGGAGATGGGCGTGCTCGATATCGCCGAAGAGCGCATCGTCAAGAAGTGGCGCCTGCAACCCGGCAAGATGTTCCTGATCGATCTCGAGCAGGGCCGCATCATTGACGATGCAGAGATCAAGGCCGAGCTGGCGACGGCCCAACCCTACCGGGAGTGGTTGGCCAAGACGCAGATCCATCTCGACGAGCTACCGACGAATGTGGCTCCCATGGCACCGGACGCGGAGACGCTGCTGGACGCCCAGCAGGCGTTCGGATACACGCAGGAGGATCTGAAGTTCCTTTTGGCACCCATGGTGATCACTGGGCAAGAAGCCATCGGTTCCATGGGTGCGGACAACCCCCCGTCGGTCCTCTCGGGTCGCGCCAAGCACCTGTCGACCTACTTCAAGCAGAACTTCGCGCAGGTCACAAATCCTCCGATCGATCCGATCCGCGAAGAGCTGGTCATGTCCTTGGTGTCGCTGATCGGGCCGCGACCAAACCTCCTTGGCCTGAATGAGGCCGGCAAACATTGGCGCCTCGAGGTCAATCAGCCCGTCCTCACCAATCAGGATCTGGAGCGTGTTCGCCACATCGAGGATAGCTCCGGGGGCGCGTTCCGCACCAAGAACCTGGACATGGTCTATTCCTCGGCCGAGGGTGCCGACGGCATGTCCGACGCCCTGCAGCGTCTGTGCGGGGCGGCGGAAGAGGCGGTGCTGGCCGGCTACAACATCCTCATCCTGTCGGATCGCAACACCAATCGGGATTACATCCCCATTCCCGCGTTGCTGGCGACTTCGGCCGTGCATCACCACCTGATCCGGCGCGGACTGCGGACCAGCTCGGGGCTCGTCGTCGAGACGGGTGCAGCACTCGAGGTACATCACTTCGCCACGCTCGCCGGATACGGCGCCGAGGCCATCAATCCCTATTTGGCGTTCGACACCATTCAGTCTTTGCTGCCCGGGCTTCCAGAGAAGCTAAGCTTCGACGAGGCGCAGAGCCGCTATATCAAGGCGGTCGGCAAGGGACTGAAGAAGGTGATGTCCAAGATGGGGATCTCGACCTTTCAGTCGTACTGTGGGGCTCAGATCTTCGACGCGGTCGGCCTCAATACCGACTTCGTGCGCGAGTACTTCACCGGCACCCAGAGCAAGATCGAGGGCGTCGGCTTGGCGGAGATCTCCCAGGAAGCGGTGCGCTGGCATGCCCAGGGATACGGCAACGATCAGGTGCTGCGCAAGCATCTGGATGCGGGCGGCGACTACGCCTTCCGGATCCGTGGCGAGGATCATGTCTGGACCCCGGAGACCATCTCCAAGCTCCAGCACGCGACCCGCGCCAACAGCTGGCAGAACTACGAGGAATACTCCAAGCTCATCAACGAGCAAAACGAGCGTCTCCTTACGCTGCGTGGGCTCATGGACTTCAAGCTCGCCGATACGCCGATCCCGCTCGAGGAGGTCGAGCCCGCTAAGGAGATCGTGAAGCGCTTCGCCACCGGGGCCATGTCCTTCGGCTCGATCAGCTACGAGGCGCATTCGACCTTAGCCAAGGCCATGAACGCGATCGGCGGCAAGTCCAACACTGGCGAAGGCGGTGAGGAGCCGGAGCGTTTCATGCCCCTGGCTGACGGCGCGAGGAATCCGGAGCGCTCCGCGATCAAGCAAGTGGCCTCCGGACGTTTCGGTGTCACCGCAGAGTATCTTGTCAACGCCGATGACATCCAGATCAAGATCGCCCAAGGCGCCAAGCCCGGCGAGGGTGGGCAGCTACCGGGCCACAAGGTCAACGCTCAGATAGCACGGGTGCGACACTCAACGCCTGGGGTCGGGCTGATTTCGCCACCGCCGCATCACGATATTTATTCGATCGAAGACCTGGCGCAGCTGATCCACGATCTCAAGAACGTCAATCCCAATGCCCGCGTCTCCGTCAAGCTGGTCTCAGAAATCGGCGTGGGGACCGTCGCCGCTGGCGTCTCCAAGGCCCACGCCGATCATGTGACCATTTCCGGCTACGATGGCGGCACAGGTGCAAGTCCACTGACGTCGATCAAGCACGCTGGCTCTCCCTGGGAGATCGGACTCGCGGAGACACACCAGACCCTGGTGCTGAATCGGCTTCGCGGTCGAATCGCCGTTCAAGTCGATGGGGGCATGCGTACGGGACGTGATGTCGTGATTGGCGCGCTCTTGGGGGCAGACGAGTTTGGTTTCGCCACCGCACCGCTGATCGTGGAAGGCTGCATCATGATGCGCAAGTGTCATCTCAACACCTGCCCAGTCGGTGTTGCGACCCAGGATCCCGAGCTGCGCAAGCGCTTCACCGGTAAGCCCGAGCACGTCATCAATTTCTTCTTCTTCATTGCAGAGGAAGTGCGACGCCTCATGGCCAAGCTGGGGTTCCGAACCATGAGCGAGATGATCGGTCAATCCGACCGTCTCGAGATGCGTCGCGCGATCGACCACTGGAAGGCCCAGGGACTCGACTTCAGCCTGCTGTTGGCCAAACCGCAGGTCGGCGCTGAAGTCGCGATCTACAACTGCGAGCCTCAGGACCACGGCCTCGATAAGGCCCTGGACCACGAGCTCATCCGCCAGGCCGCACCCGCCCTCGAGCGCGGCGAGGCGGTGCGGATCGAGACACCGATCAAGAACTACAACCGAACCTTCGGAGCACTCCTGTCCGGGCGCGTTGCCGAGCGCTATGGGCATGCGGGGCTGCCGGACGACACCATTCACATCAAGGCAAAGGGAACTGCGGGACAATCCTTCGGCGCCTGGCTGGCAAGCGGTGTGACCGTCGAACTCGAGGGCGAAGGCAATGACTATGTCGGTAAAGGCCTTTCAGGTGGCCGTTTGGTGATCTATCCGCCGGCTGAGTCAGCGATTGGACCCGCGGAAGAGAACATCATCGTCGGCAACACGGTGCTTTACGGTGCCATTACCGGAGAATGCTACTTCCGCGGAGTCGCTGGGGAGCGCTTCTGCGTGCGCAACTCGGGCGCCGCGGCCGTCGTCGAAGGCGTCGGCGACCATGGCTGCGAGTACATGACCGGAGGCGTTGCCGTGGTTCTGGGGCCCACCGGACGCAACTTCGCCGCAGGCATGTCGGGCGGCGTCGCCTACGTCCTGGACGAGGACGGTGGATTCGCCGATCGCTGCAATCTCGCCATGGTCGAGCTGGAGCCCATCACCGACGAGGATGATGCCCTCGAGGCATTCGAGCACCAGGGCGGTGACTTGGAGACTCACGGCCGCGTCGACATCAGTCATGACATGACTCGCTATGACGGCTTGCGGCTCAAGCGCCTCATCGGACGTCATCTGCACTACACCAACTCAGAGGTCGCACGCCGCATCCTCGACAACTGGGCTGACTACTTGCCCAAGTTCGTCAAGGTCATGCCGGTGGACTACAGGCATGCGCTCCAAGAGATGCAAGCGAGTCAGAGCCGGCCACCGCAGCCGAGCAAGCCGTTAAAGGGGATCGTTGAGCATGGGTAAGCCGACTGGTTTCATGGAATACGGCCGTTGTGACCGGCGTTATGAGCCGGTTGGAGATCGGGTCGTTAATTACGTCGAGTTCGTAATCCCGCTTGCGGATGCTGAACTCCGGGAGCAGGGCGCGCGCTGCATGGACTGCGGCATTCCCTATTGTCATCAGGGGTGCCCGGTCAACAACATTATTCCGGACTGGAATGACCTGGTTTACCGGGGTGAGTGGGAGGCGGCCATTGAGGTCCTACACTCGACGAACAACTTTCCCGAGTTCACTGGGCGCATCTGTCCAGCCCCCTGCGAGGCGTCTTGCACGCTCAACCTCGATGACGCGCCCGTCACCATCAAGACGATTGAATGCGCCATCGTGGACCGCGCTTGGGATGAGGGTTGGATCAAACCACAGGTCCCGGAGCGCAGGACAGGCAAGCGCGTTGCCGTTGTAGGCTCAGGACCTGCCGGACTCGCCGCTGCCCAGCAGCTCGCCCGCGCCGGCCACCAGGTGGCAATCTATGAGAAAGCCGATCGCATCGGCGGTCTACTCAGATACGGTATCCCGGACTTCAAGCTGAACAAGGAGTTGATCGATCGCCGAATGGCGCAGATGCGGACCGAAGGCGTCGAATTCCACACCAACGCACACATCGGCGTCAGCATTCCCGTGACGAAGCTCCGAGAGGACTATGATGCCGTTGTTCTCGCTGGCGGCTCCGAAAAGCCGCGCGACCTTCCCGTAGAAGGGAGGGAGCTGAATGGGATTCACTTCGCGATGGACTTCCTGACGCGTAACAGCAAACGGGTCCAGGGAACCTACGTCTCTGACGAAGAACTCATCAGTGCGCAGGATAAGCACGTGGTTGTCATCGGCGGCGGAGACACGGGCTCCGATTGTATCGGCACCTCGATCCGACACGGCGCCAAGTCGGTCACCCAAATTGAGATTCTGGACAAGCCCCCGGAGAAGGAAGACAAGGCCCTGACTTGGCCGAACTGGCCGAACAAGCTCCGAACCTCTTCGTCCCAGGAAGAAGGCTGCGAACGTCTCTGGAACCTCGCGACCAAGTCATTCTCCGGTGATGCGGAAGGTAGGGTCACTGAGCTGAATTATTGCCTCGTGCGCTGGGACAAGGACGCCGATGGACGTTGGCAGATGCAGGAAGTGCCAGGCAGTGAGGGCCAACTCAAGGCGGATCTCGTCCTGCTTGCAATGGGCTTCGTGCACCCAGTGCATGAGGGCATGATCGACGAGCTGCGGCAATCCGCAGGCCTGGAGCTTGATGCGCGAGGCAATATCAAGGGCAGCACGGAGGGCGCTGACGCCTATCACACCTCGGTCGAGGGCGTCTTCTGTGCCGGAGATATGCGGCGCGGCCAGTCACTCGTTGTCTGGGCAATCCGCGAGGGACGGCAGTGCGCTAGGGCCGTCGATGAGTGGCTAATGGGCGAAACGGATCTGCCTCGATAGAGACGTCCTGATTCAAGCGGAAAATCGAAAGCGGCCACTCTGGCCGCTTTCTTTTTGGTGATCAGAAAGTGAAGTTCAGACCCTGGACTTTGCGGCGGAAATCCTCCGTGACGGACTCGATGTCTTGATCGCTCGAGATGACTTTTGGAGTCAACACCACGACCAGCTCGGTGCGGTTGGACGACTTGGTCCGCTCCCCGAAAAGTGCGCCGGCGAACGGGAGGCCGTAGAGCCCCGGAATACCCTGCTTACCGTCGGCTCTTTGGTCTTGGATGAGGCCACCCAGGACGACAGCCTGGTTCGAGCGAACGGCCACGGAACTCGTGATGTTCCTGGTCGAAAAGGTCGGCGACTGCAGTTCTGACGCAGTTGACGCAACGGTGCTCACCTCCTGCTCGATCTCCATCTGGACCAAGCCGCCTGGCGTCACCCGAGGCTTCACGGTCAGCATGACACCCGTGTCTTTGTACTCGATCGTGTTGATGACGCGATCTACGGTCGAGGTGCTCTGCTGCTGCGATGTGGCAACCGGAACCTGCTGGCCAACCTGGATCTTCGCGGTCTGGTTGTCCATGACCATGACCGATGGTGACGAGAGCACATTGACGAGATTCTCGCCAGCCAGTGCACTCAGGGTCGCTTTGATGGTATCCGGACTCGAGACGAGTGCCCAGTTGAAGCCGGGGAATATCGTCGAGATCCCGGAACTCTCTGAATTATCCAGCGTGCCGTCCAAGCTCGCGTAGCTCTTCCCGCTCGTGGAAGGACCAAAGAGTTCCCATTGCACACCATATTCAAGATTTCCCGACAGGGTGATCTCGACGATGGTCGCCTCCACCAGGACCTGAAGGGGAACGATATCCAGCTGCTTGAGGGCATCGAGGATCTTCTTGTAATCGCGTGCGCTCGCGCGGACGAGCAAGGAGTTGTTCACGGCGTCCGCCACGATATTCACGCTGGAGGACATCTCGAGTTCACGCGACGAGGCACCCTGATTCCGAGATTGTATGCTTGAGCCCGTATCGGTGCTTCCCGAGTCTCGGTCAGAACCGATGCTGGAGCGACTCATACCAGGTGCGACACTGCCCACGGAGCGCTTGCTTGAGCTGCTGGAGCCACCGAAAAGCTGAGAAAGGATATCGGCGAGACTCTCTGCGTCACTGTGCTTGACACGGTAGACAAACAAACGCTCGGCTGAGTCGCCGCTCGCCTCAGCCATATCTAAACGCTCGATCCAGTTGCGCGCCTGCTGGATATAGCTTTCTTGGGGAGAAACCACCAAGAGGGCATTCGCACTTTCGATCGGCACGAAGCGAAAGAGCCCCTTGAGCGGGTTGCCGTCTTCTTCCGCAAGGAGGCTCTGAAGCTGAGTCTGAACGTCTTTAGCCTTCGCGTACTCCAGCACGAAGAAGCCGACGGAAAGCCCAGACATCCAGTCCACATCGAAGACGCGGATGGTGTCGAGCAAGTTTCCCATCTCCGGGCTCGTGCCGGCGATGACCAGCAGATTACGCAGATTGTCGATCCGAATGACGCTGCCTTCCGGGGCGAGAGGTTGGAGGATGTTGCTCATCTCCTCCGCACCAATGTAGCGCAGCGGGACGACCTGGACGCTGTAGCCCTCGGGCAAGGCACGCGAAGAGTCGCCGAGCTGAGGAACAACCTTCCCCTGGACCGCGTTGGCCAGGGGGACGACCTCATAGGTGCCGCCGCGATAGACGATGGCGGCATTGTTCATTCGCAGCAGCGTCTCTAGGGTGGGGATCAGGTCTTCGCGACGCAGCGGGCGACCCGTTTGCAAAGAGGTAACGCCCTGCACACTCGGATGGAGCACATAGTTGACTTTTAGAAGGTCGCCGAGGACGACCTTGACGACCTCGCGGATATCCGTACCGTCGAAGTTGAGGGTCACGTCTCCCGCTGCGGTGTCCACTTTAGGCGGCGTCACCTTGCGAACGAAGGTGCCGGTGCCGCGTTGCAGTGAGTCGACTGTCTTAGGCGGTTGATCGTCCCCACCAATGGCGATGGTTTCGGCCCCCGTACCCCCGCGCCCCTTGAAGCTATCGCGCAGCTTCACCTGTGTGGGATCGACGACATGGCCTTCGAGATCGCCGACCTTGACGGTCGGGTCCCAATAGCTGCGCTCGCAGCCCACAAGGGAGAAGAGAAAGCTTGCAATCAGGATAGCGCGGAGCCAGCTTCCGAGCTGGAGGCCGCGATTTGAGCAGTTTTCGGCGTACATAGTGCCTCAGTCGCGATGGTCGCTTCGTCTCGACCCGTTGGTTATCTCTTAGGGGGATTGGCGGGGCGCGGAGGGCGTGGAGGGCTGCGCCTAGCCGGCGTCCGCGCGGGCGGGGCGGCAGATGGTGATTTGCTATAGTCGCGCAATATTAGCTTATCCTGCTCGCCCTGTCGCACGAGCAGAACGCGGTCCTCCAAGATGTCGCTGACCGACCAGCCGAGAAATTCATCGCCGATCCGCAACCGCTGGAGCTTAGGTTCGGCAGGATTCTTGACCCAGGCCGAAACGATCGTTGGACTGATGAGAACGGCGCTCAAGTCGATGGCGTCAAGCTCGTGACTCTCTTCTTCGGCGACGGGCACCTCTGGTTCTTCATCCTCCGGCTCCTCAGGCTTGCGATCAGGGCGAAAGAGAGGATGCTCCACAACGCTCACATAACTATCTCTCGACTCTGCAGCATCAAGCTTCGACAGCAGCTCAGGGGCTGCGGGGCTCGCACTGTTGGCCGGGGCAGGTTCGGTCGGTGCTGGTGAGGTCGCAGGCGCAATGGCATCGGGCGACCAACCCAGCCACTGGAGTGAGAGGATGGCGACCAAGGTGAGTACGACGAGCCCAAGAATCGCCCTGATCATGATTCGGCCCCAAGGACGAAACCGAAAATGTCGATGCGCATGGTCAATTCACCCATCTGTTGCGCGGGCAAACGGCGGCGCCTCGTATTGCGCAACGAAGTCTCCGGGCGGGCTGAGGAACGAACAGAAAGTCGCTCGACGAACAGGAAGGGACGGGCCTGTTCGAGCTTGTAGAGGACGTCGAGCAGCGTATCTGTCGAGCCCTGAATCTGAGTCCGAACACGAACCCGAGACGGATCCTCCTGCTTAGCCTCGGGAAGGATCTGAGTACTGATCAAACGGCCCGAAGCCCCGCTCACGATGTCTTGGACTTGACTTTGGAGCTGCGCGCCGGCGAGAGCCTGGGTCTCTGCCTTGAAGTAGAACGCCTTGAAGTCGTCATTGCTGCGCACTTGCTCCAGCTCTGCACGAATGCTCGGCAGCGATTGGACAAGACGACGATATCGGTTGAGCTGATCCTGGCGATCGTCGACGGTCTCATTCAAACTAGACAACTTGGTCGCCCAGGGAAGCGCAAGGCTAGCGACGGCCAGCACCGGGAGCAGGATCATAGCGGCCAGAACGAGACCGCAATAGCGATTGGATGTCGACGTCATTCTTCCCTCTGACGGACATAGCGGAATGAAATGTTGAAGCGCTCCTTCCCGGTTCGAGCGATTTGCGTGACTGGAGACTTGAAGGAGACCCCCTCGATTCCAGGTGCCTGCTCGAGCAGGGCGATCAGGGCCGTCGCCTGGCCGGATTCCCCTCTGAGGTCAACCTCGTCGTCGTCGACCTCCAGGTTTTGGATCCAAGTATCCTCGGGAAGTCGGTCCGTAAGTTCGCGCAGCAGCTCCAGAATAGGAGGCTGCTCCAGCTTCTTCTCAAGCACCAAGGTGCTTCCCTTTCTCGCACGCTCCAACTCTTGCCGCAGCTCATCCACCGCAATCGCCTGCCGTCGAGCCTCGCTCAGCTCCCGGTCGAGCGCCCCTGCGAGCTGCTCCTTTTGCCACAGCGGCGTCACGAGGACCGCGACACCCAGTAGGACGGCGACGAGCGTCAGCACGGCATTCAATCCGGGCCGGAATCGGCGCCGAGCCGGACGTCGCTCGGCGGGAAGTAAATTGGCACCCGGCCAGGCATCCGGCCAGGAAATGCGGTCAAGCGGTGCGCCCAGCGCCGTCATCCGCTCGATCCACTGCTCGACCAGATCACGGCGGCAGACGGCGAGATCTAGGCTGAAACGATTGGCGCTTTTGGGCGCCGGCTGTTGGGCAAAATCGAAAACCACGTCATCCGGTTGAAATGGCGTTAGACGATCGAGTTCATAGCGAACGACCTGCCCCAAGTTGGCCCGAACCTGGATGGGAAAGGAGACCGAGCGGGTCAGCACAGCCCCCTGGGGCAGCCGCAGCTCCACGCTGTAATTCTGGCCCTTGTCGCTTTCGGCGATCTCGGAGGGGAGCGACAGGCTGTGGCGCAGATCGACCTCGCCCACCGGCTCGGTCTCGAAACCAGTGGTCAGATCCAAGGTTGCGCGCTCACCATCGACGTTGATGAGGAGAACTGGATTACGGCGAGCCAGGGCCTGCCGCACAACCGGCGGCAGGCAGCCCAGTAGACGCGCCTTCGCTGCCTGTGCTTGCCTGAGGAGAGGCGAGGGCAGCGAAGTTCGCGTCAACAAGTCATTGAGGCGCTGAAAGAGGGTCATTACTGCGAGAACAGGCTCGGCCGCTTCATCGGGTCGGATTCTAGGGCGTGACGAAAGGGCTAAGCTTAACCGATGCATCCCTCGGCTCGCCAACAGCTGAGCCCGACGATTTCGTAGGATCTCATCTTACCGCGACAGCGTTCAGGCAAGAGGGAGAAATCATGGCAACTTCGCGGACGAGCGTCGAGAAAGTGCTCGCGTGCTCGCAGCACTCAGCCGCCCTCCCCGATATCGGCCTCGCCATAGACCGGATCCTTGAGGGAAAGGCCGTAGCGCCGCCAGAGCACCAGATAGGGTGGTTGCTGGCCGCGGTTGAGCTGGATCAGCGCCTCCATACGTCGCCCTGTCTTGTCGGTCCGTCGCTCGGTGACCTGGACGCGATAGAGCGGCCCACCCCGATCGAGGGCATTGGCGGCCGTCGCTTCCGGCACCGTGGTCAGGTCTCGTGTGCCAACTTCTTCGACCGCTTCCTCAAGGGAGATACCTCGGGTTGCCGCAAGAACTGCCGGGGAGGCAAACCGCTCCACCGGAGTCGCTGCCTCCCCATCCACGGTGACCTCCGGGACGAGTCGCCGATAGATGTCTTCGCTCATTCCGAGCACCTGCCGCAGCTCTTCCACCGAGGTGTAGTTCGCATCCTTTGCCCCGATCGCAGCTCCGGAGCGCTCGTAGTCCTCGTCCTCGGCTCCGTTGAGCAGCGCCAAGTCGTCCTCGTCCCGCCAGTCGACGATTGCCGCGGCCAGCGCATTGGCCTCGTCCTCTGGGGTTCCGAGGACGCTCAGAAGATCTGCCAGCGTTTCGGCTTGGACCAGATTGAGATTGATACGGGATGTCTCGTTGAAGACAGCAATGCTTAGCTCGATACCGTTGAAAAGCCACCTGCGCTCCTGGCCATTAGGCAGCCAGGTCGCTTCGGTCTCCTCGTCAGTGCCAGGAGACTGCATCATGAAATCCAGCGCAGTGTAGGCAAGGGCGGCGTCAGCAAGGGCGCGAAAACGCGCTGCGGCGACGTGGTTCTCCGTCAAGGCCGTCTCGGTACGCTGCGTTGCAGTGAGACTGACGGCCATGACCGTGAGCAGGGTAAGGACCCACATCACGAGCATCAGGGCGATACCGCGCTGCCTCCCGTGGCACACTCCAGGGCTCATTGGCTGGGCAGCGCGATGATGAGATCCGGCCATGCCTGGCTCTCCGTCCGGAAACTGAGGCTAAGCAGCACTGGCATCTGTCGCTGATCGAGCCATTCGTCGTGCCAATCCAGCTCTGTATCCCCTTCGATCTGACCATAGTAGGCAAACCGGAAATCAGTCACCCCATCGAGCAGCAGAGTGCGTCCAAAGGCGCCGCCGGCCGCGTCCATGTCAGTGGAATAATCCCCGACATCACCCATTCCCGCCTCTTCCAATGGCTCCCAAGCGGGATAGTCGTCGCCGCCTTCCAGAACCTCGTCATGGAGATACCAGCGGGTCAGCACCAGGGCCCGCCCCTTCGCCCGCTCCTCGACTTCAAGGCGCAGAATGTAGAGACCGGAGACCCCCACATGTGCCGATAGGGGTGCGACCAGCTCCAACCGCTCGGCGTCGCCACCAAAGACCAATCTGGGAGTTCCCTCGTAGGTCGCTGTTGCCGGCCTTGCCTGAGACAGTGTCTGCTTTAAGAAGCCGTCGACCAGTCTGAGGTCCGAGATCTGACCAGAAACCCGCTCGACGACCTCCCAAGAGCGCGAGCCGAGTCGCAGGCCCGAGAAGAGAAGCAGCGAGATCAGCCCGATGATCGCAAGCGCAATGACCAGTTCGATGAGGGTAAAACCACCGCGCCCGTGGCGGCCGCCGGAGCGTCTATTGGTCACGGGCGCGGCCCATCAAAGGCGCTCGCCCAAGCGCAGCGTCGTCAGCGACACCCTGCGCGCTCGGCCGGCATCCTTCCAGAGCACCGTCGCATCGATGCGATAGGGGGTCGCCGGGGGCTCGGTGAAATACTGATCAGACACATCGACGGCCTGGATGCTGAGTTCCCATTCAAAGCCGCTATCCGTCGCGCCCGACACGACACCCTCTTCGAGCGGAATGTCTGCCCCAACTTCGCCTAGCACGGACTCAGCCAGCGTGGCCGCTTGAGAATATTGAGCGGACGCGATGGTGACGATGCTGGCGCGAGAAAAGATCTCCATCATAACCCCGAGCGACAAGGCCAGTATCGCGAAGGCCACGAGGACCTCAAGCAGCGAGAACCCTGCTTGATGGCGGGCGCCGGCGCTCATTCCGCACTCCAAGTAGCCAGCTCGATCCGTCCCGTGAGCCAGGTCACACCCACTTGATAGCCATGGCCTTTGTGGGACAGGACGATGCGCCCTCCCGTCGAGCTGCCGTCGGGAAAGAAGCGCACGGCGCCATGCTGGTCGTCGAGCATCTCCTGGGTCGCACCCTCGAAGTCGACCGATAAGCGCGTCGGTAGGCTGAGACTGCGATAGCCCTCGAGCTCCAGCCGGTGAGCCTCCAGATCCAAGATGACCACCTTGTCTTCTCCCTGGCGGATCGCTGATTCTCGGGCAAGCCTGAGGGTCGCGGCGGTGCGTCGCGCGATCGACTTCGTCTCGAGTCCCGGAAAAGCCGCCGAAAAGAGTGTCGGAACGGCCGTCATCATGAGCGCCGCGACCGCCATCACGACCAACAGCTCGACCAGGGTAAAGCCGCGGCCCCTAAGACGCTTGCGCACCTTAATCATCGAAGCAGCGCAGACTCAAGGCGCAGGCGCACTTCACTCCCAACTGCGGATGTCGGCGTTCTCGCCATCGCCCCCTTCGCGGTTGTCGGCCCCAAGCGACCAGATATCGAAGCTGCCGTGCTCACCCGGGAAGCGATATTGGTAGTCGTTTCCCCAGGGATCCTTGGGCACCTGTCCCTTCTTCAAGTAGGGGCCGTTCCAGCCGGTCAGGTTGCCAGGATCTTGGACGAGCGCGGATAGGCCCTCGCCGTCATTGGGATAACGGCCCAACTCGAGACGATAGAGGTCGAGCGTGGATGACAAGTCATCGATCTGAAGCTTGGCGGTCTTGCTCTTCGAGCTACCGAGAAACTTCATGACCTGAGGACCGACGAGTCCCGCCAGCAGCCCGAGAATCGCGAGAACAACCAGAAGCTCGACAAGCGTAAATCCGCGCTGGTGAGCCTTCACTGACATTGAGCGCATTTGAATACCTCAGTTCCTCTGTAGTTGCGCGCGCATTGTAGGCGCGCAGCGGATTTCCAACAAAACTAGGCGTGTCGCCGCTTAGAAAACCAGATCGTTGGCACCCAGGATAGCCATCAGAATGGACATGATGATCCCGGCCACAGTGACACCGAGCCCAATGATGAGGGCAGGCTCGAGCAGGGTCAGCATGCGCTGAACACTGGTGCGGGTTTCGCGGTCATAGATGCTGGCAACCTTCGCGAGCATGGCGTCGAGGCTCCCGGATTCTTCGCCGACTCGGATCATCTGCAGCGCTAGATCGGGCAGCGCCTCGAGCCGTGCCAGGGGACCTGCAAGGCCTCGCCCGTGCTTGAGTTCCTCGCCGGCCTCGGTGATGCGACGAAGCAACCGCTGATTTCCCACGACTTCTTTGGCCAGCGTGAGTGCGCTCATCAGCGGCAGACCATTCTTCAGCAAGGTCGACAGCGTATGGCAAAGCCGGGCCGTCTCCATTTTCCAAATCAGATCGCCGAACAAGGGGAGGGTCAGCAGCCGATCGTCGACACGGGCACGAACCTCCGACTTCTGGAGCTGGCGCTCGACGACGACCGCGATCAAGGCGATGACGCAGAGCATCGCCCACCAATAGTTGCGGAACAGGTCCCCGGTGGCCACGACGATTTGGGTCGGCAGCGGCAAGGCCGCACCCATGTCATCGAAGAGCACGGTGAACTGCGGGACCACGAAGACCAGCAACAGAATGACGGACAGGCCTGCGACGAAGAGCAGGATGGATGGATAGACCAAGGCCGAGGTCACCGTCTGGCGCAACTCGGCGACCCGCTCGAGGTAATCCGCGAGCCGATCCAAGACCTGATCGAGGGCTCCACTCGCCTCGCCAGCCCGAACCATGTTGACGTAGAGACGGGGAAACTGCCCGTCCTGAGCATCCAGCGCACTGGAAAAAGTCCCGCCGCCACGCACGCGATTTTGCAGATCGGAGAGGACCCGAAGCAAGTGCTCAGCCTCGGTCAGATCGATGAGAATCTGCAATGACCGATCGAGCGTCATGCCCGCTTCCAGGAGCGTTGCGAGCTCGCGGGTTAGGATCCCGATCTCCTTATGCGTGAGGCGACGCTTGCGGACGCCGCCGAGCTTGCTCATCAAGCTCTTGGTGGTTCGGGTCTCGATTGGAATCAGCCCTTCAGCCTGCAGCTGGCGGACAACGGCAGCCTCATCGCTGGCCTCGAGGTCGCCTTCCACGAGTTCGCCATCCGGTCGGACGGCTTTGTAGAAGAACCTGGTCACGACGGAAGCCCCGCGGATCGCGGTGCGGTGGTCATCGGCTGGCTCAGGATCGGGCGTGCGCGCCGATGCATCAATCCACCTCCGCCACGCGCAAGACGTCTTCGATCGTGGTCCGGCCGTCCAGCGCTTTGCGCAGGCCATCCTGATACATGGTCTCCATCCCTTCCTCGACCGCGATGGTGCGGATGTCGGTCGCCGTCGCATGGGCTAGCACGGCCCTGCGGATGGTCTCGGACATCAGCAACACCTCGGTAATGACGAGGCGGCCACGGTAGCCGGTCCCGTTACAGGCCTCGCAGCCAACCGCTCGGTGCAGATCGACGCTGTCTTCGACACCGCTGATGTGAGCGAAACGCGCGGCCAGCTCGGGCACCGCGCGATAGGACTCGCGACAGTGCGGGCAGAGCCGGCGGACCAGGCGTTGGGCGAGAATGCCGTTGATGGTCGAGGTCAACAAATAGTCCTCCACGCCCATATCCAAGAGGCGGGTCACGCCGCTCGCGGCATCGTTGGTGTGCAGCGTCGAGAGCACTACGTGGCCGGTCAAGGCGGATTGGACCGCGATCCGAGCGGTCTCGAGGTCACGCATCTCACCAACCATGATGATGTCCGGGTCCTGACGCACGATGGCCCGCAAGGCACCCGCGAAGGTCATCCCGATGGCGGACTTGACCTGGATCTGATTGATCCCTGGAAGCTGATACTCGACCGGATCCTCGACGGTAATGATCTTGCGCGACTCGGTGTTCAACCGGCTGAGTGCCGTGTAGAGGGTCGTGCTCTTACCCGAGCCGGTCGGACCCGTTACGAGCAGGATGCCGTAAGGCTGCTCCAGAATGCCTTGCAGTCGCTTGCGGGGCGTGCCGTCGAAGCCGAGGGCATCGAGGTCGAAGCGCACGCTCTCCTTGTCCAACAAACGCATGACCACGCTCTCGCCGAACATGGTCGGCACCGTGGACACACGCAGGTCGAGTTCCTTGCCTTGGATGCGGATGGGGATGCGGCCATCCTGGGGTAGGCGACGCTCGGCAATATTGAGCTTGGCCATGATTTTGACACGCGAGATCACGGCTGCGGTGGAGCGCACCGGCGGCGCATCGACCTCCTTCAGGATGCCATCGACCCGATACCGCACCGTCAGCTCGTCGGCGAAAGGCTCGATGTGGATATCGGACGCCCGTGATTCGACCGCACGCTGGATCAGCTGATTGACCATGCGAATGACCGGCGCCTCGCTTGCCAGGTCTTTGAGGTGCTCGATGTCCTCTTCGTCGAAGTCGCCGAAATCCGCCTCCGCCTCTTCCGGTGCTTCCTCGACCTTCTCGTAAAGCCGTTCGATGGCGGACTCGATCTCCGTCGGCAGCGCAACAGCGGCCTTGACCGGTTTGTCCGCGGCCATCGCCACCGCAGTGAGCACGAAATCATCGATCGGATTGGCAAAGGCGACCTCGATCTCGGCCTCTTGATCAGCGATCGGGAGCACCCGGGCATCCTTCAAGAACCTGAGCGTGAAGAGGTCTTCGCGAACCGGCTCCTCCGGGAAGGCCGCCGCGATCACGAGGGGCAGCTGAAGGACCTCGGCCATGGCGTCCGCCATGTCGCGCTCAGACACCAGGCCCAGCCGCACCAGCATGGGCAGCAGGAAGTCACCGGCATCCTGTGCAAGATGCTTGGCGCGCCCCAGATCCGCGGCTGATAGCTTGCCCAGGTGCTGTAAATGGGACACCACCTTCAGCTCATCGGAGCGCGGTTGATCCCGGAAGGCGGAGGCTTCGGATGCCGGCGGAGTCTCCTTGGACTCGGCTGTGTCATCGCGTTCCGGCGATAGCACCTCGTCGCCATCGTCGCGCAGGGCGCGGATCCTTGGGGCCTCCTCTAACAGGGCTTCGTCTTGCATTGAGCAGATCCTTTCGCGGTATCTAGGTCAAGCGTTTAGAGCGATTTCGGCCGGCGGTTGCTCAGCCAGCTCGGCGGCAGGGACCGCTTGCCAGCTCGGCAGCAAGGTCCGCAGGGTCGTCAGCATTTGCGTTTCGTCGAGACGATCCGCGCTGTCTCGCAAGCAATCCAAGTGTCGGGCGAAGGCTTCCGCCGATAGGCCAGGCATTTGCCTGGCGACGCGTATCTTGGGATGCCGAGTCGGAGCCAGCTCCTCCGCGGCATAGAAGAGTTCCTCGTAGAGCTTCTCGCCTGGACGCAAACCGATGTACTCGATAGGGACATCGTCTCCAGGCTCTTGGCCCGAGAGACGAATCATCTGTTCGGCAAGATAACGGATCTTGATAGGCTCACCCATGTCCAGGACGAAGATCTCGCCCCCGTCGCCGATCACAGCGGCCTGCATGATGAGCTGACAGGCCTCGGGAATGGTCATGAAGAAGCGCTCGATCTCCGCGTGCGTCACCGTGACCGGGCCGCCCTGCTCGATCTGGCGTTTGAACAGTGGCACGACACTCCCGGCGGACCCGAGCACGTTGCCGAATCTTACCGTAATGAAGCGGCATTGCGAGCTGCCATTCAGTGTTTGGCAGATGGTCTCGGCGACCCGTTTGGTCGCCCCCATGACGTTGGTTGGATTGACCGCTTTGTCGGTCGAGATGAGCAGGAAGCGCTCACAGCCATAGGCAGCCGCTGCCTCGGCCACCAGGCGCGTGCCCAGTACATTATTCTTGACTGCGGCCCTTACTTGATCCTGCAGCAAGGGGACGTGCTTGTAGGCCGCTGCATGGAAGACGATGGGTGGGCGCCTCGTCCTGAACAGCGCTTCGACGGCCGCAGCATCGGAGACGTCCAGCAAATGTCTCGTAAAGCTCACGCCCGGATAACACTCGATCATCTCCATTTCGATGCGATAGAGATTGAGTTCGCAATTGTCGACCAGAATCAGCCGCGCCGGCTTCGCACCGGCGATCTGCCTCACCAACTCGGAGCCGATCGAGCCTCCCGCGCCTGTCACCAGGATGTCGCGCCCGGCCAATCCGGCGTGGATCTCCTCCCAATCCAACTGAATCGGCTCGCGCCCGAGCAAGTCTTCGATCGAGACCGGACGCAGCTGATTGATGCTGACCTGGCCGTCCATGAGGCTGCGCAGCTCCGGCAGTATCCGAAAAGGCAGACCTGTCTGCTCGCAGACCTCCACGAGCCGACGCACCTCCCGGGCGGTGGCGCCCGGCACCGCGAGCATCAAAAGATCGACCTCCTTGGCCACGACGAGTTCCGGGATCTCCTTGGTCGAGCCGAACACCGGCAAGCCCTGCACCTCGCTGCCCTGGCGGCGCAGCTTGTCGTCCACGAAGCCGACTGGGAAATAGACACGCTGAGAGCCGCGCAGCATATCCCGAGCGAGCAGGTCACCGGCCCTTCCAGCCCCAACGATCAACACCCGCTGACCGGAAGAGAGATCCAGTCGATGGTCCTTCAGCCAGCGATAGAGCATGCGCGGTGCTGCTAGCATCAGGAGCTGCAATCCGCCATAGAGCACGGGCACGGAGCGCGGCAGTAGCTCGGAGCGATTGACGATGAAGAGGGTCACCACGACCAGGACGGTCCCGGCCATGACGGCCTTGGTGATCCGCACCAAGTCCGGCAACGAGGCGAATCGCCAAACGCCGCGGTAGAGCCCGAACAGCCAATAGACGGCGCCCTGGACCACGATGACCCAAGGCAGTGACTCCAGCCAGCTGGCGACGAACTCGGGCGGGATCCGATCGAGATTGAAGCGTAGCCAATAGGCGAGGAACCAGGCGACTGGAATGGTGAGAAGATCGTGGGCGAAGGCGGCCGTGCGCGAGCGCAGCCGGTCGATTACTGGATGCATGTCGGACCTGAGCGCGCGAGCCGCTCGACGAGTCGCACCCGATAGTGGATCACCGCGTAGATGACGGCCCAGGCGCCAAGCAGCATCCATTGCTCATTGGGCGGCAGCCCGGGGGCTGCCAGGGCGCAGCCTGCGGCGCCCGCCATGACCAGGTAGCCGCGCAGGAGCGTCTTACGATGGCCCCATCCCGCAAGCACCAGCCGTTGGTAATGATGCGAGCGATGTGCCTCCCAAATGCGCTCACCACGAAGGAGTCTGGCGAGCAAGGTCCAGGTTGCATCAACGATGAAGGGCGAAAAGGCCAGCACCGCCGCCCAAGGCGGGAAGAGTCCGAGATCGGCGCCCCACAGGGTAAAGCCCGCCGCCAGGAGACCCAAGGTCGAGGAGCCGATGTCGCCGAGAAAGATCCGTGCTGGCGGGAAATTGACCCTCAGAAAACCAGCGGCCGCCGTTGCGACACAAAGCGCCGCCATCGCATAGGCGAGATCACCGCCAAGCCATCCAAGAACCGCTAGTGCCCCGAATCCGAATGCTGTCATCCCGCCAGCGAAGCCGTCCATCCCGTCCATGAAGTTATAGAGGTTCGTCATCCAGACACTGAATAGCAGCGTCAGACTGATGCCAAAGACGCCAGGGAGGCCGAGCGTGATGCCGGGCAGCTCCAGCGTCTCGAGACGCATGCCGCCGGCGATCAGGACAGCCGACGCACCGAAATGGGCCAAGAGTCGAGTCCAGGGCGGCAGGTGACCCAGGTCATCGACGAAGGCCACTGCGGCAACCAAGGCGACGGCCGCGATCATCCATCCAAGCTGCGGCGGCGCTAGGCCCGTAAGTCCGATCAGGAGCCAAGCCGCCAGCAGGCCCAACAAGACCCCTAGACCGCCGGTCCTTGGGACGGGGCGCTTGTGCAGCGAGCGCGCGTTGGGGTGATCGAGGCGTCCAAGCACCGAGCCGGGGTGGGCCGCCAGCCAAGGCGTGGCGGCCAAACTCAGCACGAGCGCGAGGAGTGGGGAAAGCAAGAGGGGCACAAGGTCTAGGTTCATCGCTGCTTGCTGGAGTCGAGCCAGACGAGAAGGGCGGTGCGCTGTGGCGATGGCGCCTTCACGCCGGGCGCACGAGCGCCCGCTCAACCTGGTCGCGACGCTCGCGGCCGGCCAAGAGTTCGATCAACTGAAGGGTGAAGTCCATCGCCGTTCCAGGGCCTTGGCTGGTCACCACGCTGCCATCGACGATGACAGGCGCATCGACCAGCTCGACCTTGGGGAAATCCGCCGCCAGCAGTGCGCCCGGGTAGCTTGTCGCCCTGCGTCCGTCCAGCAGACCGGCGCTGGCCAGTACCTTCGGCGCCGCACAGATGGCGGCCGTATAGCTGCCTTGGCGCTGATGCCGCTCGAGGATCGCCCGAATGCGCCCGTCCTCTTCCAGATAGCGCGCACCGGGCAACCCTCCCGGTAGCACGACCATCGCAAAGTCCTCGTCCTTGACGGCATCAAGTGTGGTATCGGGAACCAAGACGGTGCCCCGGCTTGCCTTGACAGGACCCTCGGTGAGTCCGGCGGTGACGACCTCAATCTCCGCCCTCCGCAGCAGATCGATGATGGTGACGGCCTCGAGCTCCTCGCAGCCTTGGGCCAATGGAACGAGAACGCGAGTCATCAGATCTGTCTCCTCATCTAGTCTCGTTTGAGCACCTGCGATGCGCAAGGTGCCCAGACGTCCGGCAGCAAAGGCGGCGCGCGGCGGCGAAAATTGCCGTCCAAGCGCCGAACCTCAAGCTAATCTCGATCCGCGCCACCCAGTATCGTCAGGCCCTTGAGCACGTTGAGCGCTTCGGAGAGTTGAAAATCCTCCTCGGCCAGAGGCTTATCGACGTCGGTATCTGATGTCTCGCGCTTCGGCTCTCCGCTCTCCTCGAGGTGACGCACCAGATCCGCCTCCTTCAAAGCGGCGAGATTCTGATCCGTCACTGGCTTGAACTCGCCATGCTCCAGCTTGATGTCCGGCGTGATGCCTTGCGCCTGGATGGAGCGGCCTGAAGGCGTGTAGTAGCGCGCCGTCGTCAGCTTGAGCGCCCTGGTATCATCAATGGGCACGATGGTCTGAACCGAGCCCTTACCGAAGGTCTGGGTCCCCATCACGATGGCACGCCTATGGTCTTGAAGGGCGCCCGCGACGATCTCGGATGCGGAGGCACTGCCGCCGTTCACCAAGACGACGATGGGTGCGCCATTGAGGACATCATCCGGGCCTGCCTTGAACTCCATCTCGCTGTTCTTCACGCGGCCTTCCGTGTAGACGATCTTACCTTCAGTAAGGAACGCATCACTGACGCCAACTGCGCCGTTCAGAACGCCGCCTGGGTTATTGCGAAGGTCGAGGACCAGACCCTTGAGACCGTCTTCGGCCTGCGTCTTCAGCTCATCAATGGCCTTGAGCATGTCCTCGGTGGTGTGAGCCTGGAAATGCGTCAAGCGCAGATAGCCATAGCCTGGCTCGAGAATGCGGCTCTTGACGCTCGCAACCTGAATGATTGCGCGCTCGATCGTGACCTCGAAGGGTTTCTCGTCCGTGCTGCGCATGATGGTGAGCTTGATCTCCGTCCCTGGCTTGCCGCGCATCAGCTTGACCGCGTCGCTCAGGCCCAAGCCCTTGACTGGTTTCTCGTCGATGCGAACGATCATATCGCCGGCCTTGAGCCCGGCACGCTGGGCGGGCGTATCGTCGATGGGCGCGATGACCTTCACGAATCCGTCTTCCATGCCGACCTCGATACCGAGACCGCCGAACTCCCCGCTGGTACCAACCTGAAGGTCGCGATACTCCTCGCCATTCAAGTATGAGGAGTGCGGGTCCAGCCCCGCTAGCATGCCGCGGATGGCGCTCTCGATAAGCGCCTTGTCATCGACCTGCTCGACGTAGTCATCCTTGATACGCCCAAAGACATCCGCGAAGGTACGCAGATCATCGAGCGGCAGCTCTTCGTTAGGCTGGACCGCAGCTGGTTCCGACGCCTTCGCGGTGTCTTCCGCAGTCGCGAGACCCAAGGCCCCGACCGAAAAACCAAGGACTAATCCAGCACCAAGCAGCAAAGCAGGTTGCAAGCGCATCAATATGATTCTCGTCTAAATGATTCTCGTCTAAATGATTCTGGTCTAACCTAGCGTCCGAGTGAGGCCCCGAGCGCACCAGAGGGATTTGGATGTGGCGCGGCACCCGAGATGGCTGGAAAGGATCGCATGTTTCAGCCCTTGTCGACAGCCTTCAACGAGGCGCGATCCAAGAATGACTGAATTGTTGCGCGAATTATCTGAAGTTCGACGTAGCTGAAATTCGATGCCCGCGACCTGAGTGGACTCCGATGGCCGGCCGAAGTTCCGATCGCGGGATACCTGGGCCTGCGGCATCCCGCGATCGGCCTGCGAATCGACGAGTCGCTCCACCGGCGGTTGTGTTGCCGCGTGGGCATGGAGCGACTCCGAGACTGAGGTTTCTTGGAAGGAGGCTGGCTAGAAGTAGTAGCCCAGGTTCAAGTTGAACCTGTAGTTCCAATCGTCGTTCCCATTGGCGCCGAAGTCTCCGACGCCATAAAGGCTGCCGTAGTCGTCGGATCCACCGTCGGCCGCTTCGTTGCCAACGAAGTAGTTACCGTTGGAATACGCCAGATCACTGTAGATGTACCAGCCGCCGCTTGCCCAGGCTGCACCGACGACAAACATGTCGCTGTTGTTGAAGTCGCTCTCGTCCTTGACGATGCTGCTGTACTCCACGTAGGGCAGGACATAATCGAGCCAGGGGATCTGCGGCGTCTCACGCTTGTAGCTCAGTGATGCCGCCGGGATCCACGCCTTGGCCGCAGCGGGCCAGGAGAAATCGTAGGCACCCATGGGTACCAAGGTATCCGTGCCCCAGGGGTTTTCGGCGTCGATATCGTACTCGTAGCGGGTCAACTGCGTGGCTAGAGTCCAATTGTCGAAATGATTGACCATGTGCGCAGAGGCGGCCCAATGACTGCCGTCGTCGGTGCGCTGCCCCTTCAGCTGGCCGTATTGCAGCGAGAAGCCGATGTCGGTCGGGACTTGCGCATCGGTCAGGCCATAGATGGCGCGCAGGTTTAGCTGATTGCGCTCATCGAAGCCATTGTGCGCGCCGCCGTAGGACACATTGCCTTGCGCATCTGCGGACTTGGTCCAGCGCACCGCATCATAGCTGTAGCGGGCGCTTTCGAGGCTACGTCCAAAGAATCCCGGCTCGCTCGCGACATAGTAGGCAACGTCCAAGGTCCAGTCGTCGATAGAGGTGGTGTATTTCACACCGACATCCAGATCGTCCGACAGGCCGACGTAGTAGTGCTGATCGAAGAACCAGCTCTGCGAGACGCCATAGGGGCCGGGCCCGAAAGGCACCCGATTCAGTCCGACCTTGACCTCGCTCGCGTCGGCGAAGCGATAGCCGAGCCACCCCGACTGCATGAAGTTGTAGCTTTCGCCGCTTCCAGCCGGATACCAGCGGTACTCGAGGGCGCCGATGATATTGTTGTAGTCCAGCGCCAGATTGATCCGAAAGGTGTCGAGTTCGACGTTGCCGCCGTTGCCGCCGCGATTGGGGCCGTCGTCATAACCCTCATAGCTGCCGAGCACATAGTTGACGCGCATCGCGCCGCCGATCTTGACCGGACCGATCTTGAAGGTCGTATCTTCCTCCAGCGCCGTTTCGGCGACCTCCAGCGCAACGCCCGGAGCAGCCATCGGCGCCGGCTCGCCCTTCGCCTCCGCGAGTGCCTGCTCCGCCGCCGCGAGCTGGCGACGCAGGTCGATAACCCGCTGCTCCAAGGCGTCCGTATCGGCCGCGAAAGCCATGGGGGCAAAGGTTCCCAGTCCGCCGAACACCATCGCCGCCAAGATCCGCTGCTTCGCTCCCAGGCCGCTCCGGTGCTGTCTCTTGGTCACTTCAGTCCGCTCACTGCTCATGGCTTCCAAGACTCGACAAGGGCGGCATTCTCCTCGATCCACCGCTCAGCGTTAGCATAGGGATCGGACCGCTTCTCCTGGTTCCAGATCATGAGTTCGGCCATCTGCTCCGGCGTCCAAGAGAAGTTATCGAGGACGGCGTAAACCTCAGGCATGTCGTCCTTGAGTCCCTTGCGAACGATGGTATGGATCTGCTCTTTGCCGCCGTAGATGCCTTTGGGATCGTCAAGGTATTCGAGGTCGTATTTGGCGAACATCCAGTGCGGCGTCCAGCCCGTGACGACAACCCATTCGTTGTCCTCGATGGCATCGCCAAGCACGGCCGTCATGATCGGGCCGGTGCCTTCCACCAAGTCCATGTCGGTCAGCCCATAGTCCTTGATGACCTGCTCGGTCTTGCTCATCAAGCCGGCCCCGGGATCGATGCCGATGATCTTGCCATCGAACTTGTCGGCGGCGGCGTTCAAGGCGTCGATGGATTCGATCTCGACGTAGGCGGGCACGACCAAACCGATGCGGGTGCCGTCGAGATTCGGGCCAAGGTCGTCGACGCGGTCGGCGACCTTTTCGAGGTAGTGCTTATGGGTGGTCGGCAGCCAAGCCGCGACGATGCCGTCGACGTCGCCCGTGCCCACCGCCTGCCACATGGCGGCTGCGGAGACCGGGGTGATCTTGACGTCGTAGCCCATGTCCTCGAGGACAGCCTTCACCAAGTTGGTGCTGGCGACCTCACTGGACCACTCGACATAGGCGAGTTCCACCTCGCCCTTGTCCCCGGCAATCGCCAAGGGACCCAAGGCTGTCAGTGCCGTTGCGGCGGCTGCAGCCATTAGTTTCTGCATCATGACGATGAACTCCTCTTGATGTGATGAGCGTCGCGAGGCACAGGGCCTCACTCTTTGGAGAACCGATCCCTGACGTGCGGACCGGAGATCTGGGCGGTCGGAGCGCGTCTTAGGCCCCAAGCCGCTTGGATTCGCGCCTTATGCTGTGGAACCGGGCTGATTGCGTCGCGTGACGCCCTGGGTGATGCGGTCCAGAACCATGGCCAGGATGACGACGGCGATGCCGGCCTCGAATCCCATGCCGGCCTCGTTGCGCTGGATGGCTCGCCAGACCTCGCCGCCGAGTCCCTGCGCCCCGATCATCGCCGCAATCACGACCATGGACAGGGCGAGCATGATGGTCTGGTTGATACCGGCCATGATGGTCGGAACGGCGAGCGGCAGCTGCACCTTGGTCAACTTCTGCCACTTGGTGGAGCCGAAGGCGTCGGCGGCCTCGACCAGGTCGGCCGGCACCTGACGAATGCCCAGCGTGGTCAGGCGGATCGCTGGCGGCATGGCGAAGATCACCGTCGAGAAGACCGCCGCCACGGGACCCAGTCCGAAGAAGGGGATGGCCGGGATGAGATAGACGAAGGCCGGCATCGTCTGCATGAAATCGAGGACTGGGAAGATCACACGGTAGGCCGTGGATGAGAGCGCAGCCGCCACCCCCAAGGGTGTCCCGATCGCCACGGCGATCAGTGTCGCCATCAGCACCAGCACCAAGGTTTGCAGGGTCGGCTCCCAGAGCCCCAGGTTCCAGAGCAGGGCGAAGCCCAGCACCGCGAAAACGGCGGTTCGGACGCCAGCCAAGCGCCAGGCGAGAAGGCCGAGGGCGATGATGGTCACCCAGGGCGGCAGCCACATGAGGCCGTCGACGGTGCCCTCGATGCCGCTCTCCATGACGTCGGAGACCACCTTGGTTGCGTCGGCGAAGTGATCGGTGAGGACGTCGAGGCCGTCGTCGATCCATTCCGCGAGGGGGATGGGCGGGATCTCGATCATGCCGCCTCCTCCTGGATCTCGTCGGAGACGATGGTCTGCTCCGCGAGGCCCTGCAGGAGTGAGGCCCGGATCACGATGCCCTTCAAGATTCCGGAGGCATCCACGACAGGCGCCGGCAGACTGGTCTGCGATAGCGGCGCGAAAAGATCGCGCACCGGCGTCTCCGGCGAAACCGGCGTCACACCGGGCTCGATGATGTCCTTGATGGACTTGTCGCCGCGCTGCGCCGCCGCCAAGGCGACCTCATCCCGGATCACGCCTCGCAGCCTGAAATCGGGCTCGACCACGCAGAGGAGGTTGAGATCTTCGTCTTCCATCTTGCGCAGCACGGTGCGGGGTCCATCGCTGACAAAGGCCACCGAGCGCGGGCGCCGCATCACCGAGCTTGCCGTCAGTACCTTGCTCTTGTCGACTTCGGCGACGAAGCGCTCGACATAGGGGGTTGCAGGCGCCGACAGGATCTCCTCCGCCGTGCCGACTTGCTCGATCCGCGCATCCTTCATCAGGATGATGCGGTTTCCCAGGAAGAGCGCTTCGTCGAGATCGTGGGTGATGAAGACAATGGTCTTCCGCATCCGGCTTTGAAGCGCTACCAGCTCTTGCTGCATGTCGCGCCGAATCAGTGGATCCAAGGCGGAGAAGGCTTCGTCCATCAAGAGGACGTCAGGGTCGACGGCAAGCGCCCGCGCCAGGCCGACGCGCTGCTGCATGCCGCCAGAGAGCTGGCCGGGCATGGCGTCTTCCCAGCCCTCCAAGCCCACTTGCTTGAGCGCGATTGTTGCCCGCTCGGCCCGCTCCTCGGCGGCGATGCCTTGAATCTCGAGCCCGTACTCGACGTTGTCGCGGATGCTGCGGTGCGGAAAGAGGGCGAAATGCTGGAAGACCATGCCGAACTTCTGGCGGCGCAGTCGCAGGAGATCCCGGTGCCCCAGCCCGACGATGTCTTCGCCGTCGATCAGGATCTCGCCTGAGGTGGGCTCGTTGAGGCGATTGAGGCAGCGGATGAGGCTCGATTTGCCGCTCCCGGAGAGGCCCATGATGACCAGAATCTCGCCTTCGTAGACATCGAAGTTGGCATCAGCCACACCGACAGCCTGACCGGTCTTGTCGAGAATCTGCTGTTTGGAGGCACCCTGGCGCAGCAGCGCCAGGGCCTCATCCGACGAATCGCCGAAGACCTTGGTTAGACCGCGCACGGCGATCTTCACGGATTGTTCTGCGGGCATGGCCCCGGGTGTCCTGCACGGATACTTGACGTGTGATGGCGCGCTGCGACATCACGGCTTGACTTGCAGCGAGAGACGCTGCGTGTCTCGATCGACCGGCAGGTTGCTCCTGAATATCCGGCGGGCATCGAGACGATGGCGTGAGCAGGAACAGATGCCTGCCACGTCTGACTAAATTACCCTACAGACATTCAATGATTATCGCAAGGCGAGGGGAATCTTGCGTATTTTCGAGTGCTTGGCGGAGGCTTTATCCAGCAGCGCCGTGCGAAGCGTCCTCGGGGAGAGGCTGTATCCGTCTAGTTCCAGCTGCGCGCGCCGACGGCCTGGCATGGCGCACCATTTGGCTGGGTCTTGCGGGCGGCCGTCCTTGCGAATCGCGAAATAGAGGACCGGATCCGCGCGGCCACCGCTGTTGCCCGTGAGTGCAATCGGCTCGCCCGTCGAAACCCATTCGCCGACCTCTCGCAGTAGCGCCTCATTATGACCGTAGAGCGTCATGTAGCCGTCACCGTGGTCGAGCACCAAGAGGAGCCCGAAGCCACGAAGCCAATCTGCGTAGAGCACGCGTCCGTCGCTCACGGCCCGGACCTCCTCGCCCGCCTCGGCGGCGAGCAAGACCCCGTCCCAGTCCAGATCCGAATCCTCTTTGCGGGTGCCGAAATTGGCCAGGACTCGACCCTCGAGAATCGGCCAAGCCAGCCTGCCTTTCCGCACGGGGAAGGGATCGTGATCAATGTCCAGCTCGGCGCTGATCTGGGCCTTCTGGCGCAAATGCTTGACCAGCAGCTTCAGCGACTCCGCGTCCTGATTGAGGACGTCCAGCGTCTCGGTGCGACTTTGGATGCTCGCCTCGAGCTGCTGTAGGACCTTAGCCCGGCGCTCCTTGGCAGAGAGGAGGCGTCGGTGCGTTGCTTCCTGGCTGCGGGCGAGTTCCGCGAGCCGAGACGCCTCGGCCTCGGCGTCGAGTGCCAGGGCGTCCAGCCGCTCGGCCGATTGCTGAACGGCAAGAATGCGCCGAAGACGCTCGCGGTTGAAGTAGGCGAAGTAAGACATGACGCGGCTCGCCTGGGTTGGGTCTTCTTGATTCAAGAGCAGGCGTAGGCGATCAGCACGGCCCATGACGTAGGCCGTACGAAGCAGATCGGAAAGCTGATCGACCTCGCCGGCCAGCGCGCGGCGCTCCTCTGCCTGGCGTGCGCGCAGCTCCACGGCAATGCGCTGGTGCTCCTCGACCAAACGCTCGAGTTCGCGGTTGGCCAAAGCAAGCTCAGCGACATTGCGCTCGCGCGCCTCGAGTTCGGCGATCAGTGCCTTGCGATCCTCTCGACGACCAACGAGTTCACGGGTGAGTGAGTCGACCCGGTGCTCGATCTTGCCGAGATCCTGCTCGCTCTCTTGGAGCTTGGCATCAATGTCCCCCTCCGCCATCGCGAGGCTGGGGGCAAGGATGATGGCCAGAAGTGGACCGCCGAGGACAAAGGTCCGCAGCAGCACCCGGCCGCGGCAGGACGCACAGGCCTCCCCGAGCCAGCTCTGGATCGAGCAGGAGAAAAACGCAGAAGAAAGACTGAGCCTCGATACCATCCAAAATCCTGCGACGCCCCATGGCCGTGAGCATCAGCGCTAGTCGCTCGGGCACTTAGGCATACGCAAGCGCTTCGCACCCGACGAGAAAAGAGTTTATTATTGTATGGTGATAAATTGATTAGATGCGGTTCTCAATGGTAAGCGACCTCAGGCATCCTTCCCACCCGGTTTTGAATCTACCCGAGAAAGACGGGGGAGAGGTGGATCTCTTTGCGGATGACGCTGACATCGAGCGAGCGTCGCGGTCTCTGAAGGCCATGTCGCATCCGCTGCGCTTGAAGATCCTCTGTACGCTTGGGGATCAGGAGATCAGCGTACAAGAAATCGTGGACCACGTGGGGACGTCGCAGAGCAACATCTCTCAGCACCTTGCCATCCTGCGCGACAAGGGGATCCTCGCCTCGCGCAAGGACGCAAATCGAGTCTATTACCGCGTTAGCGATGGAAGAACCCTGCAGTTGATCGGCATGATGCGAGAGGTCTTCTGCCATCAGAGTCGCTGAACGTCCCGCGATTCACCTCCTCATCAGGGTGACGCCGAAGCCCTTGATCCTTATACTTCTCCGCCTTTGAGAACCTCGGATCGCCTGAGAGCCAGAATCGGCTCCCGCAATCCCCGCACCGATGCGCCGCCTCCGCAGCACCTCTGCCCGAATCCTGCGCGGCGCCACAACCCTGAGTGAGACAGCACACCGATGCCTTTAGACCAGCTCGTCGAGTTCGTTGGAAACCACTGGCTTTTGTTCCTGGCCCTCGTCGTCATTCTCGGGCTGCTGACGTATAACCTCATCGTCGGTAGCAAGGGAAGCGTCGGCCCGCTGCAGGCAACCGAGCTGGTCAATCACCGCGACGCCGTCGTCATCGACGTTCGTCCGGCCGCAGATTTCGCGAAAGGGCACATCATCAACGCCCTTAACATCCCGATGAACGGCTTCAAGAACCAGATGGCAACCTTGAGCAAGTACAAGGATCGGCCGATTATCGTCAACTGCCGTTCGGGATCACAGTCTTCGATGGCCTGCGGCCAACTGCGCAAGGCCGGGTTCGAAGAAGTCTTCAACCTGCAAGGCGGCATCATGGCCTGGGAGGCCGCAAGCCTGCCGTTGACGCGGAAGAAGCGATAAGGCGATTGGCAGAACATCCGCTACCAGTGCCTATTGCCGAATCAAGGTGCCGAATCGAGGCAAGTCAGCAGCTATGCGCTGTGACAGAAATCGCCTCATCTCCGGAACAACCGGACCCCTCGCACTCTAGCCACCTTACTCACTCTAGCCATCTCAGGAGCCGGCATGGCCGAAGAACAGAACAGTAACCAACGTCAATTTTCCGTACAACGGGTCTACACCAAGGACGTCTCTTTCGAGTCACCCAACGCGCCCGACGTCTTCCGCGGCGAGTGGAAGCCGACGCATGAGCTGAACCTCAACACCAAGATCAACAAGCTTGACGACAACGTCTACGAGGTTGTGCTCAATGTCACGGTCTCCGCGAAGATCGAGGACAAGACCGCTTTCATCGTTGAGGTCCAACAGGCTGGGATCTTCACGACGGCCGGTTTCTCCGAGCAGGAGCTCGGCCCGCTTCTCGGTGCCTACTGCCCGAATCTACTCTTTCCCTACGCTCGGGAGGTCGTTTCCGACCTGGTGATCAAGGGAAGCTTCCCGCAGCTGGTGTTGCAGCACGTGAACTTCGACGCGCTCTTCGCTCAGCATCAACAGGCCGCCGCTCAGGGCCAAGCCGGCGTTGACAAGCCGAGTCAACATTGAGTACCGAGGCCTCAGCCAGAGTCGCACTGCTCGGACCCGGCTCCTGGGGGACCGCGCTCGGCCTCCAGCTGTGCCGCAACGGGCATAGCGTGCGGCTCTGGGGACACGAGGCCGCGCAGATCGAGGCCATTACGCAGGAGCGGCAGAACACGCAGTTCCTGCCCGGATTCCCATTTCCGGCCACCATGACGGCCACGGCTTCGCTCGATGAGGCCCTGGCTGACGCAACCGATTGTCTGGTCGTTGTGCCCAGTCACGCCTTCAGACAAGTGTGCTCTCAGCTCGCATCTCGGCTTCCGCCCGGGCTTGGCGTCGCCTGGGCGACCAAGGGGCTGGAATCGGACACGGGGCAACTGCTTCACACGGTCGCGCAAGAGGTGCTCGACGCTCGGCCCCTGGCCGTGGTCTCCGGGCCGAGCTTCGCCGGCGAGGTCGCAAGGGGATTGCCGACGGCCGTCTCCGTTGCCGCCAACGATGACGGCTTCGCCAAGCGGACCGCGCAATTGCTGCATGGTGGGCGCTTCCGCGCCTACACGAGCGAGGATATGGTCGGAGTCGAGATCTGTGGTGCTGCCAAGAATGTGTTGGCGATCGCCACGGGCATCGCCGATGGTCTTGGCTTCGGCGCCAATACCCGGGCCGCGCTCATTACGCGCGGCCTCGCGGAGCTGATTCGCATCGGCACCGCCCTGGGAGGCCGGCCGGAGACCTTCACCGGTCTGGCTGGTATGGGTGATCTGGTGCTGACCTGCACAGACGACCAATCCCGCAATCGACGCATGGGCCTTGCCCTGGCGGGCGGCCAATCCGTCGATGAGGCTAGGGCGGTCATCGGACAGGAGGTCGAGGGGGTTATCACGGCCATGGCCATTCACCGGCTTTCGGAGCGGCTTGGCATCGAGATGCCCATTGCCAGCCAGGTCTATCGGGTTCTCTACGAGCAGGTGTCACCCCAAGAGGCCACCCGCGCCCTCTTGGAGCGGGAGCCCAAACCCGAGTTCGGGTGATTCGTCGCTTGGCTCAGCTCCGCTGAGCACCCGCGAAGGCCTGTTGTCGCCAGGCCTCATAGATCAGGATGGCGACCGAGTTGGACAGGTTGAGACTCCGATTCCCCGGGCGCATGGGCAGGAAGAGGCGTTGCCCTGCTGGCAACGACTGAAGCACGGCGTCCGGCAGGCCCCGGGTCTCTGGACCGAACAGGAAGGCGTCTCCAGATTGGTAGCTCAGGTCGGTGTAGCAACGCGCACCTCGGGTGCTGACGGCGAAGACGCGTCGCTGACCCAAGCCATCCAAGCAAGCGGCGAGCGATGCATGCACCTGAACGTCCGCCCACTCGCGGTAGTCGAGACCGGCACGGCGCAGCAGGCGGTCATCGAGCGAAAACCCGAGCGGCTCGATCAAGTGCAGTCGAGCGCCGCTGTTGGCGGCAAGCCGCATCACGTTGCCTGTGTTGGGCGGGATCTCGGGCTCGTAGAGAATCAGCTCGAACATTCTAGTGATCTTTGGCTTGACGCTCCTGGACAGATCTGTTGACCGCTTTTCCCAGTCGCATGCTATATTAAGAGATCAGTATCTACTGAAAACCTATTGCATCATCAGCCCACTTTATGATGGGGGACACCTTCATGAGCGATATCGCCGCGCTGAAAAAAGAAAAGCAGGAACTGATCGACAAAATGCTCGAGATGCAGAAAGAGTTCATCGACTACGAGCATCAGAATGGCATTTCAGGCAAGGATTATTGGGCATCGTCCGAAGGGATGCTCGCGAATTATCGGCAGGATTATATGGACATGGCGAATCGCGTCGTCGACATCGCCCATGAGATCGTCGGATCCTCCCGTCTCTGAGGGCTGACCACGCGGCCTCGGCAAGAGCGCCGCGGATTGAGTGATGAGCCCGCGCCTCGGCGCGGGCTTTGTCGTCTCTGGGCCGGGCACCTCGGTCGCGCTCGCCTATGCATCGGGGCGGATGTGCTCAATGTACTTGGGGACGTCCTGCATCTCTAGCCGGATCGCTGTGCCACTGACGATCAGCGGCTCGGCAACTCCCTGCAGCTGTAAACGGCAGCCAACCCGTCCACGACTTTCCAGAGGCACCGGGACCATATCGCGGTAGGTGTAGATATTGTCCTCGATATCACCGCCAGCACAGCGCTGCGGACCACCCGGGGCTACGCCCTCGAGTTCGGCCTCTTCGATCACCAAGGCTCCAGCCTGCCACCAACGCGTTTTCTCGAGCGAGCCGGTCATTGTCTTGATCAGATAGGCGCGCGAGAAGGTCAGCTCGAAGCGCCCCTGCTCAAGCTTGATGTCCGAGATTTCGGAACCTCTAAGGTCAACGCTGATATGGTCCACCTAAATCTCCTCTGTGACGGCCGCTTAGGGTCTGAGAGTCTAAGGTAAATCCAGTGAGACTGGGAGACGCCTGCAACCCTCATTTGCCCTATGACGCCGACCGGTCTTCCGGCTCGCCATCCGAGTCCAGACGCAGCTCCTTTATTTTACGCGTCAGGGTGTTGCGTCCCCAGCCCAGGAGGCGCGCAGCCTCTTGGCGTCGCCCTCCGGTGTGCTCGAGGGCCGTCTGAATGAGGATTTGCTCGAACGCGGGAAGGGCTGTGTCGAGGAGCGCCTGGTTTCCCTGCTTGAGGGCGTTCCTGGCCCAGCGCCGCAGCACGCTCTCCCAGGGCTCATCGCGGGTTTGCTCCGCGGCCGGCGCGCTCAGCTCAGGCGGCAGGTCCTCGGCATGAATCTGTTTCGTGGAGGCCATGACCGTGACCCAGCGCGCCGTATTCTCCAACTGGCGCACGTTGCCGGGCCAATCCAAGCGCTGGAGCTGATCGATCGCATCCTGAAGGAGCACCTTGGGTTCGCAGCTCAGCTCTTGGGCGGCCTGGGCGAGAAAGTGGCGCATGAGCGCAGGGATGTCCTCGCGCCGGTCACGCAAGGCCGGTAGCTGGATGCGAATGACATTGAGGCGATGGAAGAGGTCTTCACGGAACCGCCCTTGGCGGACAAGCTCATCGAGCTTCTGATGGGTTGCTGCGATGATGCGCACGTCGACCTTGATGGGTGCTAGGCCACCGACACGATAGAACTCTCCGTCCGCGAGCACGCGCAGGAGGCGCGTTTGCAGTTCGGCCGGCATGTCGCCGATCTCGTCCAGGAAGAGCGTTCCGCCATTGGCTTGCTCGAAGCGGCCCTCGCGACGTGTCTGGGCACCCGTGAAAGAGCCGCGCTCGTGGCCGAACAGCTCCGACTCCAAGAGATCCCTCGGGATGGCCGCCATGTTGAGCGCGATGAAGGGCCCGTTGCTCCTCGGGCTATGGCGGTGCAAGGCGTGGGCTACCAGCTCTTTGCCGGTGCCCGACTCGCCATTGATCAACACCGTGATGTTGGACCGGGCGAGGCGACCAATGGCACGGAAGACGTCCTGCATCGCGGGCGCTTCGCCGATGATGTCCGTGCCCTGGGCAACGGTGATGTCCTCCGCACGCTCGTCCCGGCCGCGACGACAGGCCCGCGTCACCTGAGAGACGGCCTCGTCGAGATCGAAGGGTTTCGGCAGATACTCAAAGGCACCGCCGTGGAAGGCCGAGACGGCGCTGTCGAGATCCGAGTGCGCGGTCATGATGATGACCGGCAATCCGGGATAGCGATCCGAGACCTGACGCAGCAGCTCGAGTCCATCAATACCCGGCATGCGCACATCAGTAAGGATGACGTCTGGCTGTTCGCGCTGGAGCGCCTCCATCACACCGACACCGTTCGAAAAGCAGGTGACGTTCATCTCGGCCTTGCGCAAGGCACGATCAAGCACCCAGCGGATCGAGCGGTCATCGTCGATGACCCAGATATTGGGCTCCCTATGCATCTTCTCGCTCCAACGGCAGGTAGACAAAGAAGGTCGTTTCGCCTGGGCGACTCTCGCATTCAATCAAACCGGCGTGCTGATTGATCAGCTCTTGAGCGATTGGCAGGCCGAGTCCCGTGCCGCCTTGGTGTCCCGACACCATGGGGAAGAAGATCTGATGGCGAAGCTCGTCTGGAATACCAGGTCCGTCGTCACGGATCTGGGCCAGAAGCACCAGGCGATGACGGCGATTGCCGATGGTGAATTGGCGCAAGACGCGCGTGCGCAGCTCGACGTGCCCCTGGACACCTGCAGCGGCGGCCGCGTTGCGAGCAATGTTGAGAAAGGCCTGGATGAGCCGCTCCTGATCCGCGATAAAGTCCGGGATACTGGGGTCGTAGTCGCGGATGACCGCCGGACCGCGCGGCGATTCGGCCAGGATCAGGCCACCGACATACTCGAGGACGTCGTGGATATTGACGCGTCCACGGCGAGGCATGAGGTTCGGCCCGATCATGCGATTCATCAAGGACTGCAGACGATCCGCCTCACCAATGATGATGCGGGTGTACTCGCGCAAGGCGGGGTCGGGCAGTTCCTGTTCGAGCAGCTGCGCCGCACCGCGCAAGCCGCCGAGCGGGTTCTTGATCTCGTGCGCCAAGCCGCGAATGAGTGCCTGAGTCGCCTGGTGCTGAGAGAGAAGCTGCTCTTCGCGCGTAATACGTAGCTGGCGATCGACCTGGTAGAGTTCGACGAGGATCTCCGGCTCTGCCTCGAAATGGTGCAAGGGCAGCACGGTGCAGTTCACTGTTTTGGTGCGGGCGTCCGGGAGCCGGACATTGATTTCGCGCTCGGTGAAGGGGTGGCGCGTCCTCATGGCTTCTGTAAGACGCTCTTCGGCGTGGTAGTCCGGACAGGGAAGCACAGCGGAGACGTGCTGACCGACGAGGTGTCGCGAGCTGACCTCGAACAAGACCTCGACCGCTGGATTGATGTACTTGAGATAGAGGTCCTTATCGAACAACATGACGGCGGTATTCAGATGATCCAGGATCATCCGCTCAAGAGCCGGCGTGGCCGCTAGAGTCGTCATCGAGCTGATTCCAAGTGGCTGACTGCGTTTTCTGGGTGATAAAGGCAGGACGGAAGTGCGCCGAATCACCGGGGGGATCAACAGCAATCCCGAGGAAGGCACATCATGCAGTTCCCGCCTAGGCTTGATCTAGCCAGGCAGATAAAGCAATTAAAGTACCAGAAAAATTCTGACCACAGTTCGTCTGCGGACACAGGACTCTGGCGGGGAGGGATGGGAAGCGAAAAGTCAGCGAAGCTGACCCGGCTCCTCCGGCTTTTGAACATGGAAACGGCGTGGAGCGGACTGGGCGACCGTACTGCCACCCTCGCCCTGGACCCGGATTTGCAGACGATGACTACCCAGAGCAGCACCCGTTAAGCGGAACTGGGTCGCGCCGTTCGCGACGGGCAGAGGAGCTTGGTCCAGCAGGATCGACATCTGATGCCCTTCCATGAGCGGCGGATCGACCATAAGGCTGACGGGCAAGCCATCATCTTGTTGCGTCAGGGTCTCGTTAGCCGCAGGAGCGACGATGTCGAGTGTCGAGTAGGGCCCGAGAAACTGGGCGTCTGGCGACTCGGGCTCAGCAGTGGCCGGGGGGGCTTTTTCGGTATTGGTCCCCTGATCCAGAACGGTCTCAACCTTGGCCGAGTCTTGACTTCTGCGGTCGGAAAAATGCACCCGTCCGGAATCGTCCACCCAGCGATAGATCTCGGCGGAGACGGCAAAAGGCGCCAAAACGGCGGCAATGATCAAGTATCGGCTGACCATAGAGAGAGGATAATCGACGCCAATCGGCAGAACAACCGGATTCCGCTGCCGTTCAGCGGACAATAGGATGCGGGTGGGAGGATCTTGAGCGGGGGAAAGGGCTGATCTTTGAATGCAGGCGCATCCCTGCGCCTGCGGCCGGAGGAAAATTCTCCGCGTCCGCGCTGTCCTTACAAACTGTAGTACATGTCGAACTCGACGGGATGCGTGGTCATCCGCAGGCGAGTGATCTCTTCCATCTTGAGGCCGATATAGGCGTCGATGAGGTCGTCGGTGAAGACGCCGCCAGCGGTCAGGAAGTCACGGTCTTTATCCAGGGCCTCGAGCGCCATCTCAAAGGAAGGGCACACCGTGGGAATGGACTTGGCCTCCTCGGGCGGCAGGTCATAGAGGTCCTTGTCCATGGCATCGCCAGGATGGATCTTGTTTTGAATGCCGTCGAGGCCAGCCATCATCATCGCGGCGAAGGAGAGGTAGGGGTTGCCCATCGAATCCGGGAAACGGACCTCGATTCGACGACCCTTGGGGCTCGCGCAGTGCGGGATGCGGATGGAAGCCGAGCGGTTACGCGCCGAGTACGCCAGCATGACCGGAGCCTCGAAGCCCGGAACGAGACGCTTGTAGGAATTGGTGGAGGCGTTGGTCAGCGCGTTGAGTGCGCGAGCATGCTTGATAATGCCGCCGATGTAGTAGAGCGCGATGTCGGACAGGCCACCATACTTATCGCCAGCGAAGAGGTTCTGACCGTCCTTGCTCAGGGACTGGTGGACGTGCATGCCATTACCGTTGTCGCCGACCAGGGGCTTGGGCATGAAGGTGACGGTCTTGCCATAGGCATGCGCCACGTTCTGGATGACGTACTTGAGAATCTGATTCTGGTCGGCGCGGGCAACCAGGGTATCGAACTTGGTGCCAATCTCACACTGACCCGCAGTGGCGACCTCGTGGTGGTGCACTTCGACCGGGACGCCCATCTCCTCGAGCGTTAGACACATGGCGGCACGGAGATCGTTCAGGGAATCGACGGGCGGGACGGGGAAGTAGCCGCCCTTGACGCCTGGACGGTGACCCATGTTGCCGTCCGGGAAGACGCGCTCGGAGTTCCATCCGGCCTCTTCGGAATCGACCTTATAGAAGGCGCCACCCATGGTCGCACCCCAGCGAACGTCGTCAAGCACGAAGAATTCGGGCTCGGGACCGAAGAAGGCGGTGTCGGCGATGCCGGTCGACTTCATGTAGGCTTCGGCACGCTTAGCCAGTGAGCGCGGATCACGCTCGTAGCCCGTCATGGTCTCGGGCTCGAGGATGTCGCAGCGGATGATCAAGGTGTTCTCGTCGGTGAAGGGGTCCATGACAGCCGTTTCAGCCTCAGGCATCAGGACCATATCGGACGCCTCGATCCCCTTCCAACCAGCGATGGAAGAGCCGTCGAACATCTTCCCATCCTTGAACATTTCGTCGTCGACCATGGTCGCAGGGATGGAGACGTGCTGCTCCTTACCACGAGTGTCCGTAAAGCGAAGATCAACGAACTTCACTTCATTGTCTTTGATCATCTTAATGACATCAGTCATTTAATAGTCTCCGATGCTGTTTCTACAAAGCTGGACCGGCTGAGCCTAAAGCAAGGCCTCGACCAACAAGATCGCCAGAGGCGCGCGCCCTCGGCGCCGGAGCGTACCAGGTCGTGGATCGCGCTGCACGACTCGTCAAGACAACCTCACGAATCCTGCAAGGCATAAATAATGCCCCGGCGAAAGACCGGGGCATCTGGAATCCGATAGCGCATTCACTGCCTCTCAGCGCGCATGCAACGAATACGCCAGCCGGCCATTGGTTGATTCTGCTGCTCAAGGGGAGTCGGGCGCTCTGATTCAGGAAAGAAAAAAATCTTCTCAGACAGAAGTTTATAGAAAGGCCGAGACGAGGACGGATCGGCGCTTCGGTGTTTCCAGAAGTGTCCGAGGGGACAATCGGCGGACGCCCAGGCGAGCGCGACCCCAGAGGTCGCACCAACTAAAGGCATCGCGACGAATAACGCACCATAATAGCGCAGCATTATCCAAAGTAGACCCGAACTGCCCGAAAGGCGGGATCATCATTCAGCGCTTCTTGCAAGGCATCACGCAGCCTGGTCGGATCCGCGCCTTCTCGTAGGCAGGCAGTGATCGGGAAATAGACATCGACATCAATCTGGCAAGCAAGGTAGTGCAGGATGATGCGCTGACGCTCATTGGCCGCGGGGATTTCGGACCAGTGGGAAGCCAGCCTTGCAAGGGTCTCGGCGCGCAGCGGAAGCGAAGGGCATAGGGGCGCGACCTCGTCGTCTTCCGGGTCGATATGAACGGTCACGTCCGTCATCTCGTCGATCTCGCGTTTTAGACGCTGCTCGACCAAGACGCTGATCATGTGGCCCTCGGAAACGCTCACATCCGAATCGACGAGGACGTGAACGTCCGCCGAGGCTTGCCCGCCAGACCGCCGAGTTCTGAGCATGTGGATATCGCGAACGCCACCCACCGAGCGGATGGTGTCCGTGACCTCGGCGAGACGATCCGAGCCGAGGCCGGTGTCGACCAGCTCATTCGTCGCCTCCCAGCCAAGCTCCCAGGCGATCTTAGCGATCATGAGGGCGACGATGAAGGCGGCGACGGCATCGAGGTAGGGCAATCCGGCCATGGTGCCCGCGATACCGACTAGGACGACGATCGAAGAGATGGCATCCGTGCGATGGTGCCAAGCATTGGCGCGCAGCAGATCGGAGCGAACCCGCTTCGCGTGCCCCAGGGTCCACCAATAGAGCCATTCCTTCGCGCCGATAGAGACGAGAGTCGCGGCCAAGGCCAGGGCGTCCGGCCTGAGCAACTCGGTCGGGTTGAAGAGTCTGTTGGCGGCGTCCCAGCCGATCCCAACAGCAACCGCGAAGAGCAGAAAACCCAGTGCCAAGGTCGCGACGGTCTCATATCGCGCATGGCCGTAAGGATGGCTCTGGTCGGGGCCCTGAGTGGCATGACGGCCGGCGAAAAGGACCAGGACATCGGAGAGGAGATCGGAGAGTGAGTGCAGGCCGTCCGCGACCAATGCCTGCGAGTGGCCGAGGACGCCGGCAAAGATCTTGACGATCGACAACAAGAGGTTCACCACAGCTCCGACGATCGCGGTGCGGGTCACGGCTTGGCGGCGCTCGGTCGATAGGGATGGATCGGAGGTCACGACAAAGACTCCAGGGATGTAGGGACCAGACAGCCGCTCAGTATACGCGACCACGACCATCGGCAGCCGACCCAGGAAACGCCAGGTCGTGGCGGCTGCCGCCCCGCGTCCCTTTGGCCTGCCTCTTCGACAGGTCGCAGCTGGCTAGATAGCGACCTCAAGACCCTGATCCTAGGACTCCAAAACGCGAGCTGAGCGGCGGCTCGCCGAGATCTGTGCTGCACCCCGGCACCCAGTGCGCCGACCGAATATACTGTGCGGTTTTACTCATTACCTCGTCGCAGGAGTCCATCTTGAGTCTCGAATCCGAGGACCTCTCGACCTTTCAAGGTCTCATCTTCGCACTGGAACGCTATTGGGCCGAGCGTGGCTGTGTCGTCGTCCAGCCTTACGACATGGAGGTCGGCGCTGGCACCTTTCATCCGTCGACCTTTCTGCGCTCCATCGGACCTGAACCCTGGCGCAGTGCATACGTTCAGCCCTCGCGGCGCCCAACCGACGGGCGCTATGGCAACAATCCCAACCGGCTGCAGCACTACTATCAGTATCAGGTCGTTTTGAAACCTTCACCGCTGGAGATCCAGGATCTCTACTTGGGGTCGCTGAAGCGCCTGGGCATCGATCCACTGGTTCACGATATTCGCTTCGTCGAAGACAACTGGGAATCGCCAACGCTCGGCGCCTGGGGCTTGGGCTGGGAGGTCTGGCTCAACGGCATGGAGGTCACGCAGTTCACCTACTTCCAGCAGGTGGGCGGACTGGATTGCCGGCCCGTGACCGGTGAGATCACCTACGGCTTGGAGCGGATCGCCATGTACCTCCAGGAGGTCGAGAGCGTCTACGACCTGGTGTGGAGCCGTGGAGAGAAGGCTGCGGTCACCTATGGAGACGTCTTTCACCAGAATGAGGTCGAGCAATCCACCTACAACTTCGAGGTGGCGGACACGCAGGCGCTCTTCGACCAGTTCGACACCTACGAGCGGATCAGTGCCGCGCTGGTCGAACGCGGGCTGCCATTGCCGGCCTATGAGCAAGTGTTGAAGGCGTCACACACCTTCAATCTGTTGGATGCAAGGGGTGCCATCTCGGTGACGGAGCGCCAGAGATTCATCCTGCGGGTGCGGACACTTTCACGGGCCGTTGCCCAAGCCTATTACGAAAAGCGGGAAGCGCTGGGTTTTCCCATGCTGCAGTCTTGACCAGGGGATAACGTTGGACACACGCACTGACTTACTCATCGAGATCGGGACTGAAGAGCTTCCGCCCATCGCGCTCCCGACGCTCTCGAAGGCCTTCGGCGATGGCTTGCGATCACAGCTGGAGAGCAATGGCATTGCTTTCGATGCACTCGAAGGCTTCGCGGCACCGCGCAGATTGGCGCTGCTCGTGCGCGGTATCGAGCGGCGGCAGCCAGATCAGGAGACGCTGCGACGTGGACCTGCGCTCAAAGCGGCCTTCGACGCGGACGGTCAACCCACCAAGGCAGCGCTCGGCTTCGCGCGCTCCTGTGGTGTCGAGGTCGAGGCGCTTGGGCGCGAAGAGACAGACAAAGGCGTTTGGCTCACCCATCGCAGCATCACGCCTGGCAAGGAGACCACGACGCTCGCTCCGAGCATGGCCGAGGCTGCGCTGGAGGGTCTCCCTATTCCCAAACGCATGCGCTGGGGAGCCGGTTCGGAGGAGTTCGTGCGGCCGGTTCACTGGGTCTGCATGCTGCTTGGGACCGAGCGAGTGCCGGGCAAGGTGCTCGGTCTGGAGACGGTTGACCACAGTTTCGGACATCGCTTCCATCATCCGGATCCCATCCCGCTCGAGAATGCGCTGGACTATGCCGAGCGCCTGCGCACGACGGGTTTCGTGGAGCCCTCGTTCGAGGCGAGGCGCGCCTTGATCCAGAGCCAGGTCGAAACCCTGGCGGCAGAGCACAGCCTGAAGGCGCGCATGGACGAGACGCTGCTCGACGAGGTCACGGCCTTGGTCGAATGGCCGCAGGCGCTGCTGTGCAGTTTCGATGCGCGCTTCCTCGAGATTCCCTCCGAGGTGCTCATCGAGACCATGCAGAGCAACCAGAAGTACTTTCCCTTGGAAGACGCGCAAGGGTCGCTTCGCGCGGAGTTCATTGTGGTTGCGAACATCGTCAGCCGTGATCCAGCTCAGGTCAGATCAGGCAACGAGCGCGTCATCCGGCCGCGCTTCGAGGACGCTGCCTTCTTTTGGTCGCAAGACCTTAAGCAGCCGCTTGCCGACCTCGCGCTCCGGCTAGAAGGTGTTGTGTTCCAGGACAAGCTCGGAACCCTGGCGGAGAAGGGTCAGCGGGTGGGAGCCCTTGGTCGCGAGCTGGCGGATGTGCTCGGCACGGATGCGACACTGATCGAGCGCGCGGCCCATCTTGCTAAGTGCGATCTCGTCACCTCCATGGTGTTCGAGTTTCCCAGTCTGCAGGGGGTCATGGGGCGCTACTACGCCGAGCGTTCAAACGAAGACCCATGCGTCTGCGTCGCGATGGAAGAGCAGTATCGGCCGCGCTTCGCAGGTGACGATTTGCCTAAGAGCCCCTGTGGGTTGGCCCTGGCCATTGCTGATCGGCTCGACACATTGGTCGGCGTCTTTGGGATCGGCCTCAAACCGACCGGGACCAAGGATCCCTATGGCTTGAGACGGGCGTCCATTGCCGTGCTCCGACTGCTGATCGAGACTCCGCTGGACCTCGACCTCAAATCCCTGCTTGAACGGGCCGCGAGCGGATTCCCCGAGGGAGTGCTCGGCGACACTGTCGTTGAGAACGTCCTGGGCTACATGATGGATCGGTTGCGCGGATACTATGGCGATCAAGGCGTGTCGTTCGACAGCGTCGAGGCGGTGATCGAGACCGGTATCACGAATCCTTGGGATCTGGATCGTCGCGTGAAGGCAGTGGCGGAGTTCCGGCAGCTGCCAGCAGCGGAAAGCCTCGCCGCAGCCAACAAGCGGATCCGAAACATCTTGGTCAAAGCAGAGGTCGCGCCAGAGGGCGCGAACCGGGTCGAGGAGGCCTTGCTATCCGATCCAGCGGAGATTCAACTGGCATCTCGGATCAAGACCCTGGCGTCGCAGATTGCGCCTCTTGTCGCCGAGCGTGACTATGTCGGCGTCTTGCGGACGCTGGCCGATCTTCGAGAGGACGTGGACCGGTTCTTCGAAGACGTCATGGTCATGGCCGAAGACGAGGCGGTACGGCGCAATCGCATCGGTTTGCTCCAATCGCTCTCGGCGCTCTTCCTACAGGTCGCTGATATTTCCAAGCTCCAGTGAAATCGGCCCCATCCTCAGCAGGACGCCTCGTGATCTTGGATCGGGATGGGGTCATCAATCAGGACTCTGACGCCTACATCAAGTCGGTGCAGGAATGGACTCCTATCCCAGGGAGCATTGAGGCCATCGTGCGGCTTTCGCACGCGGGGTATCGCATCGCGGTTGCCTCGAATCAGTCCGGAGTCGCCCGGGGCCTCTTCAAACTCACCGAACTCAATGCCATGCACCAGCACCTCAGGTCGCTGGTCTCGGCGCAAGGCGGTCAGATTGCGATGATCGCATTCTGCCCTCATGGGCCGGAGGCGGGTTGTCGTTGCCGCAAGCCCGCTCCAGGCTTGCTCGAAGAGATCGCGGACCGCTTGGGTTGCTCTCTCGACGCCGTCCCTTTCATCGGCGACTCCATTACCGACGTCAGGGCTGCTCGGGCCGCCGGGGCTTCCCCTTGGCTGCTCAGAACGGGAAAGGGTGAGCGTACGCTCGCCAGCTCCACACCCGAGCTTGAGGACGTGCGCATCTACCCAGATCTCAGCGCAGCCGCTGACGCCCTTCTAAAGGATCAAGGATAGCTATGATCTTCTTCCGCTCGCTGCTCTACCAAATCGTCTTAGTCCTCTCCAGCCTCCTATTCTCGATCGCGATGCTGTGTGTGAGCATTCTGCCAGCCACCAAGCTCCTAGATCGGCTTGCCAAGTACTGGGGGCATACGAATCTCTGGGCACTCAAGATACTCTGCGGCCTGAGCTATCGCGTCACCGGGCTAGAGCATCTCCCCAAGGAGCCGGTCGTTGTTCTTGCCAAGCATCAGTCCGCGTGGGAGACCATCGCCTTTTGGGTGTTGCTCCCCGAGCACCAATCCTGGGTTCTGAAGCAAGAGCTGACACGAATCCCCTTCTTTGGCTGGGCGCTCACGCGCTGTCGTCCAATTGCGATCGATCGCTCCGCTGGCCGGCGCGAGATCACCAAGCTCATCCAGGAAGGCACCGAGCGTCTCAACGCTGGACGAAACGTCATCATCTTTCCGGAGGGAACGCGTGTGGCACCCGGAACACATCACGCTTATGGCGTCGGTGGAGCATTACTCGCCGAGCGAAGCGGCCGCCCAATCCTTCCGATCGCACACAATGCTGGCGTTTTTTGGGGGCGCCGCAGCTTGATGAAACGCCCCGGGATCATCGACGTCGTAATCGGCCCACTGATCGAGCCGGCCGGCCGCAAGGCGACGAAGATCAACGCCCTCGCCGAGGAATGGATCGAGAAGACGGTGGCGAAACTGCCGACCGAGTGATGAACGCACCGCCGGCGCTGCGACAGGTGCTGCAGGGATGGCGTTGGTCTTTCCGAGCGGGAATAGAATAAAGGTGGCCGGATCGCTGAGCGTGATCCGGCCGAATGGATTCAGACGTCGAGGTTTTCCACGCTCAAGGCGTTGCGTTCGATGAACAAACGGCGTGGCTCGACCTGGTCGCCCATAAGGGTCGTGAAGATCTGATCCGAGGCGACCGCGTCCTCGATCGTCACTCGCAGCAAGCGGCGGGTCTCGGGATTCATGGTGGTTTCCCAGAGCTGCTCCGGATTCATCTCGCCCAGCCCTTTGTAACGCTGGATGCTGTAGCCTCGCTGTGCCTCGGAAAGCAGCCAGCGAATCCCTTCCCCGAGGTCGCCGATTTCCTGGCGACGCTCCCCCCTCTGGACATAAGCCCCAGGCTGAATCAGGCCCTCAAGCTTTTCGCCGAACTCCTTGAGCTTGGTGTAGTCGGCCGTATGGAAAAACTCAAGCGGGATAATGCGAGTCTCCGGGATGCCATGAATCAGACGCACAAGCTCAAGGGTGACAGGTTTGTCCGAAGAGATCTCGGAAACGCGGGCACGATAACTCAGGGAAGGGGAATCATCTGCGTTGAGGCGGGACTCGATCGTCTTACACCACTCCTCGAGGCGATCAGGATCCGACAAGATGTCTTCGGTGACGGGACCTGAGCTAACGAGTTCCTCAAGGAAGGCGGCGTCGTAACGCGACGCCAATCGTTTCAGGATGGCGACGAAGACTTGATAGTCCTTGGCGAGTGCCTCGAGGGCCGTCCGCGCTAAAGGCAGGGTGTCCGACGTGACATAGAGATCCGCGCCGTCCAAGGCGCTTTGTAGCATTGCGCCATTGAGGGCCGACTCGTCGAGGAGGTAGTCCTCTTGCTTGCCCCGCTTGATCTTGAACAGTGGTGGCTGGGCGATATAGATATGGCCGCGCTCAACCAACTCTGGCATCTGGCGATAGAAGAAGGTGAGCAGGAGGGTCCGGATGTGCGCTCCGTCCACATCCGCATCAGTCATGATGATGATGCGGTGATAGCGGAGATTATCCGGGTTGTACTCTTCGCGACCAATGCCACAGCCAAGGGCCGTGATCAGCGTACCCACCTCTGCAGACGACAGCATTTTGTCGAAGCGAGCCTTTTCGACATTCAGAATCTTACCCTTCAAGGGCAAGATTGCCTGAAAGGCACGGTCACGACCTTGCTTAGCGGAGCCGCCAGCGGAGTCACCCTCGACCAGATAGAGTTCAGAGCGGGCGGGATCTTTTTCCTGGCAGTCGGCAAGTTTCCCCGGGAGTCCGGCAACATCGAGCACACCCTTGCGCCGCGTCATCTCTCTCGCCTTGCGGGCGGCCTCTCGTGCCCGTGCAGCCTCCAGCATCTTATTAGCGATTACCTTGGCTTCGGCCGGCTGCTCCTCCAAGAACATACCTAGATGCTCGACCACAAGGGATTCAACGACGGACTTGACCTCGGAGGAAACCAGCTTGTCCTTGGTCTGGGATGAGAACTTTGGGTCTGGAACCTTGACCGAAAGGACGGCAGTCAAGCCTTCTCGCGCGTCGTCGCCAACTGGCCGAACCTTTTGATTACGATCCAAGCCTTCGCGTTCGATATAAGTGTTCAGCGTCCGCGTCAAGGCGGCCCGCAGGCCGGCAAGATGGGTGCCGCCATCTTTTTGAGGGATGGTGTTGGTGTAACAGAAGATGGTCTCTTGGTAGCTATTGTTCCACTGAATCGCAAGCTCGACAGAGATGTCCTGGCGCTCACTCGTGAAGTAGATGACCGTGGGATGAACCGGCTCTTTGTTCTTGTTCAGGTGCTGAACGAAGGCTTGGATGCCGCCCTGGTACTCGAAGGTATCGGTACGCCCTGTTCCCTCTTCACTGAGCGTTATGCGAACACCGGAATTCAGAAACGAAAGCTCTCGCAAGCGTCGAGCGAGGATGTCGTAGTGAAAATCGAGATTGGTAAAGATCTCGCCGGACGGATAGAAGCGGATCTCAGTTCCTGTCTCAGCCGTTTCCCCGACGACCTTCAGGGGATACTGAGGAACACCCAGTCCATAGGCTTGCTCGTAGAGCGAACCAGCCCGACGGATTTTGAGATAGAGCCGCTCGGAGAGGGCATTCACGACCGAGACTCCGACGCCATGCAGCCCACCAGAGACCTTGTAGGAGTTGTCGTCGAACTTTCCGCCGGCGTGAAGGACGGTGAGGATGACCTCAGCGGCCGAACGATTTTCCTCTGCGTGGATGTCCACCGGAATGCCGCGACCATCATCGCGCACGGACACAGATCCATCGCTGTGCAGCGTCACGGTGATCGTGGAGCAATATCCGGCTAGCGCTTCGTCGATGGAATTGTCCACGACCTCAAACACCATATGGTGGAGTCCGGTTCCATCATCCGTGTCGCCTATGTACATTCCCGGACGCTTACGAACCGCGTCCAGCCCTCTGAGCACCTTGATATTCGTGGAGTCGTACGTCATCGAAGATTAAGAGACTGGTGAATGGAGCGTTGACGGGGAGCCGTCGGGAAGGCTCAACGGCGATTGGCACAGGCGGCGCCACTTTGGCCGGATGGGCGAAGGAGTCAGCCTCGAGCGGTCGACGGGCAGATGAATCTAGACCGCGCCATTATACGCGAAGTCCTGAGCGCCCGCCTAAATGATTGAATCGCCAGATATTCAAAGAAAGAAGGTCACTGGGAGGCGAGGTGATTAACGGCTAAGAGATCGGGCGAACCTGTCCATGTTCCACGTGGAACATGGCAACATCTCGGTCCGAGGCAAGGAAGACGCTTTCCGGCCGGCAACTCACCCGGGTCGCGATGATTTGGCTTCGTGAGGCGCAGCCGAGTTCCCACAGCCGTCTCACCGTCGTTTCGTCGAGTTCCGATTCTAGATCGTCTAAGAGGAAGATCGCCGGCTCCTTTCCCCTCGCGAGATGGACCCGTTCGGCGGCCAGCTGCAAGAGCGTAACCGCGACCTTGGTCTGCCCCCGCGAAAGGGACTGTCGACGACCATCCTGCGTCACGCCGAAATCGGCCCGGCCCGGCCCGGCCAGTGAGAATCCTCGCTGCAATTCTCGCTCGCCACACTTCTTCAGTGTCTCTTCTATGCTTTCCGTCTCTGGCCAGCCCCTGTCATAACGCAGTTCGCAGGCTTCAAGGAAGGAGAATCCCTGGGCCAGCTCCCGAAACATCGCGTTCCAATCAGTCACAAAGGAGGCGCGAAAGGCGTGCATGGCGTTAGAAACAGAGACGAAGGGCGCATTCCAAAGCGCAACGCCCGCTCCCCCAATGCGAAGAGCTGCGTTCCTCTGCGCCAAGACGCGACGAAACTGAGCATGGACCCTTGCGAACCGAGGTTCCACGTGGAACACACCCAGATCTAGAAATCGTCTCCGAAGCTCTGGCTCACCGTCCAAGAGACTTTGCGGGTTCTCGCTCACCAGTTTCACCCGCAGTGGCATCTCAGCCGCTCCGTCATCCAACCAGCTCGGAGGATCTGCCAGTCGATGCACCCCTGCCCCATCCCGCGCGACTTCGATCCGCCCTCTCCCCCGCTCAAGGGTCTCCACCTCGGCGCACACCTCCAAGCGTTCCGACCCACGGGCGCAGAGCGGCCCCGTCTTCACGCTTCGGAACGTCCTCCCCCGAGCGAGAAGGTAGACCGCCTCTAGGAAGGTGGTTTTCCCTGCTCCATTTCCTCCGCTGAGCAGAATAACCGGGGCCTCCGTCTCAACCGTCACCCGTAGGAGGTTCCGCAGCGAGTTGATCTTCAGGCTCCGAAGACCACCGATCGTCTGAGTCCCCTCCTCGCGCTCCGTCACCATCCCTCCCAGCAAGCTAGAGCCGCATTGGCATCACAACGAAGGTCTCATCCTCCGACCCCTCGCCTTTCCAGATCGAACTCTTGTTGTCGACCTGGAATCGAATCTCGACCTTCTCCGCGTCCACCGCCCCGAGCACATCCATCATGTACGCTACATTGAAGGCGACAGAAACCGGCTCCCCGTCATAGTCGATCTCAATCTCTTCCTCGGCCTCTTCCTGCTCCGGATTGTGTGCCAACAGCTTCAGTATTCCCTTCCCGAAGCTCAGCCTGACGCCCCGATACTTTTCGTTCGAGAGAATGGCTGCCCGCGATAGGCTGCGCCGCAGCGCGTCCTTATCCAGGATCGCAACCTCCCCCAAGTCACGCGGTATGACCTGCTCGTAATCCGGGTAGCGTCCGTCGACCAGCTTAGACGTCATGGCCGTCTGACCCAGCAGGATGCGGAGGCTCTTCTCCCCGACACTCAATCGCACGCTGTCCTCCGACACGTTCAACTGACGCTTAAGCTCCATCACCGTCTTAGTCGGAATGATGACCTGCCTCGGCTCGTCGATCGCAAGATCCATTGACACCACGAACTTAGCCAGCCGATGCCCATCCGTGGCAACTGCGGTCAGAAGCGAACTCCTCAGCTCCATGAAGAGTCCGTTCAGGTAGTAGCGCACATCTTGTTGGGCCATGGCGAAGGAGCATTTCTCCAGCATGCGCTTAAGGCGAGTCTCTTCGACGTCGAACTCGAAACCTCCTTCCTCCAACCCCATCGCCGGAAATCCGGCCGCCGCCAGATACCCCAGTGAAAACCGTCCCCGACCCGCCGTGACCACACATCGCTCGTCCTTCAGGCGCATCCTAACGTCCGTCCCTTCCGCAAGATTGCGACAAATGTCGACAAGCTTCCTGGCCGGAACCGTGGTCTCGCCTTCCTCCTTCACATTCGCCCCAAACTCGGTCCTGACCTCCACCTCCAAGTCGCTGCCGGTCAGGGTGACGGTTTCACCCTGCGCGACAACCAACAGGTTTCCGAGGATCGGCAGGGTTTGCCGTCGTTCCACGACCCCGATCACTTTGCTCAGTGCGGGCAGAAAGACTTCGCGGTTCGCGACGAAATCCATGGACATCTCCATAACTAAGAAGAGAAATATAAAGATTGTAATGATAAGGCATGTGGAAAACCGCCAAAATCAGCCAAACTTCTTTCAAAACAGCCCGCTAGCCCTTCACAAACCACTGGGCATCTGTTGCGGAAGCTGTGGATAACATAACACCCCTGTCGCTACCCAGATCCACGCACAAGTTGTCCACAGCTAAGAACTCAGTGTTCTCAACAGGTTCTTATAGTCCTCCTCGACCCCGGCATCACTTTCACGCAGACTCTTGACCTTGCGCGTCGCGTGCAGGACGGTTGTATGGTCCCGCCCGCCAAAGGCTTTGCCGATCTCAGGCAAGCTGTGCTTGGTGAGTTCCTTGGCCAGTGCCATCGCGATCTGGCGCGGCCGCGCGAGCGAACGGCTGCGTTTCGCCGACAGCATGTCGGACGTCCGCAGCTTGAAGTACTCGGCAACCGTCTTCTGAATATTCTCAATGGTGACCTGTTTGTCTTGGGCCGCCAGCACATCTCGCAGCGCGTGCTTTGCGAACTCCATCGTGATCGGCTTGCCCGTGAACTCGGCATTCGCGACCAGTCGCCGAAGCGCGCCTTCCAATTCGCGGATATTGGAGCGGATCCTTCGGCCCACGAAGAAGGCAACGTCCTCCGGGAGTTCGACGCCAAGCTGACTCGCCTTGCAATGCAGAATCGCTACGCTGGTCTCCAAATCAGGTGGATCGATGGAGACCGTTAGCCCCCAGCCGAATCTGGACCTGAGTCGCTCTTCCAGTCCGACCACTTCTTTTGGGAAGCGGTCGCTCGATAGAACGATCTGCTGACGTGACTCGAAGAGCGCGTTGAAGGTGTGGAAGAACTCTTCCTGCGAGCGCTCCTTACCGGCGAAGAACTGCACATCGTCGATCAGCAAGGCATTAACCGAGCGGTATCTTTTCTTGAACTCCTCAATGCGATTGTGCTGCAGCGCCTTGATCATTTCGGCGACGAAACGCTCGGAGTGCAGGTAGACGACTCGGGCCGAGGGATTCGATGCCAAGATGATGTTGCCGACCGCGTGCATCAGGTGCGTCTTACCAAGACCGACTCCGCCGTAGATAAAGAGTGGGTTGTAGGCAGTTCCGGGGTTCTGCGCGATCTGCATGGACGCCGCGCGCGCAAGCTGATTGGATTTGCCTTCCACGAAGGTGTCGAAGGTAAAGTCCACATTCAAATGGGCCGCTGCACGCCGCTCCTGTAAGTCGGTTGCCGATTCGCCAACCTCGACGCCCTGCGCTGTCGTTTCACCGGAGTCCCGATCGAACTCGCCGACATCAAACCGCACTTGTGCGATGGCGCCGTCGCTGTATTGAGCGCAGAGATCGAGCAAGCGCTTCTCATAGTGCTTCTGGGCCCAATCCAAAACGAACCGATTGGGCGCTAGCAATCTCAGCTGAGTGCCATGGACACGCGCCTGTAACGGCAGAATCCAGGTGTTGAACTCCGCGGAGGTCAGCTCCCCCTTGAGCTGTCTGACACATTGATCCCATAAGCCAAAAGATATTCCCGACATTCGCCGTCCTGTTTGAGTGGAGCGAGGATTGCAGCACGCATCCTCATGCGTTGATTCCGATCCGGATAGGCCGAGCCGCTTGCCTCTAGAGGTGTGCTGCTTAGAGCCTAGAAAGCGCTCATCAATTGTTTCCCGATGCGAAGGATCCCGCCCGAAATCCCCCCTGGCCCCCCTTTGCGAAAGGGGGGAAGTTGTTGATGGCCACTTTCCTAGTGGATTCGCGGCGGTCCGCCGCCGATGCCAGTGCTGATTCTGAGCTGAGATGTCAGTGGCCGCCGTCTTGCTGCGCTCTTCACGGCGCGGGGTGCGCCTTGGCGTCCAGCGTCATTGCGCGCAGGATTGGATCCGCCAGCCGGAGGCGGGGCCCCTGTTGGTGGGGTGTCTGGTCGAGTGCGATCGGTCCGCCCGGTCTCGCGGCCGATCCAATGACCTTGCCGCGCCTGAAGTATGGATGACGACTCAAGCTTGGCGCGCATTGTAGGATCTGAAGTCTAACGTCCCGCAGCCGACTTATCCACAACCGCGGACCCTTTTTCGTGAGCCGATCGCAATTGACTTATCTTGTTAGATTGCGTACAGTTCCGGCCCTTTTCTGGCGGGTTCTTTCGGACCCTAAGCACACCTGGATTACTCTGGAGTACCCTTCATGAAGCGCACCTTCCAACCTAGCTGTCTCAAGCGTGCTCGCACCCACGGCTTTCGTGCTCGCAACGCCACCCGCAACGGCCGCAAGGTTCTCGCAGCGCGTCGCGCCAAAGGCCGCGCACGACTCGCGCCCTGACTCCCGCGGAGACAAACTCCCGTCCCGCCCAGCGTTTTCAGCGCGCCTTCAGACTGACCCATCCACGGGAGTTCCGGCGCGTCTTCGCTGAGCCGAAGCGGACGGTAAGACCTGGCTATGTCGTGCTCTACCGGCCGAATGGCCTGGATACAGCGAGACTCGGGCTAGCAATCTCCAAGAAATGCGCCCGCCGTGCCGTCGACCGGAATCGGCTGAAGCGCATTGCTCGCGAGAGCTTTCGGCGGAATCGCCAGCGGCTCCCCTGCATCGATGTCGTCGTGCTCTGTTCCCGTGGTGCAACGACCATGTCGAGTCAGCGACTGACCGAAACACTAGAGCAAGCCTGGGCCACTATCAGGAAATCACCATGCGTCGACTCTTGATCGGACTGATCAAGATCTATCAGTACCTGATCAGTCCGCTCCTCGGCCCACATTGCCGCTTCTACCCTTCCTGCTCCCATTACGCTGTCGAGGCCATTGAGCGCCACGGCATTTTCCATGGGGGCTATCTAGCCGTGCGCCGCGTCTCGCGGTGCCATCCCTGGCATCCGGGTGGTATCGACCCGGTCCCACAAGAAAGGCAGAGAACGATTCATGGATAACCAGCGCTTGTTCCTGTTCCTCGCACTTGCCGCGGTGCTCTTCCTGATCTACGAGGCATGGATGCAGGATTACGGGCGCCCTATGCCGCTCGAGTCCGCCGTCGAGCAGGCGCAAGGTACGCCGACCGTACCGACGACGACGCCCGCGACCGCCGGGGTTCCTAGCGTCGCAACCACACCGGACACCGTGACATCGAGCGTCGTTTCGGCCGAATCGGCTGGCCAGCCAGGCCTCGCTCCGATTCAGGTCGAAACGGATGTGCTCAAGGTTGAGATCTCCCCGCTCGGTGGGACCATCTCCAGCGTTTGGCTGTTGGATTACGCCATTACTCCAGAGCAGCCGGAAGAAAAATATCGGCTGATGAAGCCGGTGCCGCCGAACATGTTCATCACCCAATCAGGCCTTTTGGGTGAGGATGCCGCGCTGTTGCCGACGCACGAGGGCATTTTCTCGAGTCCTGAGGCGAGCTACGCCCTTGGCAACGGCGATTCGCTCGAGGTGGTTCTGACTTGGAAGAACGATGCCGGTGTCGAGGTTGCAAAGACCTATACATTCACCCGTGGCAGTTACCTCATCCAGGCCAAGCAGACCGTCAACAACGGCACCGATGCCGCCCTGGTCGCGCGCGAGTACAACCAGTTTCAGCGCACCGAACTCTATGATCCTAACGAGACCAAATTCATCCGGACCTTCACCGGCGGTGTCTACTACAGCCCGGAAGACAAGTACAAGAAGGTTTCCTTCGATGATATGACCGACGGCAAGCTCGACAAGAGTGTCGTCGATGGCTGGATCTCCATGATGCAGCACTATTTCATGGCAGCCTGGATCCCACCGCGAGGTGTGGCGGAGACCTTCTATACGAACGTCCTGGGGGGCTCTCGCTATATCATCGGCCAGTATTCGCCTGCCGTGAGCATCGCCCCTGGTGCCACTCATACCTTCTCGAACCAGCTCTTCATCGGTCCGAAACTCCAAGACACCTTGGAAGAGATTGCCCCGGGTCTAGAGCTTGCGGTCGACTATGGTTGGCTAACCGTGATCGCCAAGCCGATCTATTGGCTCCTCAGCTTCATCCACTCGCTGACCGGAAACTGGGGCTGGGCCATCATCGTCTTGACCATCCTCATCAAGCTCGGGTTCTACAAGTTGTCCGAGACGAGCTATAAGTCGATGGCGCACATGCGTCAGCTCACGCCTCGCCTTCAGGCCCTGAAGGATCGCTATGGCGACGACAAGCAGCGTCTGAACCAAGCGATGATGGAACTCTACAAGACGGAGAAGATCAATCCGCTTGGCGGCTGCCTGCCGATCCTGATCCAGATTCCGGTCTTCATCGCCCTCTACTGGGTGCTGCTCGAGAGCGTCGAGATGCGGCAGGCACCCTTCATGCTTTGGCTCGACAATCTGTCGGCGCCGGATCCTTACTACATCCTGCCCTTGATCATGGGTGTTTCCATGTTCATCCAGCAGAAGCTCAATCCGCCACCGCCGGATCCGATGCAGGCCAAGATCTTCATGGCCTTGCCCTTCGTGTTTACGGTCTTCTTCGCCTTCTTCCCGTCGGGCCTGGTGCTCTACTGGACGGTGAACAACGTCCTCTCGATCGCGCAGCAGTGGCACATCACCCGCAACATCGAGAAGGCGACCGCCAAGCGTCGCAGATAGGCCTTGCGCTGCCGCCGTGGCCGCGGACACCATCGCCGCCGTTGCCACGCCGCCGGGAATCGGCGGCGTTGGCATCCTGCGGGTGAGCGGTCCATGTGTGCTTCGCATCGCCGAGGAGATCCTCGGCCGAACACCCGAGCCGCGCCACGCCACCTTCGCTGTCTTCCGTGAGGCCGACGGCGACTTCATCGACGAGGGAATCGCCCTCTACTTTCCAGCGCCCAAGTCCTTCACGGGCGAGCATGTCCTCGAGCTTCAGGGTCATGGTGGTCCTGTCGTCATGGATTTGCTCCTGCGTCGCTGTCTCCAGCTTGGGGCGCGTCTGGCGCGACCCGGCGAGTTCAGTGAACGCGCCTTCCTCAACGGCAAGCTGGATCTCGCCCAGGCCGAGGCCATCGCCGATCTCATCGAGGGTTCGACCGCCCTCGCCGTCCGCCTCGCCGGCCGTAGCCTCCAAGGCGCCTTCTCCCGCCGTATCGATGCCTTGATCGAGCGCCTGATCCAGGTCCGCGTCTACGTCGAGGCCACTCTGGACTTCCCCGACGAGGAGATCGATCTCCTGACCGACTCCAGCGTGCTGGCCGACCTGACAAGGCTGATCGACGCGACGGGCGAGATCTTGGCGGAGGCGTATCAGGGGCAGGCGATTCGCGAGGGGCTGGCGGTCGTCATCGCTGGCTTGCCGAATGTTGGAAAGTCGAGCCTGCTCAATGCCCTCTCCGGTGACGAGACGGCCATCGTGACGGATATTCCGGGGACGACGCGCGACCTACTGAAGGTCGACGTCCAGGTCGATGGTTTGCCGATCCGCATCGTGGATACGGCTGGGATGCGCGACAGCCATGATCCAGTCGAACAAGAGGGAGTGAGACGGGCGCGCGACGCCCTGACCCAAGCAGATCTGGTCCTTTGGGTGTACGACGCCCAGATCGGAGCCGATGAGGCGACCCAGGCATCCTTCCCTCCGGGGGTGCCCGTGACCCGTGTGCGGAATAAGATCGATCTGCTTGGTGAGAGCCCGCGCATCGCCGAACTCGACCAAGGTCCCGAGATCGCCCTCTCCCTGCGTGAGCACCAAGGTCTCGATCTCCTCCGGGCGCATCTCAAGGACCGCGCGGGGTTTGCCGCCGGCCAGGAGGGTGCCTTCATTGCCCGCCGTCGTCATGTCGATGCCCTGACTCGTGGTCAGCGGCATCTCGAGACGGCCCTTGCCAACCTGGAAGGCCAGCTTGGCGCAGAGCTGGTCGCGGAAGAGCTGCAACTTGCCCAGCAGACCCTTGGCGAGATCACAGGGCGCTTCACCCCGGACGATCTGCTCGGCAGGATCTTCTCGAGCTTTTGTATCGGAAAATAGCGAGCCTTTCGACCCATACCGCACCCTGGCTCAGCCGACGAGAACCGCCTCAGGGAAGTCCTTCAGCGTCCGCGGGATCGGCGGCAGGCGGGGCATGCCAGTGGCCGTTCTCCACGACGACCGCCTGCTCTGGCTGCCTGTTGAAGTGGGGCGACATGATCTGCACACCATATTCGTTGAAGACATCGAGGATCTGGGCATTGAGGTCCGAGAGGACGCGAATGCGCTCCTCGACCCGCTCCAGACGCACCTGCAGCTCGTACTCGACGTAGAAGTCCGCTAACGCGAGCTGCAGCACCACGGGACGTGGCTCCTTGCGGACCCCAGGGGTGCGCGACGCGGCGAGGTTCAGGAGCGCATGGACCTGCCGCCAGGGGGTATCGTAGCCGATCGTCAACGTGGCGCGGGCGACGGCGCCCTTACTCTCCGCCCGCCGCGAGAAGTTGGTGAGCCGGTGGCCGACCACCACCGCGTTCGGCAGCGTTACCTCTTCCTGCTGGCGGGTCACCACCTTGGTGGAGAGCAGGCCGACCTGACTTACCAGTCCCTCGGTCTCCCCGAGGCGAACATAATCGCCGACGCCAAAGGCGCGCGAATAGACGATCACCATGCCGCTCATGATCTGATTGATGAAGCCCGCCGACCCCAGGGAGATCATCAGCCCCACGAAGACACTCACGCCCTTGAAGGCGGCGGTATCCGAACCCGGGATATAGGGATAGGCGACGGTGAGCGCGAACATCCAGATCACGGCCACTGTCAGCCGCCGGGTGGCATCGATCGTCCCCGCCTCGATCCAGGAGGGTTGCAGCCGGCCGTCCTCCACGGCCTTGAAGAAGGCGTTGGTGCTGCCGACCACCAGTCGCGTCACGAAGAACACGGCGAGCACGGTGAGGACGCCCGGGATGCCCTCCAGGATGCCCGTCGCCAGGCTCGCCAGGAGGTCACTGAGATAGGCGCCGAGGCCCGTCCCCCAAGGTTCGGTGTAGGGGAACTGCACCAGCACAAAGGTCAGCCAGAGGTAGCCGCCGCTCAGCGCGACGGCCAAGGCGGAGAGCTTGATCGCATGGCGCTCGATGGCGCCGAGCAGTGGGCGGATCTGGACCCCGAAGAGCCGCCAGCGGCTGCGTTGCGCGCTGGTGCGGAGTCGATGCTCGACGCGGGCCTTGACGCGGACCACCGCCAGGAGGAGCAGGGCATACGCCAGGGTCGCCCCCAGGGCAAAGCCGATGCCGCGCAGCAGGAGCGGTAGACGCTGCTGTTCCGCTCTGGCCTGGAACACCTCGCGCAAGCGTTCGACGCCGTCGCGGGCGGTCTCCTCGACAGTCCTTCCCGACTCGGGATCGAGATCCTCGGGCAGGATGCCGACGATGATGTCATCACGTACCAGGATCAGCCATCCCCGCAATCGACCAACCTGCGCGGGCTCGGCATGGACCGCGTCACCGAAGTCCTCCGGCGGCAGCGCCTCGATGCGTTCTTGCACCTGCTTTGCCCGCTGCGCCGGCTCCATGGGCCCGATCGCCGCACGCAAGGTCACGATGGGCCGATTCCAGACCTCTACAGTGGCCGGAGCAGCGCCGCCCCGGATCTCGGATGCATTCAATGACGAAAGGGGTTCAGCGGCAGCCTGAGTCGCGGCTAGACACAGGGCTGCAAGCGTCAAACAGCGGTTAAGAGTCCGCATGGGATGTCGAAGAGCCTCACTCGCGATGGTGGGTTGGAGCGCACCAGGTACGCCTCGTCGTCGTTCTGAGCGGCTGAAGGTGGTTCTCGGGAAACACAGTAGTCGCAGGTTCGGCCAAACCCGTGCGACGGAACTCGAGCAGAGCGTCAGACTTGGAGGGGCGCGCCCAGGGTGCGAGCCTTGGAGCCAGTAAGATAGGCGCGCCTCGCAAAGACCGCAACCAAAGGCATCGACTGCCTGCCTGGCCTTTGCCGATTCTAGGAGGGACGATTGCCTCCTTCAAAGGGTCCTGGGGAATTGCTCAACGCCGCCCAGGATCAGGCTTCCTGTGGGAGTCGTGACGGCGGCGGTCGCGATGGCCGCTGCCCCTGATGGCACTGAAGGCGCCGTCAATGAGGGCGCCATTCACGGCCCCTCGCGCACCCCGACCGGCCTCTGCATCACTGGACAGGGCGGTAAACCTATTTCGATCTCAAGAGCAAGGTCGCCTGCTATCGCTCGGCGGAATTCCTCGTGGGTCCGCATCTGGGCAACAACCTGATCAATCTCGACAGCGAGCAGGCGGCTCGGACCGCACTGGCCGAAACAAGCGACCTGCAATCCAAGAGGGCACCTGTTTCGAATCCCCAAGAGGCATCCATCAACCAGGGTCGGACCAGGGTCATGGTCTGTCTTTTGTGCCCGTTCTTGTTCCAAATGCTATTTCTTGAGTGTTTTTGTCTACTTGAAAGACAATGACTTGAGTCGTTTCGCTCCATTCTGTATCGACGCGGCAAGCTCATTCGAACCTCCCGCGTCGAACTCATGGTGCATTATCCAGTTGCACTCATCGCCAAGGCCTCATCCGCGCGCGCCCGAATCTCAGCGAGGCGTTGCTGATTCTGTGTGGCGCCGTTCTCGTAGACGGTCTGCAGCGCCTCATCCCAGCCGGACTCGACCGGAAGCTCGACCCGCTGCGTGCGCCAAGCCCCGAACTCCGGGTTGTGCAAGAGTGTCAGGCGCCCGCCCTTGGAGGCCTTTTCCGGGTCGTCCTTGGGCCGTTTGAAGACATCCTGCCATTGACCGTCGATCCGGATAGCGCAGGCCTTGAGGGCGAACTTCTGGGTGTCGCGGTCCAGTCGCTGCAGCAAGGCGCCTCCCATCCCAAAGGCCAGGTTCTCGGCCGAGAAGCCTGCCCGCTCCGCCTCGGCCAGGATCTCAGCAATGGATGCGTACTCGACGCCGTCGCCTTGAATGACGCGCACCTGGTTGAGCACCCGATAGCCCTTGCCATTGATGGTGGTGCCATAGCCCTCTGCCAACTGCTCCAGGGTGCGCCGGACGACCGTGGGCGGATGTCCCGAATCGGGTCGAATCACCACCGTCGCGCCGGACGCGATCACCTGCTGACGCAGCTCCCGATTCCAGAAGCCAACGGCCCGCTCCAGATCATAGGAGTCCGAGACCACGGCAAGCAGTGCCCCTGGGCGTGCGAAGCGGTCGAGCATGTTGCGATAGGCATCGACCTCCCGCGCCTCGCCCCAGGCCGTGACGGTCGAGTGCTCGGTCGCGGGAATGGAGAAGGCAGCCATGTCAGCGTCATAGTAGCGATTGGCCGCCATGACCCCGACAACCGTGTCGGACCCTTGGAAGCTCACCAAGTGGGCCGCGCCGCCCAGGGCGGCGGACTCCAATGAGCTGACACCACGCGACCCGAAGTCGTGGAGCATGAAGGGCAAACCGGCCAATGTGTCCGCGGTTTGCTCGAGGTAGCGCAGGATCAGTGCCTTCACATGCCAGCTGATGGTCGCCACCGTCGTCGGATACCAGATTGCGCGGAGGATCGCGGTCTCGGCGAATTGCCCGATCCAGGGCACCCGTTCATCTGTCGACTCGAGGGTCGCAAGGACCTGTCGAGCGGGGACCAGAGATCCCTCGGGCACGGCGCGAATGCGGATCGGCAGAAAGCCCTGGTGCCGCTCTAAGATGTATTCCCAGCCCTCTCGATTGAATGGCGAGCCGGACATGTGCCGGGCATAGAAGTCCGCCGCCTCGTCGATCATCTCGCGGGTGATGGGCCGGCTCAGGTACTCCAAGATGAACATCTGCAGGCCAAAGAAGAGGCTGTGTTCGAAGCGCCCTCCCCTGGACTCCACATAGCTGAAGACGGACTCCGTTCCTGGTGGAAACTGGGCGTAGTGCGATTCCTTGTAGGAATCCGTGTTGAGGATGAAGTTGGATTGCAGTCTGGACAGCGTGTCGATCGTCATGGGTCTCTCCCGTTCGACCCCGGAATCCCCGGGGGTGAGCGTCGCCATCGGCGGCATGGCGGAATTGTGAGGATGCTGAGTCTGCTTCGCCCTCTGTCTGTCAAATCCGGCCCAGCAGGTCCTGCACGATATGGAAATGGTCCTCGAACATTTGCGCCTCGAGCGACTGAAACTCAGCCAACGAGGTCCAATGTGCCCTGCGCGCGTCGCTGCCGCCCTTGATCTTCGGCAGCGGACCAGGCCGCAAGTCGAAGAGGAAGGCGTCCGTGATGGTCCGGCCCCGCAGCGAGCGCATGGGATCGTCATAGCGCGCCCGCGCCCGAATGCTGCCGCGCAGCACCGGCTCGGGAACCTTGATGCCGGTCTCCTCACGCAGCTCTCGGATGACGGCGTCCTCAATGCGCTCATCGGCATTTAGGAAGCCTCCAGGCAGCGCAAGCAGACCCCTGCCCGGATGAGCACCGCGCTCGACAAGCAGGATATGGCCTGCCTGAATCACGACCGCGTCGACCGTCTGGAAGATGGGTGGATAGCGCAGCCCCTCGAACTGGGACCGGTAGCGTCTGATGAAGTCCCACTCAGTGCGCAGTGCCCGCCAGGCATCGGCGTGCGAGGCGATCCAGTCACCTAGTAGTGTCTTGACGCCATTCGGTATTGGCTGCCCGCCGAGGGTCTTCGCGAGATCAGCTTCCGGCAGGCCTAGCAGTGCGTCACGGATCTGGGTCGCGGATAGGATGCTGATCTCCTCGACCGGACAGAGGTCCCATTGCGGGAAGAGATCGAGATAATCAGAGGTCTGGTCCTTGCGATGTCCCACCAGGATGACGGACGCATCTCCTCCGGCCGCTGCGCCAACGATGCCATCGACGGCTGCTTGGACTGCCGTGACCCATTGCGGCAGATTGTAGAGTCGATCAGACACGCCAGAGATGATGACCCGATCGCGCAAGCCAAGGGGGATCGCCGCCTCGATCATTTCGCGACGCTCGGCGTAGCTGAAGGGATCGCGGATGTTACGCGGGCGATTGATGGATCCAACCAGGACGATCAGCTTGGATGCGTGATCGAGCGCCTGAGTCAGGCAGGCGAGGTGGCCGTCGTGGAACGGCTGGAAGCGGCCGATGTAGACCGCGAAGTCATAGCGATTCATGGGAATCCCCCAAGAATGTCGATTGATCGCCACCGTCTATCGGTGGCCCATGGCTCAACCCGAGCCACTGACTTGAGCATAGTCGTCAGGTCCGACGAAGGTCAATCGACGTTCGTCGGATCCCGCACCCTCCTGGCTGAGCGACCGCCACAGGACGGCGTCCGCGATGTCCTTGATGCCCGCCCTTCACCGCAGTAATCTCGCGACCTTCCAGCGGAGCGCGGCGAATCATGGTGTCACGCCTTCGCCTCGGCCGATCATCCCAGCGTTCAAACCGAGACAACTGCTATGGAAGAAGTCGGTATCCAGGCGCATGCGCAGCCACAGGCGGCGCAGATTCGCAGCGTGGCGGACGCGGTCCGGCGGCGCGTTCTCGAGCACACGCTCAACAACAATGGCGGCTATCTGAGCCAGGCCTGCTCGTCGGCGGAGATCCTAGCGACCCTTTACCTCGGCATCATGCGACTGGGGTCGAGTCAGGAGCCGCTGGTGCCGCGCCCTTTCGCCGGCGTTCCAAGTAGCGACAATCCGCATGCCTTCACTGGCGCGGGCTACAACGGCCCCAAGGCGCCTGAGCTAGATCGCTTCATTTTCTCGCCAGTTCACTATGCGTTGGTCCTCTATTCGCTCCTGATCGAGCTTGGTCGCCTTGGTCCGGATGCCTTGGACGCCTTCAATCAAGACGGGAGCACCGTCGAACTCATCGGTGCCGAGCATTCGCCTGGTCACGAGGTCACGGCGGGCTCCTTGGCTCAGGCGATCAGCCAGGCCGGTGGTATCGCCCTCGCGCGTCGTTTGCGTGGCGAGACCGGGCGCGTCTGGGTCTTCATGTCGGACGGCGAGTTTCAAGAGGGTCAGACCTGGGAGGCCTTCGCCGCTCTCGCCTACCATCGGATCGGCAACATCGGGATCTATGTCGACGCCAACGCCCAGCAGTGCGACGGCCCCATGGACGCCGTCATGGGAATCGAGCCCTTGGCCGAGCGTCTACGCGCCTTTGGGGCAGAGGTGCATGAGGTCGATGGCCACGATCCAGAGGCCTTGGCCGCTCCCGCCTTGGGATCTGGTGAGCGTGATCGACCCTTGGTGGTGATCGCGCGAACCGATCCTTGCCGCGGGCTGGAGCAGCTGCGCGAGCGTGCGCCCAAGCTCCACTATGTCCGCTTCAAGAGCGACGAGGAATTCGCAACCTACCGCACCCTGCTCGAGACCTTGCGCCAGGAGGCGTGCTGATGGAAAGCGTACAACGTCCCCATCGAGAGAATCTGATCCACTGGGCCGCGAGCCGCCCCGAGGTTCTGGTCCTGTCCGCCGATCTCACCTCCTCCTGCGAGGCGGACGGCTTCCGCGATGCTTATCCAGAGCGCTTCTTTTCCATGGGGATGGCGGAGCAGAATATGATGGGCTTCGCGGCCGGTCTCGCCCGCGAGGGATTCTTCCCCTACATCCACACCTTTGCGGTCTTCATCTGCCGTCGGCCCTTCGATCAGGTTGCCATGTCGATCGCCTACCCCAACCTCCCGGTCAGGCTGATTGGCTTCCTCCCCGGCATTACGACAGCCGGCGGGGTAACCCATCAGGCGATCGATGACATTGCGCTGATGCGCATCCTGCCCAACATGCGGATTCTCGAGTGCGGTGACGCCACCGATGTCGAGTCTGTCCTAGATGTGGCCCAAGCCATCGACGGCCCCGTCTACGTGCGCATGCTGCGGGGCGAGGTGCCGCGGCTCTTCGATGAGACCAAGCCCCTCGTCTTCAATCGCGCTCGGGTCTTGAGCCAGGGCTCGGATGCCGTGGTCCTTTCCACCGGCATCTGCACCGAGGAGGCCATGCGGGCGACCACGGCCGTGCGCGAGCGCGGGCTGGATGTCGGCCACCTGCACGTTTCCACGTTGAAGCCGTTCGACGACCCCAGCGTCCTCGAGGCCATTGCCAATGCCAGGCGCGGCGTCATCACCATGGAGAATCACAGCGTGATCGGCGGCCTCGGCTCCGCGGTGGCGGAACTCATGGCCGAGCAGGGAATCGGCACGCGCCTCGTGCGTCTCGGTCTTCAGGACAGCTACGCGCACGGTGCCAGTCGCCAATACCTGATGCGGGAGTACGGTCTGGATGCAATGGCCCTCGTCCGCGCGCTCGAGTCCTTGCTCACGGGGCCCTTGGGGCTCACCGAGCAGGATTTGGCAGGGGTCCGGCTAGAGACCATGCGGCAGGTGGACAAGACCGAGGATCTCTAAGCCCAGGCATTCCGAACTCGACCTATCCGGTCGGGCTCGGCGCTCGCAGCCACCCATCAGCTTTCGCGGACTTCGCCCATGCCCGAGCCATCCGCCTTGTCGCTCAGTGGTGAGCGCTTCAACGCCCTCTATCACATCACCTCGCCAGCGGCGGAGGTGGAGGCGCGTGCCAGAGATATCTGCGTCGAGCAGACGGTGGAGTTTCCTGAGGCCCTGATCACCAGTGCCGCGATTCGCGACCAGATCATTGGCCGTCTTGAGTCCGTCGAGGAGATCGGCCCCGAGCGATTCGCCGCGCGGATCAGCTATCCGATCGAGGCGGCCGGTCGCGAGCTGACGCAACTCCTCAACGTCCTCTTTGGCAACATCAGCATCAAGCCTCGCGTGCGGTTGGTGCGTTTCGATCTGCCCAATACCCTGAGCCAGGTATACAAGGGTCCCAGATTCGGTCAGGCTGGACTCCGGGACCTGCTCGGGGTCCATGATCGCCCCCTGCTTTGCACGGCCATCAAGCCCATGGGCCTGTCGCCGACCGAGCTCGCCGAGCTGGCCTACCAGCTGGCACTCGGTGGGATCGACCTCATCAAGGACGATCACGGTCTCACCGACCAGAGCTTCTGCCCTTTCGACGAGCGCATCCAGCGCTGTGCGGAGGCCGTGGCGCGCGCCAACGCAGAGACTGACAAGCGCTGTCTCTATTTACCCAACGTCTCCGCCCCTGCCGGGGAGATCGACGCCCGGGCCCGGCTTGCCAAGGACGCCGGCGCCGGGGGCTATCTCTTTTGTCCTGGTCTCTGCGGATTGGATGCCATGCGCCGTCTAGCCGATGACGATAGCCTTGGCTTGCCGATCCTCAGTCACCCGGCCTTCCAAGGCAGCTATTGTCTTGATGCCGATTCCGGGATCGCCCACGCTGTGCTCTATGGTCAACTCAACCGGCTCGGGGGTGCCGATGCCACCATCTTCCCGAATTGGGGCGGCCGCTTCTCATACACCAAGGCGGAATGTCTGGACCTGGTGGACGGCGCTACACGGGATATGGGAGGGATCTCACCCATCCTGCCGGTGCCGGCTGGAGGCATGCGCCTAGAGCGTGTCTCAGAGATGGTCGACTTCTACGGAAGAGACGTGATCTTGCTCATCGGCGGGGACCTGCATGCCCAGGGCGTCGACCTCGTCGAGAGCTGCCGCCGCTTCGAGAGGCTCGCGCGTCAGTCCTCGGCAGCGACCGGCGGCATGCGATCCATGAAATAGAGCATGCTGACCAGCAGCAGGCTGGCAACGGCCATGAGATGCGGGCCGAATAGCCAGAAGACGAGCGGAACGGCCAGGTAGTAGGCACGCATGCCCGCGCTGTAGAAGGATCCGGCGCGGTTCAGATGGGCAGCGACCTGCTCCGGGTCGACCGCCGCGGGGCGCAGCTGGGGCGGCAGACTGACCTGAAATCCGACGTGGTTGTAAAGCCTGACCGACATGGCGAAGCTGAAGAAGGCGATGAGCAGGTCGGCGAGAAGCACGATGAGTTTCAGCTGCCAAAGCCCCGGATGCCGTGACCCGAAGAGATTCAGGGTATGCCAGTCTTGCGCGATCTCGTCCGCCTGGCCGGTTAGACTGAGCACGCCCATGCTGAGAATCACCGAGGTCGAGGCGAAGAAGGTCGCGGCCATGGTCGAGTTGCGGAGCGTCTGCACGCCAAGGATCGCGTGACTGGGCTCGGCCATGATGTTCTGCACCCAGCTCCGCCGTGCCTTGCGATTGACGCTCTGGACCGTGAAGTTGGGGTTCTGTCGGACGCGGATCGCCAGGAAGAGGTGGTAGCCGATCAGGACCGCGGCGCCGAATCCGCACCAAATGATGTCACCGCTGTATTCATGCCACCAGTCTTGCATCACATTGCCTCTAGGATCTTCTCAGTGCTGACAGCGCGCGCAATAGAAGCTGGATCGCTGTCCGATGCGCCGCAGTCGGATTGGCTCCCCGCAGCGCTTGCACGCCTCCCCTTCCCGTCCATAGACCCGCAGCGACTGCGCGAAGTAGCCGGGCTGACCGTCCTCCTGGACGAAATCCCGCAGTGTCGTGCCGCCCTGAGAGATGGATTCGGTGAGCACCGCGCGAATCACTTCGGCAAGCCGGCGATAACGGTCAATGCCGACACGGCCACAGCGTCGCGTCGGATGAATGCCGGCGAGAAAGAGCGATTCATTGGCATAGATGTTCCCCACCCCGACGACGACGGACGCATCCATGATGAATGACTTGACCGCGATCCGGCGGCCTCGGCTCGCGGCATAGAGATAGTCGCCGTCGAATTGGTCGCCGAGCGGCTCTGGCCCCAGCCGGCTCAGCAAGGGGTGCTGTTGCTCCGCGATCTGGGGTGTCTCTGCTGTCCACAAGAAGATCCCGAATCTGCGCGGATCGTGAAATCTCAGGCAACGTTGGTCGCTGACGACCAGATCCAGATGATCGTGACGACGCGGCGGGCTGGTCGCTGGGACGACCCGCAGGCTCCCGGACATCCCCAGATGGATGATGAGGGTGCCCCGCTCGAGTCCCATGAGAATGTATTTACTGCGTCGAGACAGGGTGCAAATCCGCTGTCCTGCGACCAAATCGGCCGTCTCCGGAGCGATCGGTAATCGCAGCCGTGGCTCACGCACCAACAGGGCCTGAACGCGCTTTCCCTCGAGATGGGGTCTGATCCCACGCACTGTGGTTTCGACCTCTGGCAGCTCTGGCATCGGCTGGCCTAATAGGGCGCAGCGGGCTCTTGGACTGTCCCGGCTGGCGGATTGGGGGCGAAGGGATCGACCCCGAATCCAAAGGGGTTAGCGCTCTCGCTCTGGGGCAATCGCTGCGGTGGGCTAGGCACTTCGGGCGATAGCGGAATCTCCCGTCCATCCGGTGTGAGCTTGAATACAGGAGGTTCGCTCAAGCGCGCATCTCCCGGAATGATTCGGTTCGGATCTCCTGGCGGAGCGTAAGGCACCCTTTGCGTCGGTACCGGGCCAAAGGTGTCCACGATGATCTCATCCGGCGACATTTGGATCATGGTGTCAGGGATCATGGTGTCAGGAATCATCGGCTCCTCGGTGGGCATGACCACAGGGGCGGCGGCCGGCATCGGTGATGCCGCGACTGGCTCGGGCGGCGTCGGATCCACCGCATTCGGATCCAGCTCAAGCTCCGGCGGTTCCGTCAGGACATAGAGCAACCCTTGGTCCAAGCGTGCCCACCGCCGCCGACTCTCGGAGACGATGAAGCGCAGTGTCGTGCCGTCATCCATCTTCAGCGCCGCCTGCACGCCACTGGGATCTTCCGCCAAGGTCTCGACCCGCTCGGCGATCACTTCGTTGAGCCCTGTGACGCTTGCCGTCGTCAGCGGTATCCCGTCGAGCCGCCCGAAAACCGGGTTGAAGTCGCGTGGCAGAAGCTTGAGCGAGACATAGTCGATCGGCGGTGCGATCAAGAGATGGTAGAAGCGATCGGAGATCAAATGGACCAGACCGGCGGCCGCGACATAGCGTGACTGGCCTAAGGGATCGATATCGCCAAAGCTCAGCACTTCGGAATCGAGCTGGAGCTTGAGCCTGGGCGGCGCGAGTTTGAGTTCGTCGAGCGCGGCGGACGCCTCGGGGAAACTGCGGATCACGGGTGTGTCGAGGATTTCGAGCAACTTTTGTACCCGCGCGTCGTCTGCGTCGACCTGCATCGGCTCTTCCATCTTCCAGCCCAAGAGATCCTGAGCGAGGACGATGGTCGGGTCACCATCACGCGCGATACGGATTCGATAGAGATTCTTGGCCTCGAGGTCTGTCAGGGTGGGCACGGATCGCCCGGCGTTGATCTCGCTGCGCATCAACATGGCCAGCACGACCACGGCGATCAAGAGCACCAGGTTGATCAGCCAACGCTGTTTCACTGCCCCCTCCAACGATACCAACGCATCAGGAGCCCACCGACCAGGAAGATCGCGGGAAGGATGATCAGGCTCCAGACGCCAACCAAGGTCCGACGGCCGGCGGTCATTTCCAGCCCCTCCACGGCCCCGGGCTCGGGTGGAAGTTCGATCAAGTCTTCGTCCGTGCTCAACCAGCGTAGAAGCTGAATCCCAAGTGCCGAATTGCCATAGCTGCCAATCTGCGAATTGCTCAGGAAATCGCCGTCTCCGACCACGACGACCCGCTGTACCTCGTCGCTCTCAGGAAGGCTGCGCGTCAGGGCGAGAGCCACCGGCAAAGGGCCGGGCAACTCACCGACGATCTCATCTCGGCCGATCTTGCCGAACACGGCCCCTGTCTCGTTCCAGCTCTTATCGCCGGTTGCCAGGAAGGTGGCGAGATTCCAGCTCGGCGCGATGCTGGGATCGAAGGCTAGCGCGCCCGGCAAGAGGGCCGGCTTTGAAAGCCCCTCAGTCAGGGGATGGCTCGGGTAGTCGGAGATCACCGCAACCGCGGGTGTGGCCGCACCGAAGCGCGCCGCGGCAGCGTCCACCACCACCCCTGGCAGCGCCTTCACGCCCATGAGTTCGGCAAGCGGCTCCAGTCCATTCAGTGCGCCGGGGTCCATGAGCCAGAGCAAATTTCCGCCCCGATCCAGGAAGCGCATCAGCCCATCGACCTCACCGGCGAAGAGGGGAAGCTGGGGATTGCTCAGGATCACCAGCCGAGTGTTGTCCGGCACGTCCGGGACGCGCGCCAGGTCGAGGGGACGCGCCAAAAAGCCTTGCTCCGTGAGCGCATTGCCCAGGCGACCCAGGTCCGGTCCCCGCTCGCCCTTGATCGCGCGCTCGCCGTGGCCTTCGATGACGGCGATCCAAGGGCTTCGTCGCTCCATGAGTCGCGCGATCGCCGCGGAGATGGACCGCTCGCTGATCTCCTTCAGGGTCTCGCGCCGGCCGCGATACTCCAGCAGGATCTGCCCAAGCAAGGAGACATCGGCGTCCCGCGCCTGCTCGGGAAAGAGCTGCGGATCGCGATAGAGGATCTCCATGTCGGGCAGCGCCTGCGTGTAGCGCGCCAAGAGCCGCCCGATCGCCTTGGCCAATGGCGCCTGGGCGTCCGCGAAGACCGTGACCCGCAAGGGTGCCTCCAGCCGCTCGAGGATCACTCGACTCTGCGGGACGAGCGTATTGGCCGCCGACCGGGTCCAGTCCCAATAGCGATCATGGCGGGCGACCAGCCAGCCAGAGGTGATGACAAGCGCGAGCAGCAGCAGCGCAAAGAGGGCGTCTGCCAGCGGTCGCTCCAGACGCCTTAGCCGATCCCGAAGCTGATCTAAGAATTCCTTCATTGCAGGCGGCGGTTACTGAGTCGACGGTGAGTCAGGGCAAGGAAGAAGCCCGTGAAGAGCAGGAAGTAGCTGAGATCGCTGAGACGCACCGCACCCATCAGCAGCCAGAACAGGTGCTCGTTCCAAGAGAGCCAGCCGAACAGGGATAGATCCTGGATCGCGAGCGTCGAATCCGCCCGCCCGATGACGGACAAGAGCAGCAGGAGTCCGAAGGCCGCAAGCACGGCCGCGCCTGGCTGGGACGTTAGGCTGGATGCGTAGAGCCCGATCGCGCAGAACATCACGGCCGCGAGCCACAGCCCCAGGGTTGACGCCGCGAGCTGGCCGAGGTCGAGGCTGGTGACGCCGCTCAGGATGAGCACGTTTGCCGCCGGAAGCAGGCACAGCGGCGTGATCAGCGCCGCGAGACCCAGCATCTTGCCCAGCACCACCTGTCCGAGTCGGACCGGTGAGGAGGCGATGAGATCGAAGCTGCCGTCCCGCAGCTCTCCGCTCAACATGCGCATCGCCAGCAGGGGCGCTGCCAGCATGGCGACCACGCCCGCGAAGGCAAAGAGGTTGAGGGTCAGTTCCTGCGTCAGCGGAGCCGCGCGCTCGTCCGCATTGAGCCCGGTGAAGTCCTCGATGACCTGGAGAAAGATCCAGGCGAGCACGATCTGGCCGACACCCAAGAGGACCCAGAGCAGCGGCGTGACGACGCCGGCCCTGACCTCGCGTCCGGCGATGGCCCCGATCATGTCGTCTCCTCCGCACCGATGAGATCGAAAAAGACCCGCTCGAGGTCGCTGCGTTCAGGCACCAGCTCCAACAGCTCCAAGCCGTCCTCGACGATGGCGCGCGCGAGGTCGGCCGAGCCCGCTCCTTCAACGAGATCAATCTGGAAGCCTTCCGCGCCGATCGCAACCGCGCCCGCCACCGGCGGCAAATCCGCGAGCCGTTCGGCATTCATTTGACCGCCGATTTTGACTCGCCAGACATTGCTCGGCTGATTGTCGGCCAGGTCCGCGTCGAGCTGAATGCGGCCCTCGTGCAGAATCACCACACGGTCGCAGACCGCCTGGACCTCGGGCAAGAGGTGGCTGGAAAAGATGATGCCGCAGTCTTCGGCGAGTTCACGGATGAGTCCGCGCAGCTCGCGCATCTGGAAGGGGTCCAGTCCTTCGGTGGGCTCATCCAAGATGAGCACCTGGGGCTTGTGCAGAATGGCTTGCGCGATGCCCAGCCGTTGGCGGTAGCCCTTGGACAGCTTGGCGATGAGGCGAGTCCCGCTATCCTTCAGACCACAGCGATCTTTTGCCGCGAATAGGGCCGCGTCGATCTCGCCCTTGGGAACCCGTCGCAAGCGCGCGCAATAAGTCAGATACTCGTCGATGCGCAGCTCCGGGTGAAGCGGTGGACGCTCGGGCAGGTAGCCGAGCAGTGCCTTGGCGCGAATCGAGTCCTTCGCGAGATCGATCCCCTGGATCTCGATGCGGCCTGTCGTCGGTGCCAAGAGTCCGCTCAAGAGACGCAGGCAGGTCGTCTTGCCCGCGCCATTGGGTCCGAGCAGTCCCAGAACCTCGCCCTTTCGAAGGCACAGGCTCACATCGGACAGAGCCAGATAGCGTCCGAACCTTCGGCTGAGATCAGTCACGCGAACAAGTGTGTCCATGAGGGCGGGAAGATAACCGCTCTCATGCATCTTGCCAAACTTGGTGTGCTTGCCGCGCCTCTGCGACATGGCGTTGATCATCGGACCGCTCAGCCGGTTGTGGACGTGGGGCGGTTGGACCATGAGGATGAGCGACACCTGCGAAATCAACTGGCGTTCGACCTCGAAGCCTCGCCCGCAGGCTGGGCGTCCGTCCCCGACCTCCCAGCCGCGCGTTCAGGTGGATGTCGTCTATTTTTCCTTTGCGGTCTCAGGTGCCTTGGCTGCAGGCGCGACGACCTCTGGTGCATAGCCGTAGGCTAGTCTTGGCCCAAGGAAAGGGTTGCCCCAGGAGCGGTAGCCATGCCAAAGATAGGGGCGTCTCCAGAACTGATAGGGCTGGTGCCAGTAGGCTGGACCGCCCCAATCTCCGGGGTAACCGCCCCACCAGCCGGGTCCGCCCCAGCCACTCCAGCCGCCACCGAAACCGAGGCCGAAACCACCTCCGAAGAAGCCGCAGAAGGCCTGCGACTGTGCCGGGATGGCCAGCAGCAGCGTCGCGAGCAATGCGGACAGGAAGACATGTGACCGTTTCATTGCACACCTCCTCAGGGACCTAGACTCAATCCCACAGAAGTATGGGACCAGGGTCCCTTGCCTCTAGTTTAGTAAATAAACAAAGGCTGATGTGCACTCGCTTCGAACGTCAGGCGCACACACTGCACGCGATTTTGCGATCGCGATTCGGCCGCAGCTGCCTCAGACAGAACTCGCGGGTGCGAAGCGATTTTCAAGGTGGCTCGCTATGAATGAGCGCAGTGACACTCAAGGTTGTGGGAGCGGTACCCCGCCGTGACAGCGGGGCGCCTGAACGGCTGGCGTTCGCAGGCTATCCAACCCACTCATAGATCTCGATCGCGGCCGGATCGCATTTGCAGCAGCCTCCGGCACAAGGGGTGTTGGCGGGCAGCTTGCGCACTCTGCCCTTGTGTTCCAGCGTCTTGAGCATGCCGCGCAAGGCGTCCGGGTCGGAATCGAAATGGTGAGAGAGATCCCGCAGCGCGGCCTGGCCGTTGTTCTGCAGGTAACGTGAGAGCTGCGTGATAATCATGAGCATGTCTCCTCAGGCCGCATCCCGCGCTAGGGCGCCGACGTTTGGCTCGCGCCGTGACCACCAGCGCAGACCCATGACGGTCACTGCCAGCAGGGCGAGCATGCCGGCGATCCAAGCACCAGAGCTGACCGGATCGCGTTGGAAAATGGCCGCTTGATAGAAGATGGTCGCCGAGAGATAGCCCAATCCAGTCGTCCAGGCCACCGCGAAGAGGGTCCAGCCGGGCGATGTCTCCCGATGAATGGCGGCGATGGCGGCGACACAGGGCGAATACATCAGGATAAATAACAGATAGGCAAAGGCCCCGGCCGTGCCGTCGAAGCGCTCCGCCATGGCGCCAAAGGTCGCCGTCATCACCGCTTGCGCTTCTGCTGCGGCCTCCGCGTTGCTCACATCACCGATGCTCAGACCGAGCGGATCGGTCCAGCCGCCCAAGGCATCCACCAAGTTCGCCGGAATGGTCGCGATGGCCGCTTCGAGTCCAGCACTCAGATCATAGTCCGATCCCTCCTCTGCGCGCGCCGCAATCTCCTGATCGGCCTCCCCCAGTGCGGAATAGGTCGCATCCAGCGTTCCGACCACGGCCTCCTTACTATTCGATCTGTGAGGCACCGAAAACCTCGGTAAAATCGCCGGTTTCCAAGCACGCGAAGTTTAGAAAGCTGTGATGCGATTGCCCTGCTGAGTCGAGTCCTCCCGATGACACTGCTAGCTGATGGCCACTCATTGCGACCCTTGCGGTATCGGAGCGACTTCACCGCCGCTCACTCGAGGAGACTCCCTTGCTGAAAGACTACTTGCTCTACCAATCCGGCCTGTCAGGCTCCGAGAGCGTGCGTCACCGCGCGTTCGAGATCAGGCTGAGTCGCTCGCGCACGGCGCAAACCCTCAAACGCTTGGGGCTGGCGCCCGCGCCCGCGCGCCCGGATGGATCGCCGCTCGCAGCCATGACCGCAGAGAGCGAACAGCAGTATTGCGAATGGTATGCCTCGCGGCTCTACAGCGGCGCGGGTGAGATCGTCGAACTCGGCTGCTGGCTCGGCGCGCTCACCAACGCCCTCGCGGCCGGTCTCTCGCGCAATCGCTCGATACCCGAGGCCCGGCGGCGGATCCAGGTATTCGACTACTTTCAGTGGGATGAGGTCATGGAGGTCTGGGTCGCCAACACCCCCTTCGCCAGGCGTGTCGGCGTTGGCGAGAACTATCGTTTTCTTTTCGAAGAGTGCGTGCGCGACATCGCGCCCTTGGTGGTCATCCACGAGGCGGACCTGCGCCACGGGGAGTGGCATGGCGGCGACATCGAGTTTCTATCGGTCGACGCCATGAAATCCACCGAGATCACCGCCGGCATCCTCAAGACCTTCTTCGGCAAACTGATACCCGGAAGCGGCTACGTCTATCACCAGGACTATGTCCACTTCTACCATGGCTGGATCCACGTCAGCCTCTACCTGCTGCGCGACTACCTGGAACTCGTCTACGAAATCCCGGACTCCACCGCGCTCTTGTTCAAGTGCAAGAAGGCAATCCCTCCCGAAGCCCTCGCCTTCCCGGCCACGGCCGAGGCGATGGAGGAGGACCTGATCGAGGAGGCCTTCGCCTGGAACATGAAGCTGGTGAAACCACACCTGAGGCATGCCGTCGCCGCCGCGCACACCATGATGTACGTCCATCGCGATCAGATGCCACGCGCCCGCGAACTCCGCCGTCGCTATCTCGCCGGGGGTTACGCCGGCTCACATGCCTTTCAGTCCATGGCGGAGTTCACCGCCTGGCTCAAACCGGTGGATTGGGACGAATGAGGGTGCCTACCCTATCACCCTCGCGAGGTTCCTGGCCGATCAATCCAACTCCGGGTGCTCTTGGAGCCATTCACGGATCCGGTGGCGTGACTTGGCGCCGCTGAAGCGACCCTTCTCCTCGCCCTCATTTAGACTCGACATCACAGCATGCAATGATGCGAGCCCAGCCCCCAACGCTTCTTCCAAGATTTTGACGTGATCGCGCTGTGCTCGCGTGCGGCTACTCCGTGTGGCTGCGCCCATGCAACTGGGCTTTGAGGCGCTCGATCTCTGCTAAGGCGGCTTCTTTCTCTGCCCGCTCCTCTTCCCTAGCGGCTCGCTCAAGCGTCGCAGTGGCGCGTTCCCGCTCCGCCGCCTCTCGTTCCCGCGTGGCCTCGGCTTGTGCCCGCGCGGTCTCGGCTTGTGCCCGCGTAGTCTCCGCTTGTGCCTGCTCGGCTTCAGCCCGCAGTTCGTCAAGATGTCGCTGAATGCTGCGTTGCTCGCGCAGATAGTTCTGCCGCGCTTGATAGGCGTGATAGGCGCGGTCTTTCTCGGAGAAGGTCTTCAAGGTGCTCATGGCTTGCCTCATCTCAGCGGTCTGCATCCAGGTAGGCAGGGCGGCGGCGTCCAGGCGCTCGCCGTCCTTGAAGAATTTCAGCCACCGTTCTCGTTCGGTTTGGACCTGCTCGGTCTGGAACTTGTTCAGCTCCAACAGCCAGATGCCACCATGGTCGAGCAAGCATCGGCCGTGGGCATCGCGCAGGCGGAAATCGTGGACGTAATCGGCCGTATCGGCCAACAGGTCCTCGCCCAGCAGCCAGATGGCATAGGTGGATTGGAGGCTGCGGTAGTCCTCGCCGCTGTGCAGTTGCGAGCTGTAGAGATCGGCCCAGGTGTAGAGAATGCGTGCGGGCAGGTCGCGATAGCTTAGGAGCTGGATCTCGATCTGATGCAGGCGGCCACGCTCGTCGCGCGCCTTGACGTCGACGATGCTGAGCTTGTCGTCGAGAAATTCTTTGTCGTTGTAGGGGTTGAGGATGTCGACCCAGACAATGGGGACTCCCAGATCCGCGCCGAGAATCGCATTGAGAAAATGGATCAAGAGCGCGCGGTTGGACTCCGACCCCAGCAGGGCCTTGAAGACACAATCGATCTTGGGGTCGATGGGGTGGTGCATCGCGCCAGTCTAGCCAGCTGCGCTGGGACAGACAATCCGCCGCGCCCTGTCGGGCACGCACCGCGTACCCTTGTCATTGCATCCAAGGTCAATGGATGCGGCAGCCAGAGTCCCAGTGGAGGCTCATCGGCTCCTCAACGGGCGCTTCCCGAGCCTCCTGGCCAAATGTCACGAAATGCCTTTCGTCATGATCACGGTCTTCACCTCAAGTCCGGATATCCCATTATCCAAGGGTGTTCGCAGACACGTTGAGAGGCTGTTTGAAAACTCCCTCGTGATGCTTCGTGGGAGCGGCTCCCCGCCGCGACGACCCCGTCTCAGGACGGTGCTCTGAGAAGCCAGATGTTTGGAAACAGCTTCTGATGCGATTGCCTCTTATCCGGCATGGGCCTATTCAGTGGCGGCTGAGCGCACGCGACGTTATCAGGGCCGCGTCTGACCCTGAAGCCTGTCGCGTGCCCTGGACCAGGCGGAGAACGCCGGGTTCGCTGCGGCCGGACAGGGAAGTTGCGATCTTCGCGCGCAGCCTGGTGCCCATGTGCTAACCTCCGACGCGCGCGAGGGAATCCCGGTGCGAGCGCCGTTGATCCCCGCGCTGTCTGCTCGGTTCTCGGTCCCTGGTAGTGCAACGAATGACAGAAGCCGCTAAGAAGCTCATCAACCTCAGGATCAACGGCAAGGATATCAGCGCGCCGGAATCGCTCTCCGTGATCCAAGCCCTGTGGTACGCCGGCTATCCGCGCGTGAAGGGCGTGGGCTGTCTGCAGGGCGTCTGCGGGTCTTGCCGCGTCTTCGTCCGACGTGCCGACAGCAACGAAGTGTCCACGGAGCTGGGATGTGAGCTGTTGATCGAGGAAGGCATGGATGTCAGCTTCCTCATCTATCCCATCCCGCCCTATCAGACCTACAGCCTGGAAGAGATTCCCAACTCCTGGGAGGTTCAGGCCAAGTTCCACGAGATCTTCCCGGAAGCAGCGCAGTGTCGGCACTGCGGCGGCTGCACCACCACCTGTCCCAAGGACATCGACGTGGAGAAGGGCGTGGAGCTGGCCGTGAAGGGGCGCTTCCAAGAGGCCGGCGAACTCTTCGTGCAGTGCGTTATGTGCAATCTCTGCCAGACCGCCTGCCCGGAGTTGATTACACCTAATCACGTGGCGCTCTTCTCGCGACGGGTCACGGCCTACTTTCACACCCGGCCGTCGAACTTGATCCACCGGCTGGAAAAGATGCGCAAGGGACAGCTTCAGGTGATCGAGTAGCCTCCGCCGCTCGACACCGCTTCTCACTATGACGATCAATATCCCCTACGACGAGGCGATCCGGCGCTACCGCCCGCTGGCAGAGCGAGCACTGCCGTGCACGGCCGATCCGGGCGAGGATCTGCTGCAACGCTATCACCCGGATTACATCGCGGATCGCTGCATCCAATTGACCGTGGGCGCCAATGCCGGCGACCCCTGTCACCGCCAACTCGCCGACGTACTCCAGAGCGATTCGCGCATCGACGAGGCCGACCTGGCCGCCTCACCGGAGGTCGAGACCGACGTTTTGGTCATTGGCGGCGGCGGGGCCGGGTGCTCGGCCGCGCTCGAGGCCGCGCGCGCCGGCGCCCGAGTCATCCTGGCGACCAAGCTGCGGCTCGGCGACAGCAACACGGTGATGGCCGAGGGCGGCATTCAGGCCTCGATCGAGAAGGATGACACCCCGCAGATGCATTATGACGACACCGTCAAGGGCGCCAGTGGTCAGATCGACCGCACCCTGGCCGCCCAGATGGTGACGGACGGCCCAGACGTCATCCGCTGGCTCATCCAGCAGGGGATGCAGTTCGACCTCGATCAGTACGGCGATCTGCTGACCCGGCGCGCGGGCGGCACCTCGGCGCCGCGCGTACTCTATTTCCGCGACTACACCGGGCTGGAGATGATGCGCGTGCTGCGCGAGGCGGTCTTCAACAGCGATGTCGAGGTCTGGGACTACTGCCCGGCCGTCGAGCTGCTGTCGGACCAGTCCGGCCATTGCGCTGGGGCAGTGCTCTCCTCGCTCAAGGACTACACCTACAGCCTGGTCAAAGCCAAGTCCGTCATCGTCGCCACTGGCGGCATCGGCCGGCTGCATCTGAACGGCTTTCCGACCTCCAACCATTTCGGTGCCGTCGGCGACGGGCTGGTGCTCGCCTATCGACTGGGCGCCAAGCTGCGCGACCTGGATACCTTTCAGTACCACCCCACCGGCCTCGCCCATCCCCACCATCTCGGCGGTACCCTGATCACCGAAGGGGTACGCTCTGCCGGTGCCTATCTGCTCAATGCTGCGAGCGAGCGTTTTATCGACGAGCTGCGGCCGCGCGACCATGTGGCGGCGGCGATCATCCGCGAATGCGCCGAGGGACGTGGGGTCGATGCCGGTCACGGTCAGTCCGGCGTCTGGCTCGACACCCCCAGCATCGAGCTGAGAAGCCCCGGCATCATGGAGCAGCGCTTTCCCAAGCTGCTGCATCTCGGGATCAAGTCCGGGATCGATCCCCGCCAGCAGCCGATGCTCATCTATCCCACCCTGCACTATCAGAACGGCGGCGTGATCATCAACCGCCAGGGTGCCAGCACGGTTCCCGGTCTCTACTGCGTCGGCGAGGTCTGCGGCGGGGTGCACGGGCGCAACCGCCTCATGGGCAACTCGCTGCTGGAGATCATCAGTTTCGGGCGACGTGCCGGCACGACCGCAGCCAAGCGCGTCCATGGTGCTGGGATGCGTCAGAAAAAGGTCTCGCTCGAGCACCTGCGGGCCTTCCGGCGCGAGCTGATGCTTGCCAAGATGCCCCTGACCCAGCAGAGCCCCTTGCTCTTCCCGGAGTACGCCAAGTTCGAGAAGGACTCCGACTACGACGGTCTGCGCCGCAACACGCGGGTGGCCGACGATGGATAAGGCTCCCGTGCTGAATCAAGTGCTGCTGCAGCCGTCTAGCCGCGTCGGCGCGGATTTCGACGCCTGGCTGTGGGACGTCGGCGGCAGCGGTTTGGAGGCCGCACTGCAGGAGCCTGGCCGCATCGTCGACATGGTCAAGGAGGCGGATCTGCGCGGCCTCGGCGGCAGCGGTTTCCCGACCTGGGTGAAATGGAGCGCGGTCGCCAAGCAGACGGGCGAGAAGTACCTCATCTGCAACGGCAACGAGGACGAGCCCGGCACCTTCAAGGACCGTGTGCTCATGGAGGAGTGCCCGCATCAGCTCATCGAGGGCGCCACCATTGCGGCGGTTGCCTGCGGGATTCAACGGGTGGTCTTCTACATCAATCCCCACCTGAGCGGTGCCATTGACGCCGTTCGGCGTGCCCTGCACCAGTGGCAGCAGTCGGAGTGGCCGGAGCGGATCGCGCAAGCCACCGGAGTGGCGATCGACTATCGCGTCCAGCCGAGTTCGGGCCACTACATCGGCGGCGAGGAGACTGCGGCCATCGAATCGGTCGAAGGCAAGTTCCCCTTTCCCCGCGCCAAGCCGCCCTACCCCACCGAGCACGGTGTTCACGGCCGGCCCACCCTCATCAACAACGTCGAGACGCTGTCCAACCTCCCCCACCTGCTCCGCAACGGGGTCGAGTGGTTTCGGCGTCAGGGCCTGGGCGAGGCGACCGGGACCAAGATCTACAGCCTCAGCGGTGACGTGTTGCGGCCGGGGGTCTATGAGCTGCCGATGGGCACGCCGCTCTCCGACCTGCTCTACCACTACGGCGAGGGCATGCTGGTCGGCAAGAAGCTCAAGGCGGTGTTCACCGGCGGCCCCTCTAACACCATTCTGACCCCCAAGGATATCGACGTGCCCATGGACTTCGAGTCTGTCGCGGCGCGTCGCTCCGCGCTCGGCACCGGGGCCATGATCGCCGTCTCCCAGGGTACCGGCATCGTCAAGAAGGTCGGCGAGTACGTCAGCTTCTTCGCCTCTTCCTCCTGCGGTCAGTGTCCCTCTTGCAAGACCGGCACCTACTACATGTCCCAGCTCCTCAACCGCATCGGCACCGGCCAAGGCACCCGCTCCGACCTCGACAGCCTCATCAACCTCTGCAAGATCCTCCCCGGCTCCGGCCGCTGCCACCTGGTCAACGGCGCCGTCAAGGTGCTCGACAGCTCCCTCTATCACTTCATGGACGAGTACGAGCAGTCCCTGCGCGGGGCACCGACCTAGCCCGCCGCAATGCAAAGGGCAGTAGGGTGGACGAGCCCGAGCGAAGTCCACCGAACCACGCGTCGGCGCTGGTGGATTGCGCTGCGCTTGCTCGCTCTGCGACCCTTGTGACAGAGGTTCTTATTCGGCGGATCAGAGCGAAACGTGCCGCCCGCCATGCTCGGCCAGCCACGCTTTGCGCTGCCCATAGTCCGGCATCGCTCGGCTTACTCGCTGCCAGAAGGCCGGGGTGTGATTGGGCTCTTCCAAATGGGCCAGCTCGTGCACGATGACATAGTCGACGATCCCGACGGGCATCAGCATCACTGCCCAGTGGAAGTTCAGCTTGCCGCCGCGTCCGCATGAGCCCCAGCGAAAGCCGAGGTCTCGTACCTCGATCCCATCAGGCTGTAGCGCCATCCGCCGCGCCCAGCCGCGCACGCGCGTCCGCAGCCAGGTCCTGGCATGCGAGCTGTACCAGTGGACGAAATATCGGCGGCCTTCGCTCGCGAGTGACCGTCTCAGCTTGAAGCGCCCGGCTTCGAGCTTGAGTGGCACCTCCTGCGCGTCGACGAGCAGCAAGCGGTAGCTGCGCCCCAAGTAGGGAAAGCCCGCGCCGCTGACGAATTCCTTGGCCTCCAGCGGCTGAAGGCGGGACTCCTTCTCGGCCATCTTGGCGTAGAGCCAGAACCGTTTCTCGCGCACGAAGGCCGCGAGTACCTCCTGCCCGATGCCGGGCGGCGCCGCGATGATCAGCTCGCCGCCTCGGTCCAAGGTGATCTCCAGCGTCTTGCGCTGCGCGCTGCGTCTGACCTCGAAGGTCAGCTCGTCGACGGCCAACCGCTCCAAGGTTAGGCTCATCGCGCCACCAGGCGCCGATGATTGGCACGGGCCAGCTCCATCAGCCTGTCCGCGACCGGATCCAGCCACGCGAAGTCCATTAGATCCGCATCATCCAGCGCTTGGAAGACCCAGCTCCGCAGGCCGTCCTGAGCCTGCGGCTTGCTCCAGAAACCGACGATGGCGATCTCCTGCTGGATGTGATCGACAACCTCGACCGTTAGCGCGCACAGCTGGTTCAGCGTCTCGCCCTCCACCGCGACCTCGCCGACGGCCTCTTGCTTCAGGAGATCGAAGAAGGGCGCCTGGGTCTGGGGATCCAGGCCCGTCGCGTCATCCCGGGCGCGGCCCTCTTTGGCTTGGTCGATGAGCTGGCGCAGCGCCTCGGCCAGCGCATCCCATCGCCCTTCCAGCGCCTCAAGGATGCCCTTCAGCCGCTCGGAGAGCTTTTCGTAGTGCGCCGGGTCCTCGTTCAGATGCTTGCGGATGTGATAGCGCAGTGCGTGCTCCATCTCGCTGGCCTGGGCGCGCGCCGAGTGCTCTTGGTCGACATGCCGCTCGAAGCGGGCATCGGTGATCTCGATCGGCGGGATGCGCGGGTCGATGCCGAGCGAGAGGATATGGTCGTCGATCAGCTTGCGGACCTTCTCGCCCACCTCCTGCCCGATGGGCCGCTCGGCGCTGCGATAGCGGTTGCGGGCCTTCGCCTGGATGTGCGCGAGCTGCTTGGTGTCCTTGACGAAGGGCAGGCCCTCCGGACGCGGCAGCACCAGATCCAGGGTTGTCAGGAAGGCCTTGAGCTTGACGTGAAACTCCGCCCGCAGCCGCTCCTCCCTGAGGAGCTGGACGCAGGCCTCGGTGTCGTCGATGGACGTGCCGCGCGACATGAAGAGATCCAGCACCCGGCGATGCCGGTCGCGCAGCCGGGGAATCTCGTCCTTGAGGCTGCTCAAGGCGCCCTCGACATCCTCGGCGCTGTAGGCCTCCAGCGCCTCCTTCAGATGGCGGGCCACGCCATAGTAATCGACCACGATGCCGAAGCCCTTCTCGACCCCGCCGCGCGCATAGGTGCGGTTGACGCGGGCGATGGCCTGGAGCAGCTCGGCCTCGCGGATATGCCTGTCCAGGTACATCACCTGCTCGACCGGCGCGTCGAAACCGGTCAGCAGCATGGATTTGACGATAAGGAAGGCGAGCGGATCAGCCGTGTCGCCGTCGAAGGTATTCGGCCCATCGGCGAAGAGCGGCTTCTTGAAGCGGGCGATCCGGGCGTCGATCCGGGCGCGCGCCGACCACTCGCGCCGAGGGTCGACGCGATCGTTGTGCTCGCTGGAGATGACCGGGGCAAACTCGAGCGCCCGGATGGTCGGCAGAAAACGGTGGGCACGCACGAGGAAGCCCTTGTGCCGCTCGAGCTGCAGGGCGGCCTCGTCGTCCAGATCCAGCAGGCTCGGATGCAAGGCCTCCAGCTCCGCCACCAGCGCGTCGCGCGCCTCGCGCAAGGCACCGTGGTAGCGGACCGCCGCCCGGCGGCTGACGGCGACGACCTGCGCCTTGAACCCGTCCGGCAGGATGTGCTCGACATAGTGGCGCAGCATGTTGCGCGCCTTGGCGGCGATGAGCCGCTCGGCCTCCATCACGTGGCCCTTGGTCGCGTACTTGCGCTTGATCGCCTCCAGCTCCTCGGGGCTGCGGCCGACCAGCATGTCCTCGAAGACCTCGTCGAGCTGCCGCCCGTCGTCCACGGCGGCGCCCGTGGTCCGGCCCTCGTAGAGAATGGGCACCGTGGCCCCGTCGGCCTCCGCTTCGCGGATGCCGTAGCGGTCGATGAAGTCGCCGAAGATCCGCGCCGTCTGGCCCTTGGCCCGCATGATGATCGGTGTGCCGGTGAAGCCGATCTTGGCGCAGTTGGGCAGCGCCCGCATGAGGTTGGCGTGGGCCGTGTTGGTATGGCTGCGGTGGGCCTCGTCGACCAGCACCAGGATGTCGGTGTCCGTATTCAGCGCCGGCAAGGGCACCATGCGTCGCTTGCCCTCGGCCAGATAGCGCACGGACGATTCGGCGACCTTGAGCGGCTCGGCCCCGTCGATCGGGTCCGCATCCGTCTCGTCCGCGTCCGATTCATCGTCCCCGATCAGCTCGCCACGGTACTTCTGGATCATGGCGAAGACGAGGTCCTTGCCCGGACGCTCGAGGGTCTCGCGCAGGACGTCGGCGGCGGAGCGCGTCTTGAGTCCGCGCGTCTCGGGCTTGACGATGGTGAGCACCTCGTCGGTCAGGGCCGCGGTGTCGGCCAGCTGCTTCTGCAGATCGCGCCGGTCGGTGACGACCACCACCTTGAAGCCCCGCAGCCGCGGGTCCGAGCGCAGCTTGCTCGGTCGGCCTCTGATTGGCCTCCAGCAGCTTGGCGGTGCCGAGCCGCTGCAGAGCGCCCACAGCCTGAGTGATCCGTCCGAGATCGAGCCATGGCCGACCCTCGGCGTCCAGATTGATACGCCGGAGCGCCGCTCTCAGGTCATCGAGGAGCAGAACGTCCCGGAAGCGCTCGCGGCCGGTCTTACCTGGATCCTCGAGGCTGCCGGCGGTGTGCTCCCAGCCCATCGCGACGAGCTGATCGATGAAGGGTTGCTCGACTTCCAGGTATTCCGGACCTCCGTTCATGTCCTCTGCCTCTTGTCTCCTACTGATTGAGCGTCCTGAGCCTTGCGGGAAGCTCACCCGACTTTGCGGGAAGCTTATTGCTCTTTGCGGGAAGTCCTCCGTGAGCTTTGGGGGAAGCTTCGCTGAACGATTTTGGCATGCCTGCAGTGGATCGACATTCCTACGAAACGACCTCTTCCGCCGCCTTCAACACGAAGCGTCGATTCGTCCGTACAGAGATGACTCGAAAGCTCAGTAATGCCTCTTTGTTCTCCCAACGCGCCTTGAAGCTCGAAATGCTCGACAAAGCCCGATCGACCTTTCCCGCGATCAGCACACCATCCGCGAGTCGGCACTCGAACCGGCGGGATTCGGGGAGAATACCCAGCACCACCCCGCGCAGTTGCTCCTCACGCTCGCTGATGTCCTCGTCTTTCAACGCATCGAGGACACGCTGAACATCCCTGCCCTCATTCAGCCGAACCCGCGCCCCTTCGAACTCCGCGGCGAATCCTGCGCCGCCCTCGAACAAGACCTTGGCGAATGCCTGGATCTTAGCGGCGGCACGCGGATGGATCTCGGCGATCAGATCGGAAATGCCTTCTTCATCGGATTCCGCTGCATCCTTGATCAAGGCGAAGGTCGTCCCGATGGCCCGCTCATAGGGATCGGACTCGTCCTCGAACGATAGGGAAATCTGATCATCGGCAGGTGGCGGAGAAAGCTCAAGCTCGAAACCGAACGAGCCACGGGCTGTATCGACGATCCTCAGCGAGCGCTGATTGCCTCTAGGCAACCTGCCCAGCGCCTTTAGCTCATCGGTCAAACTCGCCGCCACGGTGTCGGTGGCCTCGATAAATGCCCCGAGCGCCGTCGAGGCAAAACCAGCATCGATCGATTGAGATCCTTCCACCGGCGCACCGCGAAAGATGATTGGCAGAGGTTTGCCCAAGGGCTCGGCCTCGATCTTGGCGAGTCGCGCCCTGGCCTGCTCAAGCCGCTCCTCGATGCCGATCCGCTCGATCAGTCGATCTTCCGAAACACTGCTCAGAAGCCCTTCGAGGGTCGCCACCTCGGAGCGCAAGAAATCGCGTTCTTTAGCGCTCATTGCTCGTCTCCTCGGACCCCGTGGTCATGTCCTGCTCGGATAGCCACTCAAGGGCGGGTGTATCACTGTCGGACAGCGAGAGCTGGACGAAGCCTTTCCAACGCCCATCCTCTCGCCGATGACTCCACATCGAATACCAGTAAGACACCCATCTCGCCTGATTGGCATCGAAAGCGATATCCGTCGCAACGAAGTAATGATCGACCAAATACCGTCGCTTCGCTCTTTGGGAGCTGAAAAGGTCGGGGTGAGCAGCGATCAGTTGCCGCTGGCGCTCGACGCCTCCCAGCCCGACGAAGGTCACGACATCGATGTCGCCCGGAGCACGTCCTCTGTTCGCCTCGACATCCTCGACGAAGCTGCCGTCGATCCACTGGAATCCATCGGCGAGTCCGGCCGACCGAAGCGCTTTCCGCAGCTCAGCGAGCCCTCGCAAGATACCTCGCCGCTCCCTTGTGTGACCAAAGCGTCCACAAAGCTCAAGAACCGACGTCCGGTAGGGAGATCGATCAGAGGATATTGGCTTCTCTCCGGGACGGATCGGCGGCAGAACGCCATGGATATCCCATTCCGGAATGTGCGACTCATGCATGACCATTCGCTTGCTCTCGTTCCTTTGATGGGCGATTCGGCACATTGGACCTTGCCCACACGCCGGAGCATGGGGAGCAAAGCTCGACTGCTCAGTCAAACGCGGGATACTGCCGGGGCTTCTCGCCCTGCTCACTGATCAGACGCAGATACTCGCTATCCGGCTCGGGCTCGAAGGGCTTCTTGCGGGTTCGGCCGATCTGGAAGAGCCAGTTGTCGCCGTAGTCGAACAGATAGAAGAGCTTGTGGCCCTTGGGCAGCGGGAACAGGTCCTCCAGGGTCGCGTCGAAGCGGCAGCGAGTGCGCTTCGCACTCGTGGGCGTTCGGGCGACGAAGAAGTCGGAGAGGTGATCGTTGTCGAAGTCGAGGGTCCGCTGGATGAACAGATGCAGATCGTCCAGCGTCGCGGCGGCGTCGATGGCGATGGTTGCGGACCAATCCCCGGTCGCCCAGCGACCGCGGATGAGTTTGATGTCGAGTGTCCAGATCATGGGGTCGGTTCCTGGGGGACCTTGGCGCCGACCGGCTCTCGTTCCCGCGCTCCAGCGTGGGAATGCAGTCCGGCCGCTCCAGCGGCCCGTGGCGTGACGCGACGCTGGAGCGTCGCGACTTGCTCCCACGCCGGAGCGTGGGAGCCAGAGGTGCTCAGCGTCCAAATCATGCGGTCGCTTCCTCTGGCCGCATTGCGGGACCCACGGCATGGTGTGGGAGGCAACCGGATAGGCATGCTTTGTTCAAGAGTCCTGCGGGGCGAGGGGCGTGCCCATCATACTGGCTCAGCGTTTTGCAAGATGGGCACGTCCGTCGGACGCCGAGGTTGTGCTCGGGCTCAGAGCGCGGACTTTGCCCTTCTTGATCTGCGCTCGCGTTAGCCGCCCTGGCGGTCGCGCCGCCGATGCTCGCTCTAATGCGCCTGAGGGTAGTCCGTCTTCAATCGCGTCAGGATCAGGGCCAGCCGATCCAAGGCTTGCGTCATGTCGACGCCCTTGGAGGCCCGATCATCGGCGAGCAGGGCTCCCGCTTCGGCGATCTGGGCGATTTGATCCGCATCGAAGAGTTCGATGGCCGCTTCGACCTCGGTGGGCGATGCGCTCAGCAGTGTGGGCGCCAGCTCCTCGGGGGTGATGGGCGAGTCCGGACGCAGCAGGTCGGCGACCAGGGGTTGCTCGAGCAGCCGCCGATGGATGGCTCTGGCCTCTTCCGCGTCCGCTAGCTCCCGATGCGCAAGCGGGTCTTCGCCAGCTGCGAGCCGCACGGCCTTGGCAATGAGATCGACCAGCTTGCGGATGGCTTGGCGCTCTTGGGTATGGTCTTCAGGCAGACCGTAGGACTGCTCGTAGTGCTGCTCGAGGTCGCCCTTGAGCGCCATGACGTCTTCGCTGCCGGCATCGGGTGGCAGGTCCACGGCGCGCTGGACGAGGGCGCGAAAGCGCTCGCCGAAGGCCTCCATTTCCTCATGGTCGGCCCGTTGCGCCTCCAAGAGTCGTTCCGGTGCGACGGCCTCTGGCGGCCAGGCGAAGAGCGGGTTTCTATGTTTGCGCTTGAGGTGGCGCTCGCGCCAGCCGGGCTGCTGTGTAAAGGGAAGATCCAGCATTGGGATTGCGTCTCAGGAGGGGATTGCGTCTCAGGAGGAAGTGTCGTTGGGGTCGGGACAGAAGGCCTCGTAGAGGGCCGAGTAGTCTTGGTCGCCAAACCCCAACTCCTCGGCTTGCCGGCACCTGTCTTCGAGCGCGCTGATGAGGGCCGTGTTCAGAAAGCTCTCTTCGGCGACCTGCTTGAACAGGCGCACGTCCTTGAGCAGGTGCTTGAGCGGGAAGTTGGCCGCGCCATAAGCGTGGCTCAGGTAGTTGTCCAGCTTCTTGTCGAAGGTCTTGGCGTAGAGCGCGCTGTCTCGGAGCAGGGTCATGAACTGCTCGACATCGATTCCTTCGCGGCGCACCAGTCCGAGACTGAGCGCGAAGGTGGCGGTCAGGCCGGCGATCAGCTGATTCATGGCGAGCTTCATGGCCGCGCCCTGCCCGATCTCACCGATGCGCTGGGGGTCGCGACTCAGGTCTTTGAAGACTGGGAGGCAGCGCTCGAAGAGGTCGGGGTCGCCGCCCGCCATGAGGATGAGTCGGCCTTCGCGGGCCTCGGGCAGGCTGCCGAGCACCGGTGCCTCGAGATATTCGCCGCCCTGAGCAGCGACGCGCCCGGCGATCTCGCGGCTCTCGCGCGGGGCGATGGTCCCCATCTGGACGAGGATGCGACCGTCGAGGGCGTCCGCGTCTCCGCTCTCGAACAGCGTTGCGCGAATGGCGTCGGCATCGCTCAGCAGCAGGAGCGTCAGCGCTGACTCCGAGATGGCCTCGGCCGCGGTCGAGCAGGTGTCGAGTCCGCGCTCGCGCGCCGCCTCGGACCGCTCCGCGCCGCGATTCCAGCAGCGGATCTCTCGTCCCTGGCGCTTCAGGCGCAAGGCGATCTCCGCGCCCATCAATCCTAAACCCAGCACTGCGGTCTTCATCGCTTCGACTCCCGAGTCTGTCATGGAAAGGCGGCCTGCCGCATGCCGGCACGGGCTTCGCGATCGGTCGCAGCGCTGAGGCTAACGAACGCCGCGCAGCAATTGGATGACGCTTGCTGTCTCGGGGCGGACGTCGCGCCATAGCCGGAAGGACTCGGCCGCCTGCTCGACCAGCATTCCCAGGCCGTCCAGGGCGCGAGCGGCACCGTGATCCTGGCCCCAGCGGCAGAAGGCGGTGGGCCGGTCGCCGTAGAGCATGTCGTAGGTCCAGCCGTCATTGCGCAGACAGTCGTCCGGGATGTCCGGGACGCTGTCACTCAGGCCGGCCGATGTGGCATTGATGATGAGGTCGAAATGCCTTCCCGCAAGCGCGTCCAGGCCACATCCGACGACGGCGCCGAGTGGGGCGGCGAGCGCGGCCAGATCGACGGCCTTGGATGCGGTGCGGTTGGCGATGACCAGCTCCGCCAGTCCGGTCTCGAGGAGTGGCACCAGTACCCCGCGTGATGCGCCGCCAGCGCCGAGCAGTAGGACGCTGGCGTTGCTGAAGTCGAAGCCGTGATTCGCGCTGAGGTCGCGCACCAGACCGACGCCGTCCGTGTTGTCGCCTCGCAGCCTGCCGTCTTCGAGCCGGATGAGCGTGTTGACCGCGCCCGCGGTCTCGGCCCTGGCGCTGCGTTCGTCGGCGAGGGCCCAGGCCTGCTCCTTGAAGGGCACGGTGACGTTGAGCCCGCGCCCGCCTTGGGTGATGAATTGCCTGACGTCGGCCGCGAAGTCGTCCAGGCTGCCGAGGATGCGGCCGTACTCCAGATCCTGTCCGGTCTGGCGGGCGAACTCGGCGTGGATGGCCGGTGACTTGCTGTGGGCGATGGGGTTGCCGATGACGGCGTATTGGTCGGCCATGGAGGGGCGTTGCCAGGTGTCGGTTTTCAGGATCGGAGGGGCGCGCGGCTCGACCGCAGCCGGATTCGGGGTGCGGCAATCCCTTGCCGCGCGATGCCTACTCGGCGAGCCAGCGGGCGATGTCCTTCGCGTAATAGGTGAGCACGCCGTCAGCACCGGCGCGCTTCATCGAAACCATCGCCTCCAGCACGACCGCCTTCTCGTCCAGCCAGCCGTTCTGGCTCGCGGCCTTGAGCATGGCGTACTCGCCGCTGACGTGATAGACGAAGGTCGGCGCGCCGAACTGGTCCTTGATGCGGCGGACGATGTCCAGGTAGGGCATGCCGGGCTTGACCATGACCATGTCCGCGCCTTCTTCGAGATCCAGGGCGACCTCGTGGATGGCCTCGTCCGAGTTGGCCGGGTCCATCTGATAGGTGTACTTGTTGCCGCCGCCGAGGTTCGCGGCCGAGCCGACTGCGTCGCGGAAGGGACCGTAGTAGCTTGAGGCGTACTTGGCGGAATAGGCCAAGATGCGTGTGTGGATGTGTCCTTCGGCCTCCAGTGCGGCACGCACGGCGCCGATGCGGCCGTCCATCATGTCCGAGGGGGCGACGATGTCGGCACCCGCCTCGGCATGGGACAGCGCCTGGCGGACCAGGACCTCGACCGTGGGGTCGTTCATGACATAGCCGGCCTCGTCGATGAGCCCGTCCTGACCATGTGTGGTGAAGGGATCGAGCGCGACGTCGGTCATGATCCCCAGCTCGGGAACGGCATCCTTGAGGGCGCGCACGGCGCGCTGGGCCAGCCCGCCCGGATTGAAGGCCTCGGCGGCATCGAGCGACTTGGCCGACAGGGGCGTCACTGGGAAGAGCGCCATGGCTGGAATGCCCATGCGTTGGACCGCGCGCGCCTCTTCGACCAGCAGGTCGATACTCAGCCGCTCGACGCCCGGCATGGATGCCACGGCCTCGCGCTCCCCGGAGCCCTCGAGCACGAAGACCGGGTAGATGAGGTCGTCCGGGGTCAGCGTCGTCTCGCGCATCATGCGACGCGAGAAGTCGTCGCGACGCATCCGGCGCATGCGGGTCACGGGATAGGAGGAACGGGGCGTATCAAGGTCAGCCATGGGTCGAGGGGCCTCGGAGTGGATCCGGCGCGTCCGGGACCATCCCGGCGCTTCAAACCCATTAAAATAGCGCAGCCATCGTGCGCGCTCCAGTCGAAGCGCGTTTTCGGGCTAAGATCCGGTCTGCTATCAACTTCCGGACCCCAATATGCTGCAGGTTTCCCACCCCGATCCACACATCTTCGACACCGACCACGACCGCTTCCAGGCCGAGGTGATCGAGGCCTCCCATGCGCACCCCATCTTGGTGGATTTCTGGGCCGATTGGTGCGGCCCCTGCCATGCCCTGACACCGCATCTGAAGCGTGTCATCGAGGAGCACGACGGCCGTCTCCTGCTCGCCAAACTGGAAGTCGACGAGGGTGAGAACATGCGCGTCGCCGGCCGCTACAAGGTGCGCGGCTTTCCCACGGTGATCCTCTTTCAGCAAGGCGAGGAGCGCGGGCGTTTCAGCGGTGCGCGCTCCCGCCATCACATCAACGAATGGCTGCAGGAACATCTGCGCTGAGCTGGGGACGCGAAGGACGCAAGTCTGAGTTCAGCGCGCAGGCCAAGCATCAATAGGCCCGCTCCAAGGGCTGCTGCACATGCTCCTCAATGGCCTGGTCGAGGTCTTGCGGGAGGAGTGCGTCGCGTTTCAGGATGACGGCGATGAGTACGAGCAAGGTGAGCACCCACACCAACACATAGGTCACCATCGCCCGTTTCGCCTTCTCCTTTTCGAGCCACTTGCGCGGGCTGACGCCCTTCGTGAAGAAGACGATCTTGCTCGCCAGATTCACGCAAACCACGTTGACGGCCAGCAGCAGACCAGCGCCGCTGGCGAGGTCGAAGCGTCCATCGCCGAGCATCAGGCCAAGTGTCGCGGCCGGCGGCAGCAGTGCCACGGCGACCATGACGCCGACCAGGACACTGGAGAGACCGGTCGTCAGCGACAGCGCCGCGGCGGCGCCCGAGGCCAGCGCGAGCGCGACCGATTCCAGGCCAGCGCTGGTGCGCGCGAGCACTTCGTCACTGGTGAGGGCGCTGGGCCAGAGATAGGCGAGCGCTGCCGAGAGCGCGACGGCCACGACGATGCCGAAAGAGAGGGTCGCGACCGCCTTCTTCATGAGCCCGATATCGCCCAGTGCCGTCCCTAGGCTCAACGCGAGATTCGGTCCCAACAGGGGGGCGATCACCATGGCGCCGATGACGACCGCGACGTTGTCCTCGATCAAGCCGATCGCGGCGACCACCGTCGAGAGCACGACCAGCAGCGCATAGTTGCCATCCAGCCGCGCGCTCTTTTCGACGCCTTCGTACAGCGACTCCCGTGCCGCCGTGGCGGAGTCCTCCTCCTTGCGCTCGCCCTCGTCGGGCTGAGGGATGGAGACCTCCACCGGGAGGACGACGATTCGGGCCGTCGGCTGCGCGCCGAGGATGCTTTGCAGGATATCCAGTAGGCGCTGCAGACGGCTGTCGCTCACCAGCATGCGCATCTGCTGCATGCCGTCCTCGCCCACGACGCCAAGCCGGAAGTCCGAGGCCTTGGCCTGCGTCGCCGCCTCCGCGATCGTATCTGCGCTTCCGGCGTTTGCGATGACCTCAACGTACTTCATCCTGAGTCTCCATTCTTCGGCTGGCCGGGCGCACTGGGCCGTTGATCATCGCCCTCCCCCGCCAGCCAATCCTTAACGACCAGGAAACGCTCGTAGAGCGCAGCCTCGGGTGTGCCCGGCTCGGGATGATAGTCGTATCGCCAGCTCACCTCGGGCGGCATGGACATGAGAATCGACTCGGTTCGACCACCGGATTGGAGCCCGAACAGGGTGCCGCGGTCGAACACCAGATTGAACTCGACGTAGCGGCCGCGGCGGTATTTCTGGAAGGCGCGCTCGCGGTCGCCGTAGGACTTGGCCCAGCGGCGGTTGACGATCGGCAGATAGCCGGGAAGGTAGTGGTCGCCCACGCTGCGCATCAGGGCGAAGGCATGGTCGAATCCGCCCTGGTCGAAGTCGTCGAAGAAGAGCCCGCCAACGCCTCGGGGCTCGTTGCGGTGCTTGAGATAGAAATACTCGTCACACCACTGCTTCAAGCGCGGATACAGATCCGCTCCGAAGGGTGCGCAGGTCTCGCGCGCGTTGCGGTGCCAGTGGAGCACGTCTTCGTCGAAGCCATAGTAAGGGGTCAGGTCGAAGCCGCCGCCGAACCACCAGACCGGATCCGCATCCGCCTTCTCGGCGACGAAGTAGCGCACATTGAGATGCGAGGAGGGCACATAGGGGTTCTGCGGGTGGGCGACCAGGGAAACGCCCATGGCCTCGAAGCTGCGCCCGGCGAGTTCGGGCCGTTGCGCGCTGGCGGATGGCGGGAGCTGAGTTCCGTGCACGTGCGAGAAGCTGATGCCGCAGCGCTCGAAGACCATGCCGTTTTGCATGATGCGGGTGCGCCCTCCCCCGCCGCCGGGGCGCTCCCAGCTGTCTTGTCTGAAGCCGGCGCCGCCGTCGGTGGCACGCAGCGCGTTGGTAATGCGCTCTTGCAGATCCGTCAGATAGGCTTTGACGGCTTGCGAATCGGGCTGCGCCGGCATCGCGTTGACTCCTCTGTGGTGGGACAATGGCGGCCCGATCTTAACCAAGTCGTCATCAGGTAGCTAAGGCCATGCTGCGTCGTGTCCTCGCGTGGACGCTGTCGATTTCGCTCCTGCTCCTCGTTGCGGCGGGCGGCGGCGTCTATTGGCTGGGTAAGCGCGCCGAGCCCGTCTACCAAGGCAGTCTGCCCTTGGCTGGGCTGTCCGCGCCGGTCCGCGTGAGATTCGGTCCCCATGCGGTGCCCAGCATCGCGGCGGACAACCTGACCGATCTCATGTTCGCTCAGGGCTATGTGGTGGCGTCCGAGCGACTTTGGCAGATGGATCTGATGCGGCGGCTGGCCTCCGGCCAGTTGGCCGAGCTGTTCGGCCAAGAGGTGCTGCCGGTCGATCGCTTCTTTCGCACCTTTGGGCTGGCCGCCGAGGCGCGGCGCAGCCTCGAGGCCCTCGAGCCCCTGGAGCGTTCATTGCTGCAGGCCTATGCGGAGGGCGTCAACGCCTACATCGAGCACTCGGGTGGGCGGTTGCCGCTGGAGTATCTCATTGCGCGCCTCGATCCCGAGCCCTGGCAGCCGGTGGACAGTCTCGCGATCGGCGCCTACATGGCCTGGACCCAGTCCTTCAACCTGCGTGGCGAGCTGACCTTCCTGCGGTTGGCGAAGCGCATCGGGCCTCGCCTGGCACGCGAACTCTTCCCGGTCGACGAGGGGCTGGCGGCGCCCGCCGTCGAGCCCGAGCTGGTCAGCTACCTCGCGGAGCGCAGCTCCGCACGCATCGCGGGGGTGGATCTGGAGCGGCTGGACCAGCTCTTCAGTCTGCCGGGCCGGCTCGGCCTGCCGATGCAGGCCCCGGCGAGCAATGCCTGGCTGGTGTCCGGTCTGAAGTCCGCGACGGGAGCGGCGCTCCTGGCCAATGATCCGCATCTGGCGGCCTCGACGCCGAGCATCTGGTACGAGCTGGAGCTGACCGCACCTGACCTCCATGTCGCCGGGGCTGCGTTGCCCGGTGTCCCTCTGGTCCTCATCGGCCACAACCAGGATCTGGCCTGGGGGATCACATCGGTGATCGCGGATACCCAAGACGTCTTCATCGAGCAGACGACGGAGGATGGCGCTCAGGTGTTGCGCACTGGCCGAGCGCCCGAGCCGATCGAGACCCGCTGGGAGAGCATCGCGGTCAGGAATGGGCCGCCGGTGCGGGTTGCGATCCGCAGCACCAGTCGTGGCGTCGTCCTCAACGACATTCTGGGGGAGGTCACGGGCACCCAAATGGACCTGCCGGATGCCGGTCTCGAAGACCTCTTGGTGCTGCGTCAGGGCCATGATCTGCCTGATCTCGGCTTCCGCGCGGTGCGTCGGCTGTCCCAGGCACGGACGCTGAAGGAGGCCATGGCGGCGGGTTTGGATCTGCGCCATGTCGCGGCGAATCTCATGCTCGCGCACCGCGACGGCGGGATCGCTTGGCAGATGACCGGGCTGCTGCCCAAGCGCGGCAAAGGGACGGGTGCCTTCCCCCTTCCGGGCTGGCTCGATGCCTACGCTTGGCAGGGGGTGATGCCGCAGGCGATGAACCCTTCCTATGTCGATCCTGTGGTCGGCGTCCTGATCACCGCCAATAACCGTTCCACCGCGCCGGACTACCCCGTGCCGGTGAGCAACGCCTGGAGTTCACCGCATCGCGCGCAGCGCATCGCCGCGCTGCTCGCAGACACCCCGGGCGTCAGGGTCGAGGACATGGCGCGAATCCAAGGGGATCGCATCAGTCTGCTGGCATGCGCGCTGCGCGATGCCCTGCTGGAATTGGAGTCAGAGATCCGCGCACTGGATGCGGAGGCTTGGGAGTTGGTCGAGACCTATCTGCGGGGCTGGGACGGCGCCATGCTTGCGGAGAGTCGCTCGGCGGTCGTTGCCGAGATGCTGGAGCCGGCCTTGTTCCAGGCGCTCTACGGCGACGAGCTGGGCGAGGATCTGCCCGCCCTCATGTCACTCGCGATCGTGCACTACGGTCCGCTCCAGGAAACCCTGCGCACCGGCGAATCGAGCTTCTGGGACGACGTGCGGACACCCGCGCTGGAGCAGCCGGCGGAGATCTGGGTGCGGGCGCTTAACAGCCTAGCCGCCGCGATGGCCGCAGCGCCTTCGGGCGCGGAAGCGGGCGAGCTTGCTGCCCTGGGCAACCTCCGCAGTGTCGCCTTTCCGCACGCCTTCGATAGCCTGCCCCTGATCGGGCGGCTCTTCAGCGTTGGACCCGTGTCCGTAGGCGGCAGCGCCGACACCGTCGACGTCATCAAGGGGTTGCCCCAGGATCCCTGGCGCGGCATCTTCATCGCCTCGATGCGTGTCGTCGCGACCCCGGCGGACTGGAGCCAAACGCGCGGCACACTGCCTCTCGGCCAATCCGGGCATGTCTTCTCGCCCTACCGCAGTGATCAGCTCGAGGATTGGCTCGCCGTTCGCGGCCATGCATGGCCTTGGAATGGACCCTCTCCAGAGGGGATGATCGGCGAGCTCTTGCTGACACCGGACGACTGATCCCGCGACGACGCTCTTACGACCCTCACTGGCATGACTCTGATCGGCATCGATACCGGTGGCACCTTTACCGATTTCGTGCTCTGGCGCGACGGCGAGATCCGTATTCACAAGGTCCTCTCGACCCCGGATGCGCCAGAGCGGGCGATCCTGCAGGGGATCGCCGAGCTTGGTTTGGATCCTCGCGACCTGGCCGTCGTTCACGGAAGCACGGTGGCCACCAACGCGGTTCTGGAGGGCAAGGGCGTGCGCACGCTCTATGTCGCCAACCGGGGCCTGAAGGATGTGCTTGCGATCGGCCGCCAGGCGCGCCCGGACCTCTACGATCTCCAGCCGCCGCCGCGAAAGCCGCCGGTGCCGCGCGAGCTGTGTATCGAGACAGGCGGACGCCTGGCTGCCGACGGCACTTGGGTCGAGCCGCTGACGCAGGCGGATCTCGACGCCTTCAAGGATCGGGTCGAGGAGCTGGCGCCGGAGGCGGTGGCGATCAATCTTCTCTTCTCCTATCTCGACGACAGCGCCGAGCGCGCCCTGGCGGATGCCTTGCCGGGCCACCTCTTCGTCTCCCGCTCGTCCGAGGTCCTGCCCCTGACCGGTGAGTATGAGCGCGGCATCGCGACCTGGATCAATGCCTGGGTCGGTCCGGTCGTCGCCGGCTATCTCGAGCGCCTGGCGGCTGGCCTGCCTGGCGCGCGGATCTCCGTCATGCAGAGTAGCGGCGAGGCGGTCGCGGCCGACCAGACGGCAGGTCACGCCGCCCGCCTCTTGCTGTCCGGGCCGGCCGGAGGACTGGCGGGGGCGGCCTTTGCCGCCGCTGCCGAGGATTGCGTGCCCCGCCTGCTGAGCTTCGACATGGGCGGCACTTCCACCGACGTCGCCCTCATCGACGGGGAGCCGCGCCTGACCACATCCGGGCGCATCGCCGGCTACCCGATCGCCCTGCCCATGGTCGACATGCACACCATCGGCGCCGGCGGCGGATCCCTTGCTCAGGTGGACGCGGGCGGAATCCTGCTGGTCGGCCCCGAGTCCGCTGGGGCCAGTCCAGGGCCGGCCTGCTACGGCCGGGGCGGCGCTCGACCAACGGTGACGGACGCCAATTTGGTACTGGGTCGGCTGGACCCGGAAGGCTTCTTGGGCGGGCGGATGCGGCTGGATGTGGACGCGGCGCGTGAGGCCGTCCGGGGCGTGGCGAGCCAGCTCGCACTCTCGGTCGAGGAAACGGCCCTGGGCATCGTCCGGATCGCCAACGAGCACATGGCGCGCGCCCTGCGGGTGATCTCCGTCCAGCGCGGGCTGGATCCTCGCGACTTCGTGCTGACCTCCTTCGGGGGCGCGGGCGGACTGCACGTCTGTGCCCTGGCGGAGGCCCTTGGCATGACGCAGGCGCTGGTGCCGGTTCATGCAGGTGTCCTCTCCGCCCTGGGGATGCTCGTCACCCCAGCTGGCCGCACCCTGACCAAGACGCACTTGGGCCTGATCGCCGAGCTAGGCGAGCGGGAAGTCTCCAACGCCCTTCAAGCACTTGCGGATGCGGCGCTCGCGGAGCTGGCCCGGGAGGGCTGGGAGCCGGAGGCCATCCGCATCGAGCGCTCACTGGATCTGCGTTATCGCGGCCAGTCTCACACGCTGAATCTGCCCTGGCGCTCGGTCGAGGCGGCCGTCGAGGGTTTTCACGCGCGTCATCAAGCCGCCTATGGCCACCGCCTCGAGCTGCCCGTGGAGCTGGTCAATCTCCGGGTCCGGGCTCGGGCGCCAGCTCCGGCGCTGCGATTGCCGGAGCTGCGAGCCGCAGGTGGGGAAAACCCCCCGCGTGTCTTGTCTGCCTATGGCTGTGAAGTGCCGGTCCGCGTGATCAGCCGGTCGGCCGTTGCACGCGGAGCTGGCATCAGCGGCCCGGCGATCATCGCCGACGACGTCTCTACGACTTGGTTGGCACCCGGCTGGGCTGGGCGACTCGACCGCCGGGGGAATCTACTCCTGAGCCAGGTGACGGACTGAGCGCCGGCGCAATCGCTCCCTTCAAGGCGAGGGCGGCCGATACGCGTTGGGCATCGCGATTGGAAATCGGGAGCAGCGGCTCGACTATACTCAAGAGGAGATCGGTAGACACTAAGCATGGCTGTCTGGCCGCTTTCAGCGATCTGCCTCGACTTCCCCCCTCGACCGATCCGGAGTTCCGAATGACCCCTTACGGCGTCCTCGATATCGGTGTCTGGCAGGCTGTTCTCGCTGTCCTTGTCATGACCCACATTACGATCGTTGCAGTGACGGTCTATCTACATCGCTCTCAGGCGCACCGCGCCCTGGACCTGCATCCGGTTGTCGCGCACTGCTTTCGTTTCTGGCTCTGGCTCACCACCGGCATGGTGACCCGCGAGTGGGTCGCCGTGCACCGCCGCCATCATGCACGCTGCGAGACCCCGCTGGACCCTCACAGCCCCCAGGTGCTGGGGTTGCGCAAGGTGCTCACCGAGGGTGCCGAACTCTATGCCGAGGCGGCTAGCGATCCGGATACCCTCGAGCGCTTCGGCAAGGGTCAAACCCGAGACTGGGTCGAGCGCAACGTTTATGACCGTTTTCACTGGCAGGGCCTCGGCCTGATGCTGGCGATCGATCTGCTGCTGTTCGGGGTCTACGGCATCGTCATCTGGGCCGTGCAAATGCTCTGGATCCCCTTCTGGGCCGCTGGCGTGGTCAACGGCATCGGGCACTATGCCGGTTACCGCAACTTCGAGTCGCCCGATGCCTCCACCAATTTCTCGCCCTGGGGTATCTTGATCGGCGGCGAGGAACTACACAACAACCACCACGCCTTCCCGACCTCGGCGCGCCTCTCGTCGAAATGGTGGGAATTCGATCTCGGCTGGTTCTACATCCGTGTGCTGAGCATCCTTGGGCTTGCCAAGGTTCGGCATGTTGCGCCGCAGCCACGAGTCATCGCCGGAAAGCAGCAGTTGGACATGGATACGCTCAGCGCCGTCATCCGCGGGCGCATGCATGTGATCGCGCGCTACGGCAAAGAGGTGCTCGCCCCGGTCGCGCGTGACGCGCTTTGCCGCGACGCCAACCACTGCCGCCGTTTGGTGCGCAGGTCGCAGAAGCTGCTCGGGAAGGAAGCCGGTCGGCTGGATGCCGCCGCCCGCCAGCGCGTCGAGCAACTCTTGGCCCAACACCAGACGCTAGCGACCGTCTACCACTTCAGAGAGCAGCTTCAAGAGGTCTGGGAGCGCCGCGCACCCACGCAGGAGGCGCTGCTCAAGATGCTCCAAGACTGGTGCCAGCAGGCCGAAGCCACGGGCATTCAGGCGCTGGAGCACTTCTCGCGGAATCTTCGCGGCTATTCGCTGGAGCCCGCACGAGCCCTTTGACTCTGCGTTGATCTTGGCTCGGTCGCGCGGCGATCGAGCCAGGCGGGTGCTTTCGCGTACAAAGGGTTGGAGGCGGTAGACACTTAGAAAGTGACCATCAACAACTTCCCCCCTTTCGCAAAGGGGGGCTAGGGGGGATTTCGGGCGGCATCGCTCGCATCGGGAAACAATTGATGGACACGTTCTTAATCGAGGGGACGCAACCTACCACGCCGTTCGTCGCCGGGGAGCATTCGTTCTGCTGAATTTGCGAGGTCGTTGAGGGGAAAGCTCAAGGGCGTCGCAACTACGCAATGCGCCAAATCGCATTCTCACACCTCTAGCGCCGCGCCTTGTCTCCGCAGCCATTCCTTCCGCCGCCGCGATGAAGTGCTGCAGCAACCGCTGGTAGCGCTCCTCCAGGATCGGCATCTCGCTCAGGATGCTCTTCAGACCCTCACGAACATCCTGCGGATCTTCTTCGGCGTAGATGGTGAGGGCGTGGGCAAGGTCTTCGAACACCCCGATGTAGTCGACGACGAAGCCTCGGTGCTTGTTGGTCGCGACCCGGTTCACGCGCGCGATCGCCTGCAGCAAGTTGTGCTCACGCAGCTTCTTGTCGATATACATGACCTGCTCGATGGGGGCGTCGAAGCCTGTGAGCAGCATGTCGCAGACCACGAGGAAGGCGATACCGGACAGCGCCTTGTCGTGGTCGTCGAGGTCGAAGGGTCGACAGAAATTCTCGACCGCATTCCAACGCTTCGCCTCCCTGCGTGCTTCGGTGATAGCCGCCGGCTCGTTCGTCGGGTCCGACGAGACCACGACGGCAACCTTCAAGAACTCGATGCGCCGGATCAGCTCCGCATCCGGTTCGGGCTTCTGCTTTTCTCGCTCGATGCGTTCATTCAGCGCTCGGCGGATCGCCTTCTGGTAGCGGATCGCGGCCAGCTTGGAGTGACAGACGACCTGCGCCTTGAAGCCGTCCGGCAAGATGTTGTCGACATAGTGATCGACCAGATCCTTCGCGATGGCCTCGATGCGGTTCTCGGCCTCCAGCAGGTCGCCAGTTGCGCCGTATTTCTTCTTGATCGCGAGGATCTCCTCCTCGCTGCGCGCCTTGAAGAGGTTCTCGAACTTGGCGTCGAATCCGTGCTTGTCCTTGAGCGCCGTGTCGGCCGTGCGGCCTTCGTAGAGGATCTGGAGCGTGGCGCCGTCGTGCACGGCATCCATGAGCTTGTACTGGTCGATGTAGTCGCCGAACCGCTTCACGGTGCGCTTGGCACCGTGCTGCTCGGTGATGAGCGGGGTTCCGGTGAAGGCGATCCGGGTCGCGTTGGGGAAGGCCTCGAAGAGGTTGTCGCCCAGATCGGAGCCCTGAGTCCGGTGAGCCTCATCGATCATCAGGACGATGCGGTCGGACGGATTCACGACGCCGAAGGTCTTGCTGGACGGGATCGCGCGATAGATCGCCGCTGCCGAGTCGGCCGCCATGAGGACCTTGGGCCTGGGGATCGGCTTGCCGCCGTAGGCGAGGGCCAGGGCCAGCGTATCGGGCAGCGTCTCCGCGCGCTCGTTGAACTTGTGCACCATCACCATGTTGATGTCCGAGGCGTCGGTGCTGAGATGCTCGCGGAGCTGCGCGGTGCTCTCGATCACCTTGACCTTGCCGCCAATGAGCTTGGCGGTGCCTGCCAGCTGCTCTTCCAGGTCGGCCCGGTCGTTGACGAGCAGGATCTTGAAGTCCTCCAGGTCCGCCGCGGCGCGCAGCATGCGAGCGACGAAGACCATGGTGAGCGACTTGCCCGAGCCCTGCGTGTGCCAGACCACGCCGGATCGGGACTCTGGCGACTGACCGAAGCGCAGTCGGTCGACGATCTTGCGCGCGGCGCGGTACTGCTGGTAGCGGCTGACCACCTTGATACGTCTGCCGGAGTCGGTATCCATGAACACCGTGCAGGTGCGCAGGACATCGAGCAGGGTGTCCGGCGCGAGCAGCCCCTGGATGAGCGTCTCTTGCTCACGCTCGACGCCCAGCGGCGGCCTGTAGGTGCGGTTGCTTTCGGGCCAGACGTCCTTCCAGGCGTAGAAGTGCTCGTGTCCAGAGGTGATGGTGCCGAATTCGGCCTTCTCGCCGCAGGTGCGGATCAGCAGCAGGTTCGTATGGAAGAGTCGTGGCTCGCCCTCGCGCAGGCCGGCCTTGATGGTTTCTGGCCGGGCGTTGCGATAGCGTCGCAGTTGCTCGTAGGCGGCGTGCAGCGGGTTGGCCGTATTCGGATCGCCGATCTTCGCCTCGATCAGGACCAGCGGAATGCCGTTCACGAAGAGGACGATGTCCGGGATGATGCAGCTCTTCACGCAGCCCGGCGTATCGATGCGGAACTGGTTGATGGCGTGGAACTGGTTGCGCTCTGGATTCGCGAAGTCGATGAGCTTGACGACCGGGTCGGCCTCGCCGGTGACCTCGTTGCGGTCCACCTGGGCCTTGAGAAAGAGCGCTTGGATCGTCTCGTTGGCCTCCAGCAGCGTCCGATTGGGCTGCCGCACAATCTGGTCGCGCAGGTCGTCGAGCTGGCGGTCGGTCAGCCAGGGCGTTCCGTCGGACGTCAGGTTGATCGCACGGACGGCGTCGCGGAAGACCTCGGGGAGCAGCCACTCACGGAAGCTCGTGCGCAGGCTCTTTGCGGGGTCCGAGGGAATAAGCCCCTGGCCCTGGTCGACCGCCTGCCAGCCGAGCGCCGCGAGCTGGTCGAGGAAGGGCTTCTCGACGTGGAGGTACTCGGACATCGCTAATCGCCTTCCATGATTGACCAGACTCGATGGTAGCTTTCTCCTCGCTCGCCCATCGCCGCTATCCACTCCCCCACATCGGTTGCTCGGAGCCGAGCACGGATCTGATGAAGCGGCTCGTCCGCGCCAATTCCGAGACTCGCTGAAAGGACCGGTGCTGCACTCCTCGGCACGCCCAGCAGCCTGAGGGCGATGGCCTCGTCCGAGTTGACGCCGTAGTAGACGCGCGCCGGCAGATTGCGAAGGCTCTTTTGTTCGTTCAGCGGCAAGGCGTCGAAAGCACTGCCCAGAGTGAGCGACTGCAGTGCGGACAGGCCCCATGACGCTGTTTGGGTGAGCCTTCCAAAAATGTTTCGACAGCAATCCGTCATCGCAGCGACGGGGTCGGTCGCGGCTTCTTCGTCCTCCTGTCCGACGTTCTTACCGAAATACTCGCTTGCCATATCGGTGAGCGGGCGTCCTTGGACCCAGTCGCAAAGGATTCGGGCGAGCTTGTCTCCATCCGAGCCTGCTCCCCCCGTCACATCTTCGAGAGGTTCTCGAAGCTCAGGCACCTGGAGCAACAGCCCCATCATTCGACGAAGGTCGTCTCGACGGCCCGCGAATAGCTCGGCGGACCAGATGTCGTCAGGCAGCTTTTCCTGACCGAGTCTTGCCAGGGTGGCGTTCACGGACTCCCATGAGAACCCCGTTGCGTCAACGAGGGCGAGCGGCTTTCCTTTGATCCTTTCAGCATACGCATAGACACCCCACACAAGGGCGTCCGCCCAGCCCTTGTGGTTCTTACGGAGTGCTTGGAACCCCAGAGTTCCGCGTAAGATTTGCTCGACTTCTGCAGCGAATAGGTCGTGACTCCCAATCTGCCGGTATGTATGAGCCAGGTATTGAACGAAGGCAGACCAGCCAGGCTGATGCGATAGAGATTCCAGATTCAGAATCGAACCGACATTGACAGCCTGCTCGACCATGTCGATGAGCGTCGAGTTGAGCTCGCCCACGGAGGCATTAATGAACTCTTCCAGCACCTGCTGCTTGGTGTCGTCTTGAGCTGCCAGAGCTACGACCCCGAGATCTCCTTGGTCCACGCGCCCCGCGCGACCCGCAATATTCCAGAAGTCCTCGGGCGGCATTTCGGTCCGATACGGAAACGTTCGTGATCGGTACTGGTGGCTGGCGAATACGACACCGGACACAGGGAAGTTCACGCCTTGAGCAATGGTCGTCGTGGCAACCAGAACGCCCAAGCGGTCGTTCTCCGTCAGCCACTCCACGAGCGCGCGCGTGTCATCGGACATTCCAGCGTGATGAACGCCGACGCCATACTCCAGCAGGCTGGCGAGCGGAAAGTCCTGGCCCATCTCGTCGACGAGAAACCGTTGCACGTGCCCGAGGTCGTCACCGTCAAGGGGGCGCTTGTTCTCCTCGACCTTGAATGCGTCGGCGATGCTCCAGGTTGCCGCTGGAGTGTCGGCGAGCACGATGACGGTTCCGCGCTTCTTAAGGACCTGTGCTGTTGCTGCCGCGATCTTGCCGGGTGAATTCTTCACTGCAGACCAAGCCAAGCCCAGAGGACGTGGCTCGCCAATGCCGATCTCTTCCGGAATATCCAGGGTGTTGCGCGAGGTATGCCGAGTCCGCAGCGCCACACTAAACTCGCCTCTGCCATCGCCCTGGTGTGCTCGGGCAATCGCGACCACACGGTCGTTTGGGGTCCAGTCGACGCCCAAATCGATGCTCTTATTGCTGTCTGGGGAGAGCCAGCGAGCGATTTCGGCGCCGTTGTGAATGAAAGGCGTCAGCAAGAGGAACTGCGCGTAGCGGCACTCGCGGTTCATGGTTGCAAGCAGCAGCTCCAGCTTGAGCCCACGGTTCTCGGAGGCCAGGCCATGCGCCTCGTCCACAACTGCCAGGGTAAGGGGCCGTCCGATCCTGTCCTCCCACCCCCCGCGTAACATGAGGTCCAGCTTCTCTGGGGTGGTCACCAGGATCCGGAACTGCTGCGCCTGGTCAGCCTCGGTCAGCATCCCAGCTTCGAGGCCATCGACCTCCAGGGCGGGACTCACCTTCTCGACGACAAGTCCCAACTGGGCGAAATCGTGACGGAGCCGCCGAGTAAGCTGATTCACGAGTGCACGCGTGGGCGCAAGATAGGCGACCCAACCCTTCTCCTGGTCGAACTGGTTCAGCGCCTGCAAGATGCGAAATTCTGCGATGAACGTCTTGCCGCTTGATGTCGGCAAGCTCACCACGACGGACCGGTGACCGGAGCCGAGCAGGCCTTCTTCCCTCAAGGTCCGCCTCTGAGGCGGCAGCATCTCGAAGATCGGCCGTCTTCGATCACGGGCCGTCAACGACTCGACGAATCGGGTGACCCTGCTGTTCACGGCACGCGTCACTGTCCAGATGCTGCTGTCCACCATGGCACGTGCAGTCCGCGCGAGCAGACGTGACATCGTCTCGCGCTCGATGAGCTGGCCACGAGCACACGCGCCAACCGCTCGGTCGAACTGCGCCTCGAGCTGCTCCCGAATGTCGTAGTGACCATCGGCCGATCCTTGACCGAGGTAGATCCCCAAAATCTCCGCAGCCTTCGCAAGATGGTAATGCGCCATCAGCTCCCAAGCGGGCTGCACGTCCTTTCGCGCCTCCGCTTCGGCGAGGAAACCTGGCTCAAGCTCGCGTTGAGCTTCACGAATCGCAGCGATTCGCCCCTGGACCGCATCGAGATCCTCCCACCCTCTCTTTCTCAGAAGGCGCAGCCAGATATCCAGGATCGAGGACCAAACTCGGACTCCCCAGTCTGGCGAATCGAGCGGAAGGATCGGAAGCTCGCACTCGGCCAGAGTGCGCCGGAAGTCAGCCGAGCGATCACCGAGCACAGCGATACAACCCAGCCGAACGAGCCATTCGGCGGAGGCTACGGGCTCTTGCGGCCATGCCAGCGTCCTTGCGATCTGGAACGTCTCGGCCGCGACGGCCGTCAGCTCAGACGCATGCTCCTCATCCTCCAGCGTATCGAATAGCTGGAGCTCAAGCGCGTTTGTGACGAACCGAAGTTCTCGCTCGTCGGTCGCCGGCAAAGGTATGTCCAGCGCACTGCCAAGCCTTCGCCGATTCGCTTCCATCGAGATCTGGCGAAGGCGTTCCTCCCCAATTGCCGTTTGCAGCCATGCGCCTGTCGTCATGGCACACCCCCATGAACCAACACTGCCCAGTCCTCTATCGGGACAGGCAGATACCAGGCCGTGATTTCGATACGTGTCGGGCTCGGAAGACTTTTCGCAAGATCATTGGCTCGCGCAATCACGTCCCGCTCATTCGGCTCGGTGTCGCGGAGGAGTATCCCAACCAGGAGAATCTCCCTGCCGAGGGACTGAACATAACGGGTAACCGCTGCCTGATAGAGGGCTCGATGCTCGGGAGATTCGCATCGTGCCCGTAGCCACTTCAGCAGGGCGTGTTGGATGTCGAGGCGTGTCGCCTCGTCCTTCAGCTGCCACGCCATCCCTCCGCTGCCGTTCATGACGTTCGGAGGCGTGCTTGCGTCGGACGACGTCTTTACCTCGCCAAAGAGCAGAAGGACCACATCGCCCTCTTTGCAGAAGCCGACGAGGTCAGCGCCTGGCAGGCTGGCTCTGGGAGTGCGACGGTCACGCACCGAATTCCAAGGCCAGCAGATTTCGCGGCTCTCGTCATCGGCCAGAACGCACTCCGCGAGGGCCTCTCCGACCGCCCATGATTTTTCCTCCGGAACCGAGCGAAGCAACTGCTCGACCCACTCGGTCTCCATCCCCGTCGTGGCCATCCCACGCAGCTCTGCGGCGAAAGGATCTTGAGCTTCGTCGTCTTCCACACGCGCTTTGACCCGACTTGCCACGTAGGACCTGAACCGCGCCTCATCAATGACGACGTGGCCGCGCCACTGCGCAGAATCGTTCGAACCTGAGTAGCGTGTTTCAGGCGACAGAGCGGCGATCATCGTCGAAGACATCCCTGAATGTGTGTGGCACCGTTGCGGTTAAAGACTGATTGACCTCGCCGGTGACCTCGTTGTACTCCATCTGGGCCTCGTGAAAAGGCGCGTGGGGCTTCAAGCTGACGGTCGGTGAGCCAGGGTGTGCCGTCAGGCGTGAGATTGATGGTGCGCACCGCGTCGCGGAAACCTCGGGGAGCAGCCACTCACGGAAGCTCGCGCGCAGGCTCTTCTTTGGGTCAGAGGTGATACATCCTTGGCCCTGGTCGACCACCTGCCAGCCGAGCGCCGCGAGCTGGTCGAGGAAGGGCTTCTCAACGTGGAGGTGCTCGCTCATTCGAACTCCTGCGCCGCGCGGGTCGTCAGCCTATATCCGGCCATCGGCTTTCAGCGATTCCTTCGCCGCGCGCACGATCTCGTCCGGGGTCCGTTCGCCGATACCGCTGTTCTCGCCCTCGATCAGCGCACGGCGGATTGCTTCGATCTCCGCGCTTCGCTCCTGATCGCGCCGGATGAGGTCGCGGATGTATTCGCTGTCGTTGGTGAAGTCCCCGCGCGCGATGCGCGCCTTGACCCATGCGCCCTGCTGGTCGGTCAGTGTGATCGTCTTGCGGACCCTTCCCATGCTCATCTCCGTCGCGTAGCGCGTCATACGATTGGTGCAATACAGCGCATCACACCATAGCGATCCGTTTGAGTCCTGGACCTCGACCTACGGGGTGATTTACTCGCCAGCATCATCCTGTTGGAGCAAGTCCTCGATTTCTTGCTTCCTGGACTCGAGCCCGAGTCGCTCGATCACGTGATCCTCTGGGATTTCCGCCAGGAGTTTTTCGAGCGCGCTTTGCTCTGACTGAAGCAAGCGCTTCTCGACGTGGAGGTAGTCAGACATTCGCTGCAGTCTCCTTGGGCTCAGGTGTGCGCTCGACCGCTACAGAAACACTACCGGTTAAAAGATCATGCATCATGCCGGCTTTGAGCTGGCTAAGCTTGGCCAGCTCATTTTGCAGTCCCGCGAGCTGACCGTCGGCCGTCCCGAGCCTGTCCTCGATTCGCTGCTGTTCTTCCAGATGCGGCCAGGCGACCGGGAAATTGTGCAACTGTGTCGAATTGATGGACGCAAGATTGGTCGACTGCTTCGAACTCAAGACGAAATACTTCTTTCCGAAGGATGACTGCGACCAATACGCCAGGAACTGTGACCGCAGCATCTCGCTGCGTGGCCGCACTCGAAAGACGTGATTCTGGTGAATGCAGGGCTCGATTTCCTGGTTCCAAACCGTACCTCGGCCAAGTTTGTCGAAGTCACCCCCTCGTTCATGAGCACGTCACCGCGACGCAACGCTAGCCTTGAAAGCTGCGCTGCATTCACGCGGATCGTCTTGACCTCGTTGAGGTCGAGGTAGCCGTCCTGCACATTGGCAACCCTGAGGTAGGCTACTTCGATGTGGCCCAAGTCGATGTCACCGTTCAGCGTTACGCCTGACGCGATTTCGGCCATCGTACCGAGGTTTGGCAGCTCCCACTCCTTCGGAATCCAGCCCAGCGGCGATTCCTTATAGAGCTGCGGGGCCTCGTCGCGTGGTGGCCGGAGCTGGCCCTCTGCCGTCACGCCTCGGGTGAAGAGGTCGTGCATCAGGCCGGCCTTGATCTGCTGCGTCTTGGCGATGAGCGCTTCTGTCTGCTCGATGGCATCGTCGACTGTCGAGAGGATTTCGGCGATGCGTTGCTGAACGTCTCGACAGGGACGGGGGACTTGGATCTTCCGTATGTCGGCCAGCACCAGACGTTTAAGGGCGCTGCCTGACTGCAAACGGAACAGCTGAGAATCGAAGAGGTTCGAGCGGAGCACCTGAGTGAGAAACTCAGGATCGAAACTGCCATCTGAACGAAGGAGTGCTATTGACGAGAGCAGCACAACGCCCTGATCCTCGCGGTAATGCACGACTCGCCCGATGGTTCCATCTTTCGATAAGAGGACGTCACCAACCTGAGGCGCGCAGTTCTGTGTCCGCAGCAATTGCCAGTCGGCTTCCGAGATCCTCGTACAGGTCGCCAGGTCGATTCTTCCACTTGGGATGTCTTTGGCATTTACGATGGGGCGACCTTCAACCTGGGGTGTCGGGCTGAAGTGCGAACCATCAGTGACAAGTCGACACGCTTTGCCAAGTTGAACGGCCGGAAAGCTGGTGTCACGCATAGCTAAGCTCCCCCAAGACTCCCTTCAGCTTGCCCGTCGCCGCGTTGCGACACTGCTCGATGTCCGCCTCGGCGCTCATCCCTCGACCTCCTTTGCCCAGGTGATGACTTTTTGCCGAAGTTCTTCCTTCGATGGCAGGTAGAGCTGGTACTCGGAAGCATAGATGTTGCTGTCGACTGGCAGCGTCAGCTCGACGACGGCATCGTTCTTTTGCTGACATAGGAGTATGCCGATTGTTGGAGCCTCCTCGGCAGTCTTTACATACCGGTCAAAGTAGTTCACGTACATCTGCATTTGACCCAAGTCCTGATGAGTCAGCTTATCGAGCTTCAGATCAATGATGACGTAGCAGCGAAGCAGACGATTGTAGAAGACGAGATCGACGTAGAAGTGATCGTTGTCGAAGGTGAAGCGTTTCTGCCTCGCCTCGAAGAGGAATCCCTTGCCCAGTTCGAGGAGAAAATGCTCGAGCTTGTCGATGATGGCGGTCTCCAGCTCATGCTCGTTGTAGCTGCTCTGCTCGTCGAGATCGAGAAACTCGAGTACGTAGGGGTTCTTGATGATGTCCGCCGCTTCCTCGACGACCAGGCCTTGCTCGGCGAGCTTCTTGATCTCCGCCTTATCTCGGCTCAAGGCAAGCCGCTCATAGAGTGCGCTGGCAATCTGGCGTTCGAGCTCCCGCACCCCCCAGCTGTTGGCGCAGGCCTCGATCTCGTCGAAACGTCGTGCCTGAGCGTCGCGCACCGTCTGGAGGGCAATGTAGTGCGACCAGCCGAGCTGGAAGTGCTCGCTGAGCTCGCGCACCGCGGATTCGAGGGCTTGCAGCCCGGCAAGCCGAGATTCAACCAACGCCTTTGGTTGAATCTCAGTGGAGCCCGATGGGGCGCTGTTAGATTCAACCAGCACCTTCGGTTGAATCTCGGAATATGCCTCGTAAAAGGCTCGGAATCGCCGAAGGCTCGTCGGAGATACCCCTTTCATGCCGCGAGCCTTGAGTGACGCAGCGAGTCGATCGATCAGCGCCTTGCCATAGAGCTTGGCCCGGGGCGCGCCGGCGTTTACGTACTCAACGAGGTAATAGCCGAAGAGCCAGTTGCGAACGACGAGGGCCGTGTCAACAGAACGGGCAGCCCTGCGCTGCAGCTCATGGTGCGTTTGCTCGAAGAGTGCAACGAGCTGCTTAATCTCGGGAGCCTTTGCATCAACCATATCCCAACTCCTCCAGGAATCCCTTGAGCTTCCCCGTGGCCGCATCGCGCCGCTCCTCGATGTCCGCCGCCGTCACGGCATACTTCGCGTGCAGGTTCTCCAGCGCGGCGAGGCACGCCCGTTGATCCACGCGCAGATAGGAGGCGTAGGTCTGCACGAGCAGGCGATGCAGCCGGTCGAGGATGACCTTGCGCGCTTCGTCGCGGTCGATCTTTTTGCGGGCGGACTCGACCAGCTCGTCCTGCTTCTTGTCGACAGTGCGAAGGTCGGCCTTGAGCTGTCTGGCTTCGTCTTCCAGGGACTTGTGCCTCGCGAGCTTGGTTTCCTCGGCCACGGCCGCCTTCTCGTATGCCTTGTGGTCGCCGAGGTTTGGGTCGCGCTTGGCCAGTTTGGCCTCGCCCTTGAGCTGCTTGAGCTGGGCCTTGAGCGCCTTGACCTGCTCACCGGGCAGCACGCCGAGGTCGTCCGCGTCCGCGTAGTCCTCTTCGTCGGCGGCGGCGAAGAGCGCGGCGAGCTCGGCGAGGCGGGCGCGCTTCCGCTCCATCTCGGCGAGCACCTCGGGGAACTGGCTCTCCAAGATGTCGGCGTCGGGGATGAGCTCAGGCCCCCAGCCGCTGGCGGCGATGGACTTGAGGTCCGCCTTCAGCTCGTCGACGTAGCGGGCGAAGGCACCGCGGATCTGGTGGCCCGTCAGGAGCTGGCTGCTGGCGAAGGTGTCCTCGATGGAGGCGAGCAGGCCGCGGCGTAGCGCGTAGGCATTGCCCGGCTTGCGCCCATTCGGGCCGTCGCTCGGCGCAAGTGCCTCAATGTCCGGAAGGTGCTGATCCCACCAGGCGTCGAGCGTCGCGAGGAAGGCCGCGTGGGCGGCCGCAACGCTCGTGTCGCCGTTCAGGATCTCGGCCAGAGCGCGGCGATCGGTGACGGCGGGCGTGAAGTCGAGGTAGGTGCTGTCGTCTGATCTCGGCTGGAAGCAGCGGGCGCGCAGCTCGGGATAGTTCGTCCAGAAGCGCTCGAGGGCGTCGATCTCGCTCCTGGGCACGCCGCCGTGGAGGTGGGCGCGCACGTCATGGGGCTCCGGCGGCGGGGCATTGTCCACGTAGCGGCGGATGTTGCAGTTGAAGTCCTCTCCCTCGATCTCTTCCACCGGCACGCGGCGAGCATAGCCGGGAAGCGCGTCGCGTCCGCCACTGGTCAGCGTTCGGTAGGCATGGACGATGCGGGAAATGTCCTCGGCCCGCAGGAAATTCTGCGCCTTGCCATCGCGATAGTCGCGGTCGGCATTGATGAAGACGACGTGCTTGCGCGTCGGTGCGTCCTTCTTGTTCAGCACCAGAACGCAGGCGGGGATGCCGGTGCCGTAGAAGAGTCCGGCGGGCAGTCCGATGATCGCCTCCAGCCAGCCGCGCTCGATGAAGTGGCGGCGAGTCTCACGCTCCTCGCCGCCGCGGAAGAGGACGCCGTGGGGCATGACGGTGGCCATCTTGCCGTCGCCCTTGAGCACCGCGAGCATGTGCTGGACGAACATGAGGTCCGCCTTCTTGCCCTTCTCGGGGAGCCAGACGGCGAAGCGGCCGGGGTAGTCGATGTCCTTCTTGATGTAGTTCTGGCTGAAGGGCGGATTGGCGAGGACGCGGTCGTAGCGCTTGAGCTCGCCGTTCTCGTCCTTGTGCTGCGGGCGGCGGATGGTGTCTTCCTGCCGGATGTCGGCGTGGGGGATGCCGTGCAGGAGCATGTTCATCTTGCAGATGGACCAGGTGGTGCCGATGCTCTCCTGGCCATAGAGCGAGAGGTCGCGCGGGTCGCCGCCGATCTCGCGGATGTAGTCGCGGGTCTGGAGAGGTAGGTCCCCACGTTCGTCTTCTGATGCGCGACCCCCATGCGCTTCTTGACGGTCTTGTCGCCGTCCTTGATCTCCACGAAGATGGGCTCGCCGTCAGGCGTCTTCGGATTCCAACGGGCCTCGAGCGGAACGAAGACGGTGTATTGGTCGGGGTTGTCGAGCTGGGTGGCAATCAGCGCGTCCGCCATGCCGCGCGCCTTGAGCGTCCTGGCGAGCTGGTCGCGCTCTTGGTCGAAGAGATCCGAGAGCCGCTTCAGGAACAGCATGCCGAAGATGTATTCCTTGTACTCCGACGCATCCATGTTGCCGCGCAGGTCGTCGCAGGCGCGGAACAACAGGTTGGACAGGTGGCTGAGGGTCAGTTTGGTCACGAGAATCCTTTTGGGCGATGAGGTGCCTTGTCGCTTGATTGCCGTCTGTGGGGAACGCTCTGCGGTTGGGCGCCAGTCACCGGTGTCGGGCTCGGTCGCCGCTCGGCCGCACGGGAGATAGCCGTAGAGGGTCGATGGTGTGCGACACGCAGGCGCGTAGCGACTTGCTCGACGCTGATCTCGGGATTTGCGAAGAGCGTCTTGGTCATTTCCAGAGCTTCCCTGTTGCGCGAGCGTGGTGGTCCGCCCAGCCGGCTTCGCGAGCGCGCCGAAGCGAGTCCAGCCCGCGTCCGTTTGCGGATCATGGTCCGCTCGGATTCGGCGAGTGCACCAAAAGAGGTGAAAAAACAGCTTGTCGCCAGCACTGGCCATGTCGATGGCTTCCATCCGCGAGCGGAAGCCGTTTCCGTGGGCATCGAGTGTCTCGACGGTTTCGATCAACGGCTTGAGGGGGCGCGCCAGGCGGTCCAGCTTGAACACCAGGGTGTCCCCGGGTGCCTGTACGCCAGTGCGCGGGCAAGCTAGGGCTGACCGCGCTGCGCGCCCGATGCCTGTTCGAGCAACTGCTTCCGGCAGCCCGCTTGGGTCAGGGCATCGAGCTGTGGCTACCCTGGAGTCCAGCCTGCAGCCGCGTTCGGTATGAGGACGGAGAACCAGGTGCGAGTCGATCGGCAAGGACCTCGGCACAACGCCGACCCATGTTGCGAGCGGCGGCGAGCCGCCCCTGAGCGAGCCGCCCCTGAGCGGGTAGGCTGAAATCGTTGTCCGTGAAGTCCAGGTCCGGCTCGCGCATCCCTTGGCAGTGTTCGGGATGCTAAGTATTGAGCGCTAGGGTTTCAATAGGTTCTTTCGGAGCGCTGAACGACTGGTGTTCCGGCCGATCAGGCCGATGTCCCGAAAAGGAGTGTTCTTGAGGCAGGGCAGACGGCAAGGCCGGTTCTGTTCTGATTTCAGAGCCGGGTGTGATTTGCTTTAGCAGATATCTTTTCTAGCAGATGGTTGATGGCATCCTTCAGCGCGCTGTACGGGGTGCTTCGGCGGGAGTTTGCGACACAGCTGGAGCGGTCTCGGGGAGTGCCATTTGGCGAATGGGGCTCTGGCGTTCGCTGCGCGGATGGGCTGTCTTGCGGTCCTATCCCTTGGGGGGCGTTGGGCAAAACGAATAAAGCCCGCGCGAAGGCAGGCTTTATCGGGGTGCCATGTCGGCTGTCCGGCGATTGGCGCCGGGCAGTTCGGGCTTACTTGATCTTGCCTTCCTTGTACATGACGTGCTGGCGGATGACGGGATCGAACTTCTTGATCTCCATCTTGCCAGGCTGATTGCGCTTGTTCTTGGTCGTGGTGTAGAAGTGACCAGTCCCGGCGCTCGAGTTCAGGCGGATTTTATCACGTGCTGCCTTTGCCATTGACGGACCCTCCGGTTAGACCTTTTCGCCGCGTGCACGGAGATCGCCGAGCACGGCGTCGATGCCATTCTTGTCGATGATGCGCATGCCCTTGGTGGACAGGCGGAGCTTGACCCAACGCTTCTCGGTCTCGACCCAGAATCTCTTCTCATGAAGATTGGGGAGGAAGCGGCGCTTGGTCTTGTTGTTCGCGTGCGAGACGTTGTTGCCGGTGAGGGGGCGTTTACCGGTAACCTGACATACCTTGGACATGGCGGGGATCCCTACAAGTCGGCGTGTATTTGATCGATAAAGAAGCGGAACTCTAACATGGGTTTCGCTATTCGTTCAAGTGTCGATTTCGCCTTCAATTCCTGATCTTACAGCAGTCCGCGCTCGGCAAATGAAGTGCCTTCGCCATCGCCGACGATGATGTGGTCCAGCACGCGTACCTCGATGATGGCCAGGGCGTCCTTGAGCCGTTGCGTGATGCGCAGATCCGCTTGGCTGGGCTCGGCGACCCCGGATGGGTGATTGTGCGCGAAGATCACGGCCGCGGCATTGGTCTCGATGACGCGCCGCACGACCTCTCGTGGGTGGACGCTGGCGCCGTCGATGGTTCCGTAGAAAAGCTCGTCGTAGCGGATGACGCGGTGGCGATTGTCGAGAAAGAGGCAGGCGAAGATCTCTTGGGGCGAGCTGTAGAGGCGCATCTTGAGATAGCCGCGCGTGGCCTCCGGGCTGGTCAGGACATCCTGCCCGCTGATGCGCGTCAGGAGATAGCGACGGCTGAGTTCGAGCACCGCTTGGAGCTGCGTGAACTTGGCTGTGCCGAGTCCCTTGGCTGCGCAGAAGCGACGCTGGTCCGCCGCAAGCAGCCCGGTCAGTCCGCCGAAACTGGCCAGCAGGTCTCGAGCGAGATCTACGGCACTGCGTCCAGCAACACCTGTGCGGAGAAAGATCGCCAGAAGTTCCGCATCCGAGAGGGCTCCGGCGCCGTGCGCGAGCATCTTTTCTCGCGGCCGTTCGTCCTCGGGCCAGTCCTTGATCGTCATTCCCAATCTCCCTCCGCCCCGATCTCGCGCGGCGGATCAGTTAAGATCACTGTCATGCTCAGGGAACAAGATACACGATTTGGCAATGAGTCATCAGCAAGCTGAGAGGGTACTCCTTGGAGTCGGCGGCGGTATCGCTGCCTACAAATCCGTCGACTTGGTACGGCGCCTCAAGGAGCGTGGCTTCGAGGTCCGGGTCGTGATGACCCAGGCGGCGACCGGTTTCGTCGCGCCCCTGACCTTTCAGGCCGTCTCCGGCCATCCGGTCAGGACGTCACTCCTGGACCCTGCGGCCGAGGCCGGCATGGGTCACATCGAGCTGGCACGCTGGGCGGATCGGCTGCTCATTGCGCCCGCCACGGCGGATCTCATGGCGCGTCTGGCGGCCGGTATCGCCGACGACCTCTTGACGACGCTCGCACTGGCGACCGAGGCGGAGCTGGTGTTGGCCCCGGCGATGAATCAGGTCATGTGGCGTCACGCGGCAACTCAGGCCAATCTGGAAAGGCTGCGTTTGCGAGGCGCCCGAATACTGGGCCCCGGCGAGGGCGAGCAGGCCTGCGGCGACCTGGGGCCGGGGCGGATGTTGGAGCCGGTCGAGATCGCCGCAGCGCTTGGTGGGCGCGCTGAGGCTTTGTTGGACGGCGTGCGGATCCTCATGACCGCTGGGCCGACGCGCGAGCCCGTGGATCCGGTGCGTTTTCTCGGCAACCGCAGCTCCGGGCGCATGGGCTATGCCCTGGCTGAGGCCCTCGCGACGCTGGGTGCCAAGGTTGCGCTGGTCACGGGTCCGACGGCCCTGCCCTCGCCGCCTGTCGCCGAATTGGTGCGGGTCGAATCCGCGTTGGAGATGCATGCCGCCGTCATGGGGCGGGCGCCGCAGTGCGACATCTTCATCGGGGCCGCAGCCGTTGCCGACTATCGGCCTGTAGACCCGGCGGTGCGGAAGATCAAGAAGGACGCCGGGGAGCTGACGATCCAGCTCGTGCGCAACCCGGACATCCTCGCCGAGGTCGCCGCGCTGCGTCCCGGACCCTTCACGGTGGGCTTCGCCGCCGAGACCGATCGGGTGATCGACTATGCGCGCGGGAAGCTGGAGAAGAAGGGGCTGGATCTCATCGCCGCCAACCAAGTGGGCGGCGAGCGCGGTGGATTCGAGCGCGAAGACAATGCCCTCACCGTACTTTGGGACGGCGGCGCGCGCGAGCTACCCATGATGAGCAAGACGCGGCTTGCGCGCGAATTGGCCGCGCTCATTGCCGAACGATATGGAGACCGCCATGCAGCATCGGCTTGAAGTGAAGATTTTGGATAGGCGGCTTGGGACCGACTTCCCGATGCCGGCCTATGCGACCCAAGGTTCTGCTGGGCTCGATCTGCGGGCGATGCTCGAGGCGCCCCTGGATTTGGCGCCTGGCTGCAGCGAGTTGCTGCCGACGGGCATGGCCGTGCACATCGCCGAGCCAGGCGTGGCGGGCATGATCCTGCCGAGGTCGGGTCTCGGGCACCGGCACGGCATCGTCCTCGGCAACCTGGTCGGCTTGATCGATTCCGACTACCAGGGGCCGCTGCTCGTTTCCTGCTGGAATCGCGGCAATGCGACCTTCCGCATCGAGGTCGGCGAGCGCATCGCCCAGTTGTTGCTGGTCCCCATCCTGCTTGCCGACCTGGTGGTCGTCGACGCCTTCGAATCCTCAAGCCGTGGCGAAGGCGGCTTTGGGCATACCGGTAAACATTAGGCTGACTCCCGCACCGCCGGAACGTCCGCAGTGACCGGGAGCAACAGGATCAACAGGATCGAAGTCGAGAGATCCTCTTGACCTTGTCGAAGCACCGATCGAGCTTGAGGCCGCGCTTCGCGCAGCTTGGGCGCAACCGATGCTGCGGTAAAATCCTTGACGAACCTCGGCAGGCGTCGGGCTCTCGGCTCCGGCCTAGCCTCTACCCGGATCTTTGCGTCTCTCACGCCTTCGTGGTTCAAATTCCAATATCCGACAGATCAGCCTGAGGGCACTTAAACCCATGTCATTGCCAAGCGAGCGCGCCCAGACCATTGCCAAAGTCCTCATCGAGGCCCTGCCCTACATCAGGCGCTTCCAAGGAAAGACCATGGTGATCAAGTACGGCGGCAATGCCATGGTTGACGAAACCCTGAAGCAGGGCTTCGCGCGCGATGTGGTGCTGATGAAGCTGGTTGGGATCAACCCGGTGATCGTGCACGGGGGCGGGCCCCAGATCGGCTCTTTGCTCAAGCGTCTCGGCAAGGCGAGCGAGTTCGTTCAGGGGATGCGGGTGACGGATGCCGAGACCATGGACGTGGTCGAGATGGTGCTCGGGGGTCTGGTCAACAAAGAGATCGTCAACTTCATCAACCAGCACGGCGGCTCCGCGGTTGGACTGACGGGCAAGGACGGCGATCTGATTCGTGCCAGCAAGATGCTGCTGAAGCGTGATGCCCCGGAACTCCAGGCGCCAGAGATCATCGACATCGGCCACGTCGGGGAGGTCAAGAGCATCGACCCTGGCATCGTGCACATGCTGGTCAATAGCAACTTCATCCCCGTGATCGCGCCCATCGGCGTCGGTGAAGACGGTCGCTCCTACAACATCAACGCCGACCTGGTGGCCGGAAAGATGGCGGAGGTGCTCAAGGCGGAGAAGCTCTTGTTGCTGACGAACACCGCCGGACTCTTGGATGCCCAGGGTGAGCTGATCACCGAGCTGGAGGTCGGGCGTGTCCAGGAGCTGATCGAGGAAGGCGTCATCAGCGGCGGCATGCTGCCCAAGATCGGCTGCGCCATCGACGCGGTCAATTCGGGTGTCAAGACGGCGCACATCATCGACGGACGGGTCGAGCACGCCGTCATGCTCGACCTCTTCACGGACACGGGTGTCGGCACCCTGATTCGGGCACGCTGAGATGCCCCTAAGTCGGACAGGCTCCTAGGGCCGCATCTGCGGATCGTCCGCCCGGACGAGCGAGGAATGGAAGCCGTCACGGATCTCCGGGATGGTCGGATTCATGCAATAGAGGCTCGCCGTGAGCCGATTCTTGCACTGCACGTCCAAGTAGAGATGGACCGGCTTGTTGGGAGCCGTCTGCGTCCAGGACAGGGTCAGGCTGCGGTCTTCGCGCTCATCCTGCGCAAACCCGATCAGCAGCCCTGGGCCGGCGACCTCCGTCTTCACATTGGAGTGGGATCGAACGTAGTCGTTGGCACGCTCCCAGTACTTGTTGCACTGCGCCGCGTTCTTGCATGCGACGAGAATCGAGAGCCTGAGTTCTGAGGTAACGGGCTCGTTCGATTCATCGGGCTCGGGCAGGCGCTTGAGCTTGCGATAGCGGGCGACGATCTCGCGGAACTCGTTGCGGATCGCCTGCTTGCGGTACTCATTCTCCACAACCTCGGCGTAGCCGTTGCGGATGCTGACGACGGCTTCGTCGACCTCTTTCTGCAGCGCATCCGAGACCGGCTTGCCATCCTTTTTGAGCTGAGCGATCTTGTCGTTCAGCTTCAATAGACGGCTGGTCTCCGCGCGAACGCCGTCGCGCTTCATCTGGATGACGGCCTCGACGGCGGCGATCTTGCCGTTTCTGGCGAGTTCAAGGTCATCGATCGTCTTGTGGGTTCGGAGCAGCCTCTCATCGGCCGCCTTCTGCGCGGCGAGCCGCTTTGCCTCCTCGGCCTTCTGGCGCTCCTGCTCTGCCGCCTTCTGAATCTCTTCCTCCGTCGGTGCGGGTGGGACTTCCTCGACCTGCACGCCCTCCTCCGAAATGCGTGCCCGTGCCTTATCCGCTTGCGACGGTGGGATTTTGTCCGTGTACTGGACTTCGCCATTGTCGTCGACCCATCGGTACAATTGCTGGGCCTGGGCATGGCCGAGCGCGATCGTGACGGCGAGCGCGGCAACGGCGGCTTGGGCGAAAGGGATCCGGCGACTTTGGTGATGAGGTATCGAGGGCATGTCAGACTCCATAGCGTGATCTATAGTCCTGCATCGCCTTGACCAGCCCCTGGTCGTTGGCGGACTCGTCGAGATAGGCGATGAGATCCTTTAGGGTCAGAATACTTTGTACTGGAATACCATAGGTGCCTTGGACCTCCTGAACGGCGGAGCCCGCGTCACGCCCGCGCTCCTGGCGGTCGAGGGCGATGACGACCCCGGCTGGCTCGGCGCCGGCGGCGCGGATGATCTCGACGGATTCGCGCACGGAGGTCCCGGCCGTGATGACGTCATCGATGATGAGCACGCGGCCCTCGAGCGGGGTGCCAACGATGGTTCCACCCTCGCCGTGGTCTTTCGCCTCCTTGCGATTGAAGGCGTAGGGGGTTTCGCGTCCATGCTGCGTCGCCAAGGCAACGGCGGTTGCGGCTGCGAGTGGAATCCCCTTATAGGCAGGGCCGTAGAGGACGTCGAACGCTATGCCGGAGGTCAGGATGGCGGCGGCATAGGCCTGTGCAAGGCGCGCCAAGCGTCCTCCCGTGTTGAATAGGCCGGCATTGAAGAAGTACGGGCTTTGACGGCCCGATTTGAGCGTGAAATCCCCGAATTTCAGCGCACCGATCTCAGTGGCGAAGCTCAGAAGCTCACGTTGATAATCATGCATTGCGGGTTTCCTGCAGACGAAGCGGGCCGATAGGGAGGACTGGTCCCAGTCCCAGCAATCTTGCCACGCGCTTGCTTGATCGGCCGAGCATAGCAAGGCTCGGAGCAGAAGCCAGGGCCCTTTGACGGAATTGGAGTCATGCTCACATCTGAGTTCGGAGTTTACCTCACCGCGCTCCTGGTCGGGCTGCTCGGCGGCGTGCACTGTTTGAGCATGTGCGGCGGGCTGGTCAGCTCGCTCACGCTGGGGCTGGACGCGCAAATTCGCCGTGACCCCTGGCGGATGCTCCCCTATCAACTCGCTTACAATCTCGGCCGTCTGGCGGGATACCTGGTCGGTGGTGCCCTGGTCGGCGGTCTGGGCGCGATGCTGCTGCAGCTCGACTCCCTGCAGATCCTTCAGCGGCTGCTCTATGTCTTGGCGGGTGCCGTGATGGTGCTGCTCGGGCTCTATCTCGCCGGCTGGTGGCGCGCCTTGGCTGTTGTGGAGCGCCAGGGGCTGCGGCTGTGGCGCCGTCTGGAGCCTGTGGCGCGACGCCTGCTCCCCGTTCGCAGCTGGCGGCAGGCCCTGGTCATGGGTTTCATCTGGGCCTGGATTCCCTGCGGCCTGGTCTACAGCGTGCTCCTCACTGCAGTCGCGACCGCGAGCCCCCTGGACGGTGCCATCGTCATGCTCATGTTCGGTCTCGGGACGCTGCCGAACCTGCTGGGCATCGCCATGCTTGCCGGTGCCGCGGCGCGCATTGCCGAGCGGGCCTGGGCGCGCCAGCTTGCCGGTGTGCTGGTGATGGGCTTTGGCATCTATGCGCTCTGGCAGGTCGGTTTCGCCGGCTGATTCCGCCGCCGCGCGTCTGCGGCTCGAGGGACGGCGACGCGGCGCGGGGGCTCAGTCGCGGTCCACGGCGATCGGGAAGGTCTTGGGCGCCAGGATCCTCAAGCGTTTGTATCTCGCGTGCTCGCCGCCCAGGATCTCGACCTTCGAAGGCGCGACGCCGAAGGCCTTGGCCACGAAGCGTTGCAGCGCCGCGTTGCCCTTGCCGTCCACGGGAGGAGCCTTGATGCGGACGCGGAAGTGCTCGCCCGAGGGATCTGGCCCCTGCCAGGCATCCTTGGGCGCGCGCGGCTGCACGCGCAACGACAGCTCCAGATCATCGCCGCTCCAGCGATACCAGCTCATGCCTGCGCCAGACTCAGAAGGGGCTGGCGACAAGCCACTTCAGCGGCGGGATCAAGAGCATGTTCAGCAGCACCAGCACGACCATGACGAGCATTGGAGAGAGGTCGATGCCGCCAATCGGCTGGATCAGGCGCTGGGCTGGACGCATCAGGGGATCGGTCAGGCGCGACAGCAGTGAGACCGCAGGGTTGTAGGGGTCTGGATTCACCCAGCTGAGGATGACGCGGATGAGTACGGCGAAGAGGAAGATGTTGATGAAAAGCTCGGCCAGACTCGGAATCGCCCAGCCAAGCGCGCCGAACGGCGAGCGATCCGCCCCGATCAACATGATCAGGATGGCTAGCTCCAGTGCCGACAACAGCCACGCCAGCACCAGCGCGGCTAGATCCATGCCGCCATAGCCCGGTATGACGCGGCGCATGGGCCTGAGAACCGGGGAGGTCACCTTGACCACGAACTGTGAGATCGGGTTGTAGAAGTCGGCCCTGGCCCATTGCAGCAGGAAGCGGATGGCGACGACCGCGATGTAGAGCCCGAATAGGGTCTGGATCAGGAAAATAACCGGATTGAGCAGATAGGAGTCCGTCATTGGTCCTCCGAGAGGGTTTTGGAAAGCGCTTGGGCGCGGTCACGGGCGGCGGCCGTGGCGCGCGCGATCAGCCCGCGCAGATCCGCATCGGCGAAGACCTCGAGCGCGCGCTCCGTGGTGCCGCCCGGAGAGGTGACTTGCTCGCGCAGCCGCGAGGGCGGGGCATCACTCTCGATCGCCATCTTGGCGGCGCCCAAGGCCGTCTGCATGGTTAGCAGACGCGAGGTTTCGGGGTCCAGTCCGAGCGCGATGCCGGCCTCCTCGAGCGCCTCCATGAAGAGAAAGAAGTAGGCCGGACCGCTGCCCGAGATGGCGGTGACGGCGTCGATCTTGTCCTCGTCATCGACCCAACGGATCAGCCCGGCCGCCCGCAGGATGGTCTCCGCGCGATTGCGTCCCTCGGCGTCGACCTCGGCGCTGGCGTGCAGACCGATGGCCCCTGTCTGGACCATGGCCGGTGTGTTCGGCATGGCGCGTACGATGGGGAGCGGGCGGCCTAGCCAGCCCTGGATGGTGCGTTCGGGCACTCCGGCCATGACGGAGACGACCAGGGGCGCCGCGCTGGGCAGGGTCGGAGCCATCGCTGTGCAGACCTGGCGGGCGATCTGCGGCTTGACGCAGAGCACCAGGGTGCCGGCGTCGGCCAGCGCCTCCGTGCTCTCGGCGAAGGCGCGCACCCCGTAGCGCGCTTGGAGCGCGTTGCGTCGCTCCGGATTTGGCTCGGAAACGCAAATGTCTTGCGCCGCGTAGCCGTCCGCGACCAAGCCGGCGATGAGGCTGGTGGCCATGTTGCCGCCGCCGATGAAAGCGATCTTGGCTGTACTCATACAAACTCTACCCCGGAAAAACTCGATGTCTGAGGTCGGCGCCCGGTCATCGCGAACGCCTGTCGCCTCAATTATAGGGGCGCGGGCCGAAGACCGCCGTGCCGATGCGCACCTGGGTTGCGCCCTCCAGGATGGCGGCCTCGAGATCGCCGGACATGCCCATTGAGAGGCATGACAGGGGGTGGGCAGCTGTCGCCAGTTGATCCCGCAGGCGCCTCAGTGACGCCAAGGGTTTGCGCTGGCCGGCCTCGTCCTCGGCCGGCGCCGGCAGCGTCATGAGACCGCGTACCTCAAGGCGTGGCAGGACGCTGCAGGCCGCGAGGAGATCGGCAAGGTCCGCTGGGTCGACACCCGCCTTGCTGCGCTCGCCGCTCAAGTTGACCTGTAGACAGACCTTGAGTGGTGGGGCTTCGGGCGGACGCTGATCGTTCAACCGGCGCGCATGGCCGAGATCGGACAAGCCGTGCACCCAGGCGAAGCTGGCCGCGATCTGGCGTGTCTTGTTCGATTGGATCCGGCCAATGAAGTGCCATTCGATGTCCAGCCCGCGCAGCGCCGCGATCTTATCCAAGCCCTCCTGCACATAGCTCTCGCCGAAGACGCGCTGGCCCGCGCCATAGGCGGCGCGGATGGCGTCGACCGGCTGCTTCTTGCTGACCGCGATGAGGGTGATCTCTTCGGGAGAGCGTCCGGCACGCGCGGCCGCGCTGCGGATGCGCTCGAGGACCTGCTCGAGACGCGAGGCAACCGAGGCGTCGGTCATGACTCGAGTAGCCGCTGCAACTGTCTGAGCGCCTGGCCGCGGTGGCTGAGTCCGTTCTTGGTCTCGGGGTCAAGCTCGGCGGAGCTGCAGCCATGGGATGGGACGAAAAAGATGGGGTCATAGCCGAAGCCGTTCGTCCCTCTTGGTGTCGTCAGGATGCGGCCTTCCCAGGTGCCTTGGCAGATCAATGGGGTTGGATCCTCGGCATGGCGCAAATAGACGAGCAGGCACTGGAAACGGCCGGTCCGCTGATCTTCTGGGACCTCGGTGAGGTCAGTCAGCAGCTTCAGCAGATTCTCCTCGTCCGAGGCGCCGGGACCCGCGTAGCGAGCCGAATAGATGCCAGGAGCGCCGCGCAGCGCATCGACCTCGATCCCAGAGTCGTCGGCGATGGCGGCCAGACCGCTGTGGGCCGAGGCATTCCTCGCCTTGATGATGGCATTCTCGACAAAGGTGAGCCCGGTCTCCTCCGCCTCGGGCACCTCGAAGTCTCCCTGAGGTCGGACCTGAATCTGTGCTCCGGTAAGCAGCTGGCCGATCTCCCTAACCTTGCCCGCGTTGTTGCTTGCCAGAACGATCTGCTCACCCCGATGTGATCTCGCCATCTGTATGCCTCTTCGTGCGCGCCGCCCGCCGACCAGTCAGTCTCTGCTCAATCGCCCTTCAGCACCGCCAGTTGAGCCGCCTGGATCTCTTGGATACCGGCCGCGCCCAGTTCGAGCAGTGCGTCGAGTTCTTCACGGCTGAAAGGCGCGCCCTCGGCCGTGCCCTGGACCTCGATGAAGCGCCCGGTGTTATCCATGACCAGGTTCATGTCGGTCTCGGCCGTGCAGTCTTCGGCGTAGTCGAGATCGAGAACGGGCGTGCCCTGATAGACGCCAACAGAGACGGCGGCGACCTGGGCATGGATGGGGTCGCGCGCGAGTTCGCCCTTGGCGAGCAGGCCGTCCAGCGCATCGCGCAGCGCGACCCAGGCGCCACTGATGGCGGCCGTACGGGTGCCCCCGTCGGCCTGAATGACGTCGCAATCCAGGGTGATGCTGCGCTCGCCGAGTAGCTCCAGGCTTGCGGCTGCGCGCAGTGAGCGTCCGATCAGGCGCTGGATCTCCAGGGTGCGACCGCCTTGCTTGCCTCTTGCGGCCTCGCGCCCGGTCCGTTCGTTGGTGGCGCGCGGCAGCATGCCGTACTCAGCGGTGATCCAACCTTTGCCTTGTCCCCTCAGGAAGGGCGGCACGCGTGACTCGACGCTTGCGTTGCAGAGGACCCGCGTCTCGCCGAATTCGACGAGCACCGAGCCTTCGGCGTGACGGGTGTAGCCGCGAGTGAAGCGGATGGGGCGCAGCTCATCGGCGCGACGTTGGGATGGTCTCATGATCGGGGGTCTTGCTCCGGGTGTTCTGACAGTGAGTAGGCCGATGTCAGAGGGGGCGGCTATCGCCGATGACCTCTGACGTGGACTCTTTGATTCGGGCGTATTGAGGGTCGTCCAAATAGGGCGCCAGGACGCCTAGTAGCTCGGCAGCATCCTGTGGCCGCTTGGCGGCATCCATTGAGAGTGCCCAATCGACCGCGTCTAGCAGAAACCCTGGATAGCGATCCTTGAGGGCTTCCTTGGCAGGGACCATTTGGTCCTCTTTTTGCCGCTCAGGCGCGGGCTGAGGGGTCTTGCCTTCCATGCAGGTGCGAATGCTGGCGCCGACCGCGTAGACATCCGTCCAAGGCCCGACCTGGCCGGCCCGGAAGTACTGTTCGACGGGCGAATAGCCGGCGGTGATGACCTGACCACCGCGCGAGCGCCCTCGATTTAGCGGATGAACAGCACCCAGGTCAAGCAGCAGTGGCTGGTTGCCGTGCCGAAGATGGATGTTTCCGGGCTTCACGTCCAAGTGCAGCATCGACTTGCGGTGCAGCATTGCAAGGGCGTCAAGGATGGGGACGAAGACTTCGAGCAGGAAGGTCGCGCTGAGTTTGCCCTTGCGCTCGTGCAGATAGGCGCCGAGATTGCGGCCGCGCTCATTGGGCATGACCAGGTAGCCGGTTTCGTTCGCCAGGAAGAAGGCGCTGACCCGCACGATGTTAGGATGGCGCAAAGACGCCAAGGCCTTCACTTCCTGATAGAAGAGCTTGCGCCCGTGATGAAGATTCTCGGTAAATTCGGCACTGATCGGAACGATGCGCCGATCGGCGTCGCGGCGCGCGATCTTCTTTGGCATATACTCCTTGATCACGACATCCTCGCCGTTATCATCATCGGTGGCCAGATAGATGAGACTGAAACCACCTTTGGCGATGGCTTTGTTGATCCGGTAGGCGCCGACCTTGGTGCCTACTGGAAGTGTCTCTCTTGCGGCTGCCATGAGTGAGGGTGAGGTTGTCTGGGCGGACCTTGGCTAACGACAGTCGCTATAATAGAACGATCGACTGCGAAATTTCCGCCGCTTTGTACCTTTTCCTTCCCTGTTCCGACGTGAGACACCCCGCATTATGATCAAGAGTATGACGGCCTTCGCCCGGGAGACCCGCAATGGTGTGCTCGGCGATCTGACCTGGGAGCTGCGGACCGTCAATCACAGATTCCTCGAGCCGCACATTCGTTTGCCCGAGGAACTGCGCGCACTGGAAGTCCCTGTCCGCGCGCGCCTCACGGCGAGCTTGCAGCGTGGTAAGTTGGATTGCACGCTGCGCTACAGTCCGGCGGTTGGCGTGGTTGGGGCACTGCGGGTGAACAAACCCTTCGTCGAGCAGTTGCTGGCTGCGGGTCGGGAGGTCGACGATCTGATTGGCCGCCCCTGCGCGCCCTCGTCGTTCGAGCTGCTGCGCTGGCCTGGCGTGCTGCAGGAGCAGGAGCCCGATCTCGATCGGCTGACGGCCGAGGCCCTCGAGCTGCTCGATGCCGCCATCGCGTCCCTGGTGGCGACTCGGGCGCGCGAGGGCGAGCGCTTGGACCGACTGCTGCGTGATCGCTGCGCGCGTCTTCAGGAAGCCGTCGTGCGGGTGCGGGCGCGCATGCCCGAGGTGCTCGACGCCGTGCGCGCGCGGCTCCGCGAGCGGCTCGATGAGCTGAAGGCCGAGCTGGATCCGCAGCGCCTGGAGCAGGAGATCGCCCTGGTGGCCGCCAAGCTCGACGTCGACGAGGAGATGGATCGACTCGAGGCCCACGTGGCGGAGGTCCTCGAAGTGCTGGCGCGCGACGAGCCCGTCGGGCGTCGCCTGGATTTCCTGATGCAGGAACTCAATCGCGAGGCCAACACACTGGGCTCGAAATCGTCGGACGTGGCCGTGACCCGTGAGGCGGTCGAGATGAAAGTCTTGATCGAGCAGATGCGCGAGCAGGTCCAGAATCTGGAATAGCCCTGAGTATCACCGAACGGAGCAGTCTATGGGCGAAGGTCTCCTCTTCATCGTTTCGGCGCCGTCGGGTGCCGGCAAGACCAGCTTGGTCAAGGCGCTCCTGGAGCGTGACGCCGAGCTGTCCTTGTCCGTCTCCTGCACGACGCGACAGGCCCGCGCTGGCGAGCAGGATGGGATCCACTACCATTTCCTGAGTCAGGACCAATTTCGTCAAGAGCTGGCCGAAGGCGCCTTTCTGGAGCACGCGGAGGTCTTCGGCAACTTCTACGGGACCCGCGAAGCAGATGTGCGCGCCTGCATCGCCGCTGGTCGGGACTTGGTGCTAGAGATCGATTGGCAGGGCGCGCGCCAGGTCCGGGAGCGCTTCGGCGCCGCGATCAGCATCTTCGTCCTCCCACCTAGCATCCAGGCGCTGGAGCAGCGTCTGCGCGGGCGCGGCACAGACAGCGACGACATCATCGCCGGGCGCATGGCTCAGGCGCGCGACGAAATGCTGCACTTCGGCGAATACGACTATCTGGTCGTGAACGACCGCTTCGAGATGGCGCTCGACGTCCTCGCGGCCATCGTCACGGCCGAGCGTCAACGGCTCTCGCATCAGCGCCCGCGCCTGGCGAGCCTGCTTGGCGAGATCGAATCCAATCACTGAATCGAGATAGAACGACTGATCCGGAGATCACAATGGCACGAATTACCGTCGAGGATTGCCTCGAGCACGTAGACAACCGTTTCGACCTGGTCCTGCTCGCGACCAAGCGGGCGCGGCAGCTTGCCAATGGCGTCGAGCCGATCTTGGCTTGGGAGAACGACAAGCCGACCGTCATGGCACTGCGGGAGATCGCCGCCGGCAAGATCAGTAACTCCATGGTCCAAGAGGCACAGCGCGAGATGGACGAGACCACTGCCGCCCTCGAGCAGGCGCTTGCCGAGGGGTTTGCGGCGGAGCCTGCTGTCAGCCCAGAGCCGCCGCAGGATGCGAAAGACTGAAGACCCCGTCGTTGCGCGTGGACCGACCGAGCCGATTCTTAGCGCCGTCGCGGGGCTGCATCGGCCCGGCCTCTTGGTCGACGCGCCTGGTGCCGCCGAGGTGACCCCCGCGAGCGCGACGCTGTGCGCTCCCGTGGCCGCGCTCGACTCGGAATCACCGGCGCCCGAGCCGCTCGCGAACAGCGTTGCCCCAAGCGGAGCCGACAGCCGCTATCTCATCAGCGATCTCTGCGTCTTTCTCGAAAGCTACCTGCCTCCAGAGCAGATCAGCGAGTGCTATCGCGCCTACCTCTTCGGCGCCGAGGCCCACGAAGGGCAGAAGCGCAAATCCGGCGAGCCCTATATTTACCATCCGCTGGCCGTGACACGCATCCTCGCCGAGATGCGCATGGATCATCAGTGTCTCATCGCCGCGCTGCTCCATGATGTGATCGAGGATACGCAGATCGCCAAGGAGCAGCTGGCCGCCGACTTTGGCGAGGCGGTTGCCGAACTGGTCGATGGCGTTAGCAAGCTCACGCAGATCGATTTCAAGACGCGTGCCGAGGCGCAGGCGGCGAGCCTGCAGAAGATGCTCTTGGCCATGACCCGAGATATTCGGGTCATCCTCATCAAGCTCGCGGATCGCTTGCACAACATGCGCACCCTCGACTCCATGAGCGCCGAGGCGTGCCGCCGCATCTCGCGTGAAACCCTGGAGATCTTCGCGCCCATCGCGAATCGACTCGGCATCAACTGGGTGCGTGTCGAACTCGAGGAGCATGGCTTCGCGCACTATTGGCCCTGGCGCCGCCACGTCATCCAACGCGCGGTGCAGAGAACCTCAGGCGCTCGCCTGGAGATGGTGAGCACCGTGGAGACCGCGCTCAAGCGCGTGCTGCATCAGGAGGACATCCAAGGTTCCGTCGAGGGGCGTCGTAAGCACCTCTATGGCATCTATCGGAAGATGAAAGAGAAGTCGCGCGGCTTTTCCGAGCTGGTCGATGTCTTCGCCTTTCGGGTGACGGTGGATCGGGTCGACACCTGCTATCGGGTGCTCGGGCTCGTGCACAACCTCTACAAGCCGGTGCCGGGGCGATTCAAGGACTACATTGCCATCCCCAAGGCCAATGGCTATCAGTCCCTGCATACCGCGCTGGTCGGTCCGCAGGGCATTCAGATCGAGATTCAGATTCGCACCGAGGACATGCACCGCGTCGCCGAGTCCGGTATCGCCGCGCACTGGATGTACAAGACGGGGAGCCAGGTGCCGTCAAGTCCAACGGCACTGGCGGCGGATTGGCTGCAGAACCTGCTCGAGATGCAACGCGAGGCCGGCAACTCGGTCGAGTTCCTCGAGCACGTGAAGGTGGACCTCTTCCCTCGGGAGGTCTACGTCTTCACTCCCAAGGGATGCATCATCTCGCTCAAGCGCGGCGCGACCATCGTGGATTTCGCCTACGCCATCCACTCAGACATCGGCAACAGCTGCGTCGCGGCCCGCATCGACCGGCGCATGGCACCCTTGAGCACTGGCCTGCGCAGCGGGCAGACCGTGGAGATCATCACGGCGCCGGGCGCACGGCCCAATCCAGGCTGGCTGAACTTCGTCGTGACGGCCAAGGCGAGGGTGAACATTCGTGGCCACCTCAAGAAGGTGAAGTCGCGCGAGGCGCGGGCTTTCGGCAAGCGGCTGCTCAACGCCGAGCTGTCGGCCTTCAGCATCAATATCGATGGCGTGGACCCGATCCGCTTGGCGACCTATCTGGAAGACGCCCACCTGCGCGACCTTGGCGAGCTGCTCGATGACATCGGCCTTGGGAATCGGCTCGCGACCTTGGTCGCGCGACGTCTCGTCGGCGTGGAGGGCGATGACGCCCCGAGCCGGGCGGTGAGCGACGGCGATGCCCATTCCCACCGGCTGTCGATCCGTGGCACCGAGGGCATGGTGGTCCATTTCGCGCGATGCTGTCTTCCGATTCCGGGTGACGATATCACGGCCGTCTTCAGTCCGGGCCGGGGTATCGTGGTCCACCGCACCGAGTGCCGTAATCTCGGAAGCCTGGAGACGAAGGGCGACAAGCGACTGAATGTCGAGTGGTCTGAAAAGCCCGAAGGCGAGTTCTCCACTGAGATCCGCGTCGAGGTGAGCAATCGGCGTGGCGTCCTCGCTGTCGTCGCCGGCGCGATCGCGGAGCAGGGATCCAATATCGAGAACGTCCAGACCACCGAGAAAGACGGCATGATCACAGACCTCGGTTTCCAGCTTCAGGTCAGCGGCCGCGCCCACCTGGCGCGCATCATGCGGCGGCTGCGTCTCATCCAGCTGGTCACCCGGATCACGCGCGTGACGCGCTCTTGAGCTTGTAACTCGCCGTCGCTGGCGCCATTTCCCGGTCAAGGCTGACGCTCGGGGCGCGGCTCAAGTACGGAGTTAGAGCCATGACTGAAGAAACGGTGTTGAACGAGCGCCTCTCATTGACAAGGCGCACCATGGCGCTGGTCGAGGGCTGGGGACTGGCGTCGCGTGAGATCGCGGAGCTGTTGCAGCTGCCCGCGTCGGTCAAACCTCGCCATCTGGTGCGGTTTCGCGACGCTGAGGCCTTCCCCGATGATCCTCAGGTGAATCGCCGGGTCGCCTATCTTGCGCGCATCGAAGAGGCCCTCCTAACCTACTTCCCGCGCAATCCCGAGATGCGGCACCTTTGGATTCGCCGCGCCAATAAGAAATTTGGTCGGCGCGCGCCCGTCGCTGTCATGGTGGAAGACGGGGAGAGCGGCTTGATCTCGGTTCTGTCGCATCTCGACTGTACCTTCGCCTGGGATCTCACCGGTTCGCAGGCCGATTACAGCCGCGCCTAGTCTACAGCCTGTCGGGTCGGCAAAGGCTTCCATTTCCGGCTTCCGGGCACGCATGAGGTGGATTCGCGCGTGCGGTCTCGGTAGACTTCCCGCTTACCTGCCCTGAGCTGGTTCTGGAGTCACCCACCATAAGGGTATCGACCGCGCCCACAATGAGAAGCGCGGCGTGCCGAATCCCCACACGACTCACCATCGAGCGACGCATCCACGGCATCCTTCGGTAGATCACTGATCGCCGAGCCGGGGGCTATTGTCGTGCTTTTGCTTAGGGCTTCCCAATCGACGAGAAGAACGCAGACCATTGCGCCATGGACGTATTTCCCCTTCCAGTAGCTCGTATCGGAATCATCGGCGGTGGCCAGCTCGGCCGCATGCTGGCGAAGGCAGCAAAGCGGCTTGGCTGTACCTGCGTCGTTCTGGATCCGACGCCGGGCTCGCCCGCGGGCCAGGTCGCTGGACACCAGATCGTAGGTGACTATCACGATCCCGCGCGACTCCGCGAGCTGGCCGAGTCCAGCGACGTGACCACTTTCGACATCGAGGACATCGACACTAAGAGCCTGATCCAACTCGAACGCGAGGGTAATCGCGTCCTACCCTCTCCGGGTTTGCTCGCCCTGATCCAGGACAAGCTGACCCAGAAGCAGGCGCTGGCCGCGGCCAAGATTCCAACCGCGCCCTTTATCCCCATGCCGGAGCCAAGTCCTGCCGCCTTTGCTGACTTCGGCTATCCCTTGGTGCAGAAAGCCAGGCGCGGTGGCTATGACGGGCGAGGCGTCAGCATCATGAAGACTCCCGACGACTATGGCGCGCACCTGCCGATCGACTCCCTGCTGGAGCGCTTCATCCCAGCCGCCAAGGAACTCGCCGTGGTGGTGGCCCGGGGGCTCGATGGCGACTGCCGCTGCTATCCAGTCGTGGAGATGCGCTTCCGCCCTGGTGAGAACGTCTTGGAGATGTTGCTTGCGCCGGCCAATATCCCGCCAGAAACCGCCCAGGCGGCAACCGAGCTGGCGATCCGCACGGTCGAAGTGCTGCAAGGGGTGGGCATCTTCGGTGTCGAGATGTTCCTGAGCGAATCCGGCGAACTCTTGGTCAACGAGGTCGCCCCGCGCACTCACAATTCCGGCCACCACACCATCGAGGCCAATGTGACGGACCAATTCGAGCAGCACCTGCGGGCCGTCGTCGGTCTGCCGCTCGGGGCGACGGATCAGCTCTCGCCCGCCGCCATGATCAATCTGCTGGGGGCGCCTGGGCATCACGGCCGCCCCGTCATCAAGGGCATGGCCGAGGCGCTGGCGATTCCAGGTGTCTGCCTGCATCTCTATGGCAAGGCCGCGACGGCGCCCTTTCGCAAGATGGGGCATGTCACGGTGTTGGATCCTGATATCGAAGAGGCGAAGAAGAAGGCGATGCGTGTGCGCGAGCTTATCGAGATCTCCGGGGAGGACCACCCATGACCCAGGCCTTGGTTGGAATCATCATGGGCAGCGACTCAGACCTGCCGGTCATGCAGGATGCCGCCTCCATCTTGGACGAATTCGAAGTCCCCTACGAGATGACGATCGTATCCGCGCATCGCACCCCGAAGCGGCTCTACGACTATGCCGAGTCCGCCGTGGAGCGTGGTCTGCGGGTGATCATCGCGGGCGCTGGCGGCGCGGCCCATCTGCCCGGCATGGCGGCCGCCATCACCCCCCTGCCAGTGATCGGCGTGCCGGTCAAGACCTCCAGCCTGTCCGGGCAGGACTCGCTGCTGTCGATCGTCCAGATGCCGGCGGGTGTTCCGGTCGCCACGGTGGCCATCAATGGCGCCAAGAACGCCGGGATCCTCGCGGCCCAGGTCCTCGGGGCCACGGATGCGCGCGTCCGTGAACGCGTTGCCAAGTACAAGCGCGACCTGGAGCAGACGGTCCTGGCCAAGGTGGCTATCATGGAGCAAGGCGCTTAGGTGATTTCCGAATAACAGTTTACCCGGTTAAGATGGGATTTACTCAACAGACTGACCCTATCGAGTCCGACCATGT
>NZ_JAAIJR010000200.1 GCF_010915725.1 Thiorhodococcus mannitoliphagus
AGATCCTCTGGGGTTTGGCTCCATTTCACGAGATCCAGCTCAAGCATACACAAATCACTCCGGTAATTCGGTGAAGGTGCCTGCGAACCGTGTGCGCGGCACGGGTTTCAGGCGATCACAGAAAGTTACGCATCCCGCTCTGGGCGCGGTTTAGTTCCCCTGCTGCGCTCAGGACCAGGGCATCGGCAGTCGAGGGACTGCCCGCTCACCCTGAGCGAGGGACGAGCGGCAGCTGTTTCGCAGATTGCAGACTTCAACGGAAAGAGCCCAATTGTCCGCTCCTGGGACACGAAGGTCAGTCGGGGAGCCTTGGCTCAGTGGCTGATCTCGGTCCAGGACGGATCCTTCCTCCGCCTCTCAGTCGGTGTCGCAGTGCAGGAAAAGAGGCAGCGAATCTTAGAATTTCGTGACGAGATAACCTTGGCGACAGCAGACCGGTCTGGAGCGCACCTGAGAACCGCCGTCCGACTGGCGTTGGGGATTTCATCGACCTCGGTGGTCGAGATGCGGTCTAAACCGAGACTCGCTAGTTGACCGCTTTGTGCTTCATTGCGATGGGCTGATCGCTTTCAAGCTTGGGGTTTCCTGCTGATTCACCCACTGGTGAAGCCCGCTGCGGCCCCCAGCATGCGCCTCGCGCGGCGCCCAGGACGCGATCCGAAGTGCGAGGGGCATGCGAGTTTTGTTGTCTCTTGGGGCGAGTAGCCTGCCAATCATGCGGCGCAATCGGCTATCGCTATTGCGCCCTAGTGTGCCCGGCATGGGCCAAGACTTGTGACCTGCAAAGAGGTCACCGGAGAGCGTGACGACAACCTTAGAACGTGTCCATCAATTGTTTCCTGATACGAGCGATGCCGCCCGAAATCCCCCCTAGCCCCCCTTTGCGAAAGGGGGGAAGTTGTTGATGGACGCTTTCTTAGTGAAGCGCAAGGTGGAAGCCGCGAGGCCAAGCTGAAAGCAGCGTGGATCAAAGCACGACCCTAGGAACACGAACAAGCCCTTGCGCAATCCTGCGAAAGGCTTACCCCACGCCCTTTCAGCCGCAGGGTCGTTCGGTTCAAGAACCAGCAAGCCTGGTTCTTATGAACCAATGGTCTCCTGGCTGAATGACGTTGAGCCTGCCTCTCGTTTGCGATTCAGTCACTTGAGCCGCTGGCAAACTCTTTGCTGAGGACGAAGGTGAGGGCGGCGCTGGAGAAACGTCCGCCAGACATTCAAGGCACATCGGTCTGTCGAATCGGGGAATCCGTCCGGTATCGACAGCTTGCGTTGGGGATCAGGATGCGCGACTCACAGCCAGTCGAGGAATATGGTCAGCTCGTACCCAAACTGATCGTCTTTGGTGTGATCGTCGGCGTGATCGCAGGCATTGGCGCCATCCTCTTTCGCGCCATGATCGGCGGCATCCACAACCTGGCCTTTTTCGGCATCTTCTCCCTCGCCTACGACGCCAATCAGCACACCCTGACCAGCCCCTTCGGGCTCTTCATCGTGCTCGTCCCAGTCGCGGGTGCGCTCGGGGTCGCCTGGCTGGTCAAGACCTTCGCCCCGGAGGCCAAGGGGCACGGCGTCCCGGAGGTGATCGGCGCCATCTACTACCAGAAGGGGCGGATTCGCCCGTCCGTGGCACTGGTCAAATCGCTCGCCTCGGCGCTATCGATCGGCACCGGCGGCTCGGTCGGGCGCGAGGGTCCCATCATCCAGATCGGGGCCGCCTTTGGTTCGACGCTCGCGCAGTGGACGCACCTGCCGGAGTGGCAGCGCATCGCCCTCATCGCCTGCGGGGCGGGCGGCGGCATCGCGGCCACCTTCAATACGCCGCTCGGCGGCATTCTCTTCGCCGTCGAGCTGATCATGACCGAGATCAGCCCGCGCACCTTGGCCCCAATGATCCTCTCCGTGGTGACCGCGACCGCTGTTGGCCGGCTCTATTTCGGTGACAGCCCATCCTTCGTCATTCCCTCGCTCGAACTCGGCATGCATCAGAGCTTCGCCCCCGAGGTGCTGGTCGCCTACCTGATCCTGGGGGTCATCCAAGGTCTGGGAGCCGTGGTTCTCATCCGTGGTATCTATGGCTTCGAGGATTTCTTCGAGCGCCTGCCCGGCAACTATTACAGCCGCCATGCTGCCGGCATGCTGCTGGTCGGGCTGCTGATGCTCGGGCTGCACAGCCACTATGGCCACTACTATGTCCAGGGCGTCGGCTACGCCACCATCCAGGACATCCTCGATGGCCAGTTGACCGCGCCCGGTCTGCTCCTGATTCTGCTCGTTGCCAAGCTGCTGGCTACCTCCTTGACCCTGGGCTCGGGCGCCTCGGGCGGTGTCTTCTCACCGTCCATGTTCATCGGCGCCTGCCTGGGTGCAGCCTTCGCCTATGCGGTCCGTGCGCTCTTTCCCGAGCTGCCCCTGGACCCCATCGCCTGCGCCGTTATGGGCATGGCTGGAATGGTCGCGGGTGGCACGGGGGCAGCGCTCACCATCATGGTGATGATTCTGGAAATGACGCACGAGTACCAGGCCGTGCTGCCGCTTATCCTGGTGGTCGGCGCGGCCCATGGCATGCGCCGTCTGATCATGCAGGACAACCTCTACAGCATGAAGCTCTCGCGTCGCGGTCAGCCGGTGCCTCAGTCCCTGCATACACCCTGGATGCTCCTGCGCAGCATCGGCGATCTGGCGGATACGCCGACCAAAGAGGGCGCTAAACCGTTGCGCGATTCGGCCTGCTTCCATCAAGTGCTGCGGCTGGAAGGGGAGGTGCGTGCGCTCTGGCCCGCCGGAGGGCCCAAGGCCATTCCCGCGCTGGTGCAGCCGCCGGATACCCCGGTCTTCGACGCGGTGGCGCACCTGCGCTCCGCTGGAGCGGCCGCGGTGGTCATCACTGCCACCGGTCGCCCGCAAGATCCGGCCCTGGCGGCCCTGACACTCGAAGAGATCGCCCACCACGGCCATGTCCCGCCGGCCTATTTACGTCCAAGAAGGAGACAACGGCGATGAATCTGCGTCATCTGCTCATCGGCCTCCCCGTCGTCGCACTGCTTGCCGGCGGTGGCTGGTGGTACCACGACTACGCCAGTGCGCATCCCGCGACCTCGGACGCTTATCTGGGGCGGCATGTCGTGCATATCGCGGCGCAGGTCAACGGCCCCATTGAATCGGTACGGGTCCATAACAACCAGACCGTCAAGGCGGGCGATCTCTTGTTGACCATCGATCCTGCGCCCTTCCAACTCGCGGTGAAGCAGGCGGAGGCGCAGCTCCAGCAGGCGAAGGAGAGCCTGGCCGCAGCGGACGCGCGCGTCGTGGCGGCCCAGGCCCAGTCGTCCTCGGCCCAGGCCAATGCCGAGGAGGCTGAGCGCCATGCCCAGCGTATCGCCGATCTGGTCGCCAAGGGCTCGGCTTCCAAGGATATGGGCGACAGCACCGAGCAGGCCAAGCTGGACGCCCAGGGTGCGCTGAACAGCGCCCGGGCCGAACTGGTTGCGGCCAAGGCGGCGCGCGGCGCCCTGGGCGACGACAATGCGGCGGTCAAGGCCGCTCAGGCGGCGCTGGATCAGGCGCGCCTCGATCTCGAGCACACCCAGATCCGTGCGCCTGCCGATGGCGTCGTCGGCGACTTCGACCTGCGCCCGGGTAGCTATGTCGACACCGGCAGCGCCCTGTTCGCGCTCGTCGAGCGGCAGGATGTCTGGGTCGACGCCAACTTCAAGGAGACCGACCTGCCGCGCATCCGCCCGGGACAGCCCGCGACCATCTCGGTCGATCTCTTGCCGGGCAAGGACTTCAAGGGCGAAGTGGAAGGGCTGAGCCCCGCCTCGGGTGCCGCCTTCTCGCTGCTGCCGGCGGAGAACGCGACCGGCAACTGGGTCAAGGTGACGCAGCGTTTCGCCGTGCGCGTGCGTGTCCTCGACCCGGTGCCGGCGCTGCGCGTTGGGGCCAGCGCCGAGGTCCGTGTCGACACCACCGCCGACTAGCTGCGGCAGGAAGCAGCTCAGATGAGCGACATAGCCGTCTCAGGGCGCATCCTGCCTGCCGCGAGCGTGATGCTGACCACCGTCATGGCCATCATGGACATGACCATCGTCAACGTGACGCTGCCGCACATGATGGGCGCCCTGGGCGCGACGGCGGATCAGGTCACCTGGGTACTGACCGCCTATATCGTCGCCGAGGCGGTCACCATCCCGCTGACCGGCTGGCTGGCGGCGCGCTTCGGGCGCCGGCGCGTGATGCTGGTCGGCATTGCGGGCTTTGTGCTCGCCTCCGCCGCCTGCGGACTGAGCGAATCCCTGTCGCAGATGGTGTTCTTCCGCCTGCTTCAGGGCGTCGCCGGGGCGCCGCTGATCCCGCTCTCCCAGGGGGTGCTGGTGAATCTCTTCCCGGCCGAGCAGCGCGGCAAGGCGATGGCGATCTGGGGCATCGGGGTGATGCTCGGTCCCGTCCTCGGTCCCACCATCGGCGGGCTGGTCACCGAGCATCTGAACTGGCGCTGGGTCTTTTACATCAACCTGCCGATCGGACTGCTCAACCTGGCCATGGTCGCGCGCAGCATCCGCGAGACCCCGCGCCAGGCGGCCGGCACCGATTGGCTGGGGGCGCTGCTGATGATCGTCGGCATCGGCAGCCTCCAGACGCTGCTCGACCGCGGCAATCAGGAGGGCTGGTTCGAGTCGGGCGTCATCCTGCTGCTGACCCTCACGGTGGTCGCCGGGCTCGCGCTCTTCGTCTGGCGTGGGCTGACCGCCAAGCAGCCCATCGTCGACCTGCGACTCTTCGCCGATCGCAACCTGGCGTTGGCCTCGACGCTCATGCTGGTGTTTGGACTGGCGCTGTTCGGGACCATCGCCATCCAGCCGCTGCTCATGGAGCGCCTGCTGGGCTATCCGGTCGAGACGACCGGGCTGGTGATGGCCCCGCGCGGATTCGGCGCGGCCTTCGGCATGCTGATCGTGGCGCGGCTCGCTGGGCGGGTCGACGCCCGCTGGATCATCGCGACCGGAATGACCCTGGCCGGCGTCGCGACCTGGATCATGTCCTGGTACAACCTCGACATCAGCCCCGGCTGGCTCATCTGGCCCGGGGTGCTCCAAGGCGTCGGCATGGGGTCTATCTTCGTCACGCTCTCCACCCTGGCCTATGCGACCCTCCCGGCGTCACAGACCGACGCGGGGGCCGGGCTCTACAACCTGGCCCGCAGCATCGGCAGCTCCATCGGCGTGTCCATCGCTGCCACCTGGTACAGCCGCTTCGGTCAGGCGGACTGGAACCAGCTCGGCGGACACATCAATCCCTTCAATCCGGCCCTGCACCACTGGCTCCAGGTGCAGGGACTGACGCTGTCCAGTCCAAACGCCGCCGTGCTGCTCACCAACGCACTTAGCCGCCAATCCTCCATGCTCGCCTTCACCCAGGTGTTCGGCATGATCGCCCTGAGCTTCGTGCTCATGCTGCCCTTGTTGTTGCTCTTGAAGCCGAGCGCGAGGAAATGACGGTGCCCGTCGCCCTCGGCCTTGGTCATCAGTTGGGCCGGTAGGGTGGACGAGCGAGCGCGAAGTCCATCGAATCCCGCGTCGGCGTTGGTGGACTGCGCTGCGCTTGTCCACCCTCGGAAGACGACTGGCCGAAACGATGATCGACGCCTCGCCCTCGATTCAGGCTTGAACGTCATTTGAGCGGACGATCGAGCGGCGGGATGAGTACGTCCCCCCAAAGGCGAGAAGGCTATCGAGAGCCGTCATCGGTGATCACCGTCGTGAGCCTTTGGATTGATCAGCACGGCGGCCAGTTCGCGCTGATACTGCGGCACTGCTGTCTACTCTTGGCCGCCAGCGTCGAAGAAGGGTCGGCAAACAAAGGCGATGAGCCGACGGGACGCAGCAGTTGCGCCTTGGCACCTGTGAGGATATCCCTGAACGCGCGGCTGGAGCCGCGCCCCGCTCCTAGGAGCCTGTCCGACTTAGAAAGTGACCATCAACAACTTCCCCCCCTTTCGCAAAGGGGGGCTAGGGGGGATTTCGGGCGGGATCGCTCGTATCGGGAAACAATTGATGGGCGCTTTCTTAGGATGAATCGGCCGCGGAATCGGGAGAAGGGTCCCTTTCGCCCCGCCGCTCGGACCATTCGAGCAGGGTTGGCGCGTCGGCCTAGGTGATGCGGATCTGGGCCGCCAACTGCTCCTGGCGCGCCGGGAGGATGCGCACATCATCGCCGAGGTCGGCCGCCTCTGCGGCGGCGAAGAAGGCGAGCGCTGCGTGCGGGTAGTCGAGGATGAGGTTCTTGAAGTACTGATCGTGGGACATTGGATTGTCCGGGCACGAGGCGTGATCGAAGGATTGCCGCCGTTTCTCGGACCTATCGCAAAGCCGACGACGCCCGCGGGTCGTTCCGAATCCGAGTCTCTCGCAGGTCAGGCGAATCCTTCACCGGGCGAAGCATGCGAAACACAAGACCTGCCCCAGTCTTCCTCATCCAGCGCGGCAACCGGGCCTTTTGGCTCGGCTGCCGATGGGCTGGGTGTTGCTGGTTCAAGCACCCTGAGATTCCCTGCTCTGGTGGTATCTGATCCAAACGAAGGCGGTCCCGATGACGGCCATGGTGGCCGTGCCGCCGATTGCGATCAACAGGGCGTTGTCGTCCAGGAAGGCGATGACAACCCCGCTGAAGATGAGAAAGAGCCCGAACACGGCCATCTTCCAGTCCAGGTACAGTCCGCTCAGGATGCTGGCCAGACCTAAGGTGATTTCCGAATAACAGTTTACCCGGTTAAGATGGGATTTACTCAACAGACTGACCCTATCGAGTCCGACCATGT
>NZ_JAAIJR010000201.1 GCF_010915725.1 Thiorhodococcus mannitoliphagus
TGGACTCAGTTCTGGCAGCGCATTGATCAGTTCGGCGCCGAATGCTGTTGCTGAGACATCATTCAGAGGCCGCACTCTATGACGGCGACACGCAGGTCCTGCTGACCGCGATCGTCAATGCGCTCATCCTTCTGCCCTTCGTCTTGCTTTTTACGCCGTCCGGCTTCATCGCGGACCGCTTCCCGAAGAACCGTGTGATGCGTGCCAGCGCCTGGCTGGCGGTTGCGCTGACGCTCTGCATCACGGCCTTCTATTATCTCGGTTGGTTCTGGGCTGCCTTCGCCATGACCTTCCTGCTCGCGGCCCAGAGCGCCTTCTATTCGCCGGCCAAGTACGGTTACATCAAGGAACTGGTCGGGAAGGAGGCACTGGGCTCGGCCAACGGCTGGGCGCAGGCAACGACAACCACGGCCATCCTCGCCGGAATCTTCTTCTTTTCGGTGCTCTTCGAAGCGCGCCTAACGGAGATGGATCTGGGTGATCCGAGCGCCATCACCCAGCGGATCGCGCCCCTCGGCTGGGTCCTGGTGGTCTGCTCCTTGCTCGAACTGGCCCTGGCCTATCGTCTGCCACAGGTCAGCCAAGGCAATGCCATGGGCTTTCGTTGGGGTCGCTATGTCTCGGGCCGCTATCTCAAAGAGAATCTGGGTGCGGCCTGGGGCAATCAGGTCATTTGGCTGTCGATCGTGGGCCTCTCGATCTTCTGGGCGATCTCGCAGGTCATCTTGGCGGCCTTTCCCGCCTTTGCGAAGGACACCCTGGGCGAGACCAATACGGTCGTGATTCAGGGCATGCTCGCCTGCTCCGGGGTCGGCATCATTTTCGGCTCCTACCTCGCCGGGCGTGTTTCGCGGAGCCACATCGAGACTGGGCTCATCCCTATCGGCGCCATCGGCATTGCGCTCTCCCTCTTCGTCTTGCCTGGACTCGGTTCCGCCTGGGCGCATGCCTTCAACTTCCTGGCACTCGGCTTTCTGGGCGGTCTTTTCCTGGTACCCCTGAATGCGCTGATCCAATTCAATGCCGGTGAAAATGGATTGGGACGGGTGCTGGCGGCTAACAATTTTGTCCAGAACGTGGTGATGCTCGGCTTTCTCGGCCTGACGGTCCTCGCCGCCTTCAGTCAGATCAGCGGATGGCCGGTGATGGTGTTCCTGGCCATCGTTGCGCTCATTGGCGCCTTGTACACGCTCTACCAGCTCCCGCAGTCGCTGGTCCGCTTCATCGTCGCGCGCCTGATTGCGACGCGCTACCGGCTGACGGTCATGGGCCTGGAAAACATGCCCGCGCAGGGCGGCGTGCTCTTGCTTGGCAATCACGTCAGTTGGATCGACTGGGCCATGGTGCAAATGGCCAGCCCGCGCCCGGTCCGCTTCGTCATGGAGCGCTGGATCTACGAGCGCTGGTATCTGCGCTGGTTCCTCGACTTCTTCGGTGTGATCCCCATCTCGCGCGGGCGCAGCCGTGAAGCCATCAACACCGTGGCGCGCTTGCTGGACGCAGGCGAGGTCGTTTGCATCTTCCCCGAGGGGACGCTGAGCAAGACTGGGCAGCTGTCGGAGTTCAAGCGCGGCTTCGAGCTGTCCGCGCGTGCCGCCAAGGCGGGCGTCATCTTGCCTTTCTATCAACGTGGGCTCTGGGGCAGCCGCTTTTCCTACGCGAGTGCAAAGCTCCAGGCGAACCGCAAGGATGGCCGCGTCCGCGAGATCATCGTGGCCTTCGGTGCCCCCTTGCCGCTCGAGGCGAGCGCTGAACGGGTCAAACAGGCGGTTTTCGAACTCTCGGTCACCTCCTGGAAGAGCTACGTGGAGTCGCTGCCGACGCTGTCCGGCGCCTGGTTGAGGTCCGCGAAACGCAACCTCGGCAAGCTTGCGGTGATCGACTCGATCGGGACGACCCTCACCAATCGACGTCTGCTGACCGCAGTGCTGCTGTTCGCGGGAAAGATTCGCCGCCTCGCGCCCGAGCCCGCAGTCGGCATCCTGCTGCCGGCGAGCAGTGCCGGCGCCATCGCCAATCTCGCGGCGCTCTTCGCGGGCAAGATTGTCGTCAACCTCAACTACACGGCAAGCGCGGAGGCCTTGCGCGCCGGGGTGACCCAGGCGGGCGTGCGCCACGTCATCACGGCAGACCGCTTCTTGCGCAAGCTCGAGCAGCGCGGGATCGACCTGCAAGCGGCGCTGCCCGGGGTGAGCCTGCATGCCATGGAGCCGATGCGCGCCGAGTTCGGCCGGCTGAGCACGCTGTTCGCGCTCGGCGCCGCGACGTTGCTGCCGGCGGCTCTGCTGACTCGGCTCTTCGGCCGGCCGTCGCGCCCGGATGACACCGCCGCCATCCTTTTCTCCAGCGGCAGCGAGGGGCAGCCCAAGGGCATCGAGCTGACGCACCGCAACATCATGGCCAACGTGCGGCAGATCTCGGACGTGCTCAATACGCGGGCGGACGATGTCGTCTTGTCCAACCTGCCGCTGTTTCATGCCTTCGGTCTCACGGCCACGACCTTCATGCCGCTGCTCGAAGGGGTTCCCGCGGTCTGCCATCCAGATCCGACCGATGCCGTTGGCAGCGCCAAGGCCATCGCGCGCCATCGCGTCACCGTGCTATGCAGCACCTCCACCTTCCTGCGGCTCTACATCCGCAACCGACGCGTCCATCCGCTGATGCTGGAATCGCTGCGCATCGTCGTGGCCGGCGCCGAACGGCTGAGCACGGACGTGCGTGATGCCTTCGCACTCAAGTTCCACAAGGACATTCTGGAAGGCTATGGGGCCACTGAAACGACGCCCGTGGCCAGCGTCAATGTGCCCGATGCCCTGGAGACACAAACCTGGAAGATCCAGTCAGGCTCGCGGCCGGGGACGGTCGGACTGCCGCTGCCAGGAACCAGTTTCCGCGTCGTGGATCCGGCGACACTGGAACCGCTGTCGCCAGGGGAAGACGGTCTTGTGCTCATCGGCGGTGTCCAGGTGATGAAGGGCTATCTGAACGCGCCGGACAAGACCGCGGATGCCGTCGTCGAGCTGGATGGGATGCGCTGGTACAAGACCGGCGACAAGGGGCATCTGGACGCCGATGGCTTCCTGACCATCGTGGATCGCTATTCGCGTTTCGCCAAGCTCGGCGGCGAGATGGTCAGCCTGGGGGCTGTCGAGGAGCAGGTCCGTCGCGCCCTAGGGCGGCCAGACCTCGAAGTCGCCGCCGTCAACCTGCCCGATGCCCGCAAGGGTGAGCGCATCTTGCTCTTGGTGGCCGACGAGGTCGATGCGGACAGCTTGCGCAAGGCCATGCTCGACGCCGGGACCAATCCACTCAGCGTCCCGTCGGAGATCCTGCGCGTCGACGCGATCCCCAAGCTGGGCAGCGGCAAGACGGATTTCGGCGCCGTGAGGCGGCTTGCGGAGGCGGCATGAGTGGGCCTCGATGATCGGTCGTGCACGCGCGCGGTCGGCGGTGGGGCAGCGCCCCGCCGCGACGGACGCGCTTGTGATCCGTCCAACCACTCATCAATGAAGACATCGTCGATAGTGTCGTTTCGCATGAACCAGCGTGGCCTTCAGCCCTGATCGTCAGGCTAATTCGAAGTGCATTCCTTGATCAGGACCGTCGGCGCGACTTGGCGTCCTTCATAACCCTTCGCACCATCTTTCCGAATGCCCGGTCTTTTGTGCGGCGCTCGGCCAGACTCGCGGAATTGAAGGCGTCCTCCGCCATCAGCTTGCGCCAGCGGAGAAGCCGCGCGGAGTCGATTCGGCCATGCTCGATCGCATCCCGGATCGCGCAGCCGGGTTCGCTTTCGTGCTGGCAATTACCAAACCGGCATTGGGCCGAGAGTGTTTGAATGTCCTCGAAGGTCTCGGCGATGCCGGAGGCGGCGTCTGCCAACTGCAATTCCCGCATGCCCGGCGTGTCCAGCACCAGGCAGCCTCCGGGGATGAGGTGCAGCTCCCGGCGTGTCGTCGTATGACGTCCCTTGGCGTCGTCTTCGCGGATGCCCTGCGTTGCGATTGCATCGGTGCCGGCAAGGGCGTTGGTGAGGGTGGATTTCCCGACACCCGACGACCCAAGGAAGGCGACAGTCTGGCCGGGCTTGCACCAGGGCGACAGCACCTCTGGCGGCTCGCCCCCACGAGCGTCGAGCGCGACGACCGGGATCCGGTCCGAGACGGTGCGGGCTGCATCGATCCAGGATGGCAGATCCGTCACCAGGTCAGCCTTGGTCAGGACGATGACGGGCGCAATCTTCGCCTCGAGGGCAAGTGCGACGTAGCGTTCCAGTCGGGCAAGGTTGAAATCCTGATTGCAGGAGGTGACGACGAAGGCCGTGTCGATATTCGCCGCGATCAGTTGCGCCTGCCGGTTCGTGCCTGGCGCACGGCGCTTGATAAGGCTTTTTCGGAACAGGAGGCAGCTCGCCCGAGTCTGATCGCGATCGAGCAGCAGCCAGTCACCCACGGTCGCGTCGGCGCGCGGCGGGATGATCGCGTCGATGCCAGCGCCAAGGATCTGGAGGCCGCTGCGATGGACGGCGACGACGCGCGCCGGCGGCGTGTCGGACAGCGTCTCCACGCTGATCTGCCGCGCGAAGAAGGGTTCCCAACCCAGTGCTGCGAGCGTCGCCAAATCGCGGCTTGCCGACTCGGCGCTCGCGCTGCTGTGAAGGCGGGCGAAGTCCTCAGGGTCCATCACCATGGTTCCTCTACCAGAACACGGGATTGTTGAGCGCCTCGACACAGCGGGACGGGCCTTTCAGCGGCGCCATCGCCCGGTGCGTCAAGGACTGACCCAGCCAGCCTTCGGGACGGCTCAGCGGCATGGGTGCTTGTGCATCCGCCTCGCTGATCGGCACGAAGCCGACCTTGGCATAGTAGCTCGGATCGCCATAGGTTATGACGATGTCGACGCCAGCGCGCCGCAGCGCAGCCAGTCCATGGGTCAGCAGCCGCTGTCCAATGCCCTTCCTTTGCTGATGGGGCGCCACGGCGACGGGGGCGAGAATGAACAGGATCCGTTCATCCTGCTCGTAGGTCAGCCGCGAGAAGATGATGCCGCCAATGACCGTGCCGTCCTCGTCCGCAGTGAAGACGAAGAGATCCTTCTCCGCCGTGCCGTCCAGCAGATTCCGCACCAGTTTCCCGATCAGCTCGCCTTCTTCCTCGCCCTCGGACACAGTGAAGGCCAGGGTGAAGAGGTCAATGATCTCCGCTTCCCGCCCTTTGTGTTCTGTCAAAAACTCCATAATGTCTTCTCCGATGAATAGCCTCATGCCATTGCCCATAAGTCGGTCAGGTTCGCTGAATCATAGGCTTACGCGGTCGATTTTCTGTGCGCCGAGAGGCGAGGAAGTGGCCGGCGCAACGCCCAGTTCCAGCAGTTCCAGAGCAGTTCCAGGGACAGTTTGCTGAACTCCGGAAATCCACTGGAAGCGTCGCAGAAGGGAGACGAGACCCCGGGTGTCGGTCATCCGCGGTTCAGCGTCATGACAGCGCCTGGCGAATCTGACGGCTCCTCGCGTCAAAGCGTCGCTAGGATCACTCAGCCGAGCGGCCCACCATGGCTGGTTGCTGAAGCGATAGCGGTGGCGGATACTGGCAGCTCTGACGCGGATCATGCCGAGAAAATCTGGCGGAATCGCGTGAACGATAGCACCACTCAGCACCATGACATCTCAGACACTCAGCTTCACCATCCTCGGCACGGGCGCCCTGGGCGGCTTCTATGGGGCACGGCTTCTGCATCATGGCTTTCAAGTGCGCTTTATCGCGCATTCCGATGCCGATTATATGCGCCAGCATGGCCTGCGCGTCGATTCGCCCCTGGGTGATCTGCACCACTTCCCGGTGGATGTCTATCGAGCGTCCGATGAAATCCCCCAAAGCGATGTGGTTTGCGTCGCGCTCAAGACCACGCAAAACCATCAGCTGGTCGACCTGCTCCGACCCTTGGTGCGTCCGGGAACCGTCATCCTGAACTTCCAGAACGGCTTGACGATGGAGGAAGCGCTGTCCGAGGCCTTTCCGGACTCCCCGGTGGTTGCCGGCCTCTGTTTTCTCTGCTCGAACAAGCTTGGGCCAGGCCATATCGCGCATTTGGACTATGGCTTGGTGAGCTTTGCGCCCCAGGACGCGCGCGGGCAGGCTTGGGTCCCTCGGCTGATGGATGCCTTCGCGTCGAGCGGCGTCAAGGTCGAGCGCTTTCCCTCACTGCTCAAGGCGCGTTGGCGCAAGCTCGCCTGGAACATCCCCTTCAACGGCCTCTCGGTGGTGCTCGACGCAAACACCGACAGCATCATGAGGGACCCGGATGCGAGGGCGCTTGCCGAGCAGCTCATGGCGGAGGTGGCCCTTGGTGCCGCTGCGTGCGGTGCTCCTTTCGATGCAGGCTTCACGGCAAAGCTGCTCGAGGTCACCGAGGCCATGACTCCCTACGCCCCGAGCATGCGCTTGGACTACCTTGCCAAACGCGCGCTTGAGATCGAGTTCATGTACGACCGCCCGCTGCGTGAAGTGGCGAAGCTGGGCGTGCGTTTGCCAGCGGTCGAGGCCATCGCGCGTCAGCTACACTTTTTGGACAGGCGCAATCGGCAAGGCGACACCTGAATCGTACTCAGTGGCATCACGCCGTCGGCGTTGATCATCGGACCGTCCGGTCGGTTGAGTCGACATTGAGCATCCTTCAGGCAAAGCGACGTGGGAGCGGGGGCCCCCCCCCCCCGACCCCCCCCCCCCGCCGCGGGCCCCCCCCCCCCCGGGGGGGGGGGTGGCCAAAAAAGGTTGA